>NZ_JBEGDO010000003.1:0-333532 GCF_051913525.1 Pseudomonas sp. PKS | reverse complement strand
TTCGCGGGTGAGCCTGCTCCCACAGCGCTTGTGCGTTTTCTGGGGGAGTGGGTTTTCCCGCGAAAGAGTTATCACCGCCTGTACGATTTCCCCTGGAGTCTTGATGAAAATCCGGTACAAGGTCAGCCTCGCCGCTGCCTGCGTGTTGTTGATCACCACCAGCCTGTTGTCCTTGGCCCAGGTCAGTCAGGTGCGCACAGTGCTGCGCACGCAAGCGGGAGAAAGCATCCTCGAATCGAGCACGGCCGTTGCCCGGCAGATCGAGAACTGGCTCAACGGCAAGCTGCATCTGATGGACCTGACGGTCCAGTCCATCGCCAGCCCCGTCAGCCAGCAAACCATCCAGCGCATCACCGGTTCACCCGTGTTGAAGCAGGAGTTTGCACTGGTGTTCGGTGCCCTGCAGGTCGATGGCAAGCCCATTGGCGACCTTGAAGCCTGGAAGCCCAAGCCGGGCTATGACGGTCGCACGCGACCTTGGTATGCAACCGGGGAGGGGAGCAGCCAGGCAGTGCTGACCGAGCCCTATCAGGATTCTTCAACGGGGAAAGTGCTGATTTCGGCTGTCAGCAGAATCACAGACGATGGGCGTTTCGCCGGTGTGCTGGGCGGCGATATCCATCTCGACACAGTCATCGAGGCCATCAACACGCTGGACTTCAGCGGCGCGGGCTACGCCTTCTTGCTGAACCAGAACGGCAACATCATTTCCCACCCTGATGCTCAGCTCAACGGCAAGCCCTACAGTGCCTTGTTCGGCGGCGCGCAGCCGCCACTGGAAAGCCAGCTTCAGTCGATCGAGGTGGATGGCAAGTCCCTGCTGGTGTCGTTCATTCCGTTGTCCAACCTCCAGGGCATGCACTGGTATATCGGCGTGGTGCTGGATGAAGGCATCGTCATGGCGGCCAGCCATCAACTGACCTGGCGCGCAGTTGTCGGCACCGGGCTGGGGGGGCTGCTGAGCCTGCTGGTGCTGGGCCTATTGGTGCGGCGCTTGTTGTTGCCATTGGATCGGCTCAAGGCCTCGCTGGCCGACATGAACCGTGGTAACGGCGACCTGACGCGTCAACTGCCAGTGTCCGGCAACGATGAAGTGGCGCTGGTGTCGGTGGAGTTCAATCAGTTCCTGGGCAACCTCAAGGCGCTGATCGGCGATGTGCAGCAGACCTCGCAACAGGTGCGCGAGAGCACCACGGCCACCTCCCACGAGGCGAACCAGGCGGCCAGCCGCGTGCAACTGCAGTTGCAGGAGCTCGATCAACTGGCCGCCGCCATGAACGAAATGGCCTCCACCGCCGAGGACGTGGCGCGCAATGCCCAGGCCGCCGCCCAGGCTGCGGTGGCTGCACACGATCAGACCGAGAACGGCGTGGCGCTGGTGTTGCGTTCGACCGGGGCCATCAACGGCCTGGCCGAGGAAATGAACACCACCGGGCAGGCCATCAACGAGTTGTCCACCCTCAGCCACAGCATCGAGTCGATCCTCTCGGTCATCACCAGTATTGCCGACCAGACCAACCTGCTCGCACTCAACGCCGCGATCGAGGCCGCGCGTGCCGGCGAGTCCGGGCGCGGATTCGCTGTGGTGGCCGATGAGGTGCGTTCGCTGGCCTCGCGCACCCAGCAATCGACCCAGGAGATCCGCCTAATGATCGACCAGTTGCAAGCGGGTGTACGCCAGGCCCAGGTGCGCATGCAGCAAAGCCGCGATGCCGCCAGCAAGACTGCCGAGGATGCCAATGCAGCCAATGAGACCCTCGGGCGCATTCGCGAGGCGATCTACCGCATCAATGACATGAACCTGCAGATCGCCGCCGCTGCCGAGCAGCAGAGCGCTACCAGCGAAGAGATCAACCGCAACACCACCAATATTCGCGACATCGGCCTGGAAGTGTCCGGCGGTGCGCAGCAGCAAGTCAGCCAGTGCTCGGTGATGGTCGAACATGTGGGTCAACAGGACCGCCTGCTCAGCCGCTTCCGGATCTGACCGGCGCGCCCCGTCGACATCTGGCGGGGACTGCGATACAGCCCCAGGGGGCTCACGCCTTGCGCTCGAGCTGGCGCTCTATCATGTATTTGACCGCCAGCCGCCGTTCCTTGAGGCGCCGTAGGTCGTCGTCATCGGCGATGCCTGCCGAGATCGATTCGGCCGCCAGTACCTGATTGTCGATGTCCACATATTCATCCAGCAGCCGGTCGAGTTCCTTGTCCTGTTGGCGCCGCTGCTGGACGATTTCGCGGGGATAGTGCAGGTCCTGGTATAGGTCATGGGAAACTGGCATGGCGCCCTCCTTGTAATGCGCAGGCTTTTCTTACCTGATTGGAAGGGGCGAACACGCGGTTGTTAAAGCGAGGCGCAGAAAATACGACGGATGGCCAGAGCAGGTGGGGCTGAAGAAACGGATGCGAAGACTAACTTGCTGTTTTAAGGCAATTTTTTTCGCTCCGGGGGTTCCCAGGTGAATTGAGTGTTGGTATAGTGCCGCCCATTCCAGCACAGCGGCTCAACGTCGTTGTCAGCGAACCGTCAGAACGACAGTGCTCTCGCACTCGTCGCATCCGATACAGGGGCGTCGCCAAGCGGTAAGGCAGCAGGTTTTGATCCTGCCATGCGTTGGTTCGAATCCAGCCGCCCCTGCCATTTCTTCAAGTCTTTTCCCAGCTTTTCTCTGCGCTATGGCGCACTGGCCCTCTGTTGTCTTTCGCTCGTATAGCCATTGAGCCTCGTGGCGCCTATCCGGCTGCCATCGCGGAACAAGCACAGCGCTGCTCCCTGTAGGAGCGGGCTCGTCCCCCGATAGCGCCAGATTGCTTCAGCGCAAATCCTTGACCATCTTCTCCAAGGTCTCCAACACGGCGCCAGCCAGCGCCTTGGAGCGCTCGCCCGACCAGCCGGTGATGGCGTTGGGCGCATCGTCGTGGTCCTTGAACGGCATCTCCAGCGTCAGTGAAAGGCAATCATAGGCCTGGCCCACGGCGTTGCAGGCCAGCGTCATGTTGGCCTGACCGGGCTCGTCGCGGGTATAGCCGTGTACGGTCTGGAAGTCCCGAGTGATCCTGCACAGAGTGGAGCGGAACTGCTCCTCCAGCTTCGCCAGGCGTGGCGTGTAGCCTGGGTTGCCTTCGCAGGCAGCGGTGAAGACGTGGGGGATTTCCTCGTCACCATGCACATCGATGAACGCATCCACGCCGTGCTGCTTCATCTGGCTCTGGGCAAAGAAGACCTCGGGGCTGAGCTCGACGCTGGCGTCCTGCCAGGCGCGGTTGAGGTCCTTGCCCTTGAAGTTGGTGCGCAGATGGCCGAGGAAGGCACCATCAGGGTTCATGTTCGGGATCAGGTACAGGTCGGCGGCGGCCAGCAGTGACTGGACGGTGCTGTCGTTGGCTTGCAGACGGTCTATCACGCCCTCCATGAACCATTCCGCCATGTGCTCGCCTGGGTGCTGCTGAGCGATCAGCCACAGCTTGCGCTTGCCCGGTGCGCCGTTACCTGCGCGCAGCAGCGGGATATCGCGGCCTTGCACGCTACGACCGCAGGCCAGCAGCTCGACGCTCGGCAACTGCTTGGCACGTTCGATCAATTGATTGTGGCGGGCGCGGGGGTAGGGTTCGAAATAGGCGAACCAGGCTTGGGGGGCCTTGGCTTGAAGTTCGAACACCAGGGCTTGGCCGTCGAACTGGCTGGGGATGCGAAACCAGTGCTGTTGATCATAGGATGCTACGGCTTGATAGCCGTGCCAGGCCTTGTTATAGGAGGACTGGCTGGCGTTATCCAGGCTGAAACGGTGGGTCTGGCCCGGGGCCAGGCCGCTGGCCTTGAAGTGGAACCACTGGAAATGGCCACTGTTGGTATCGGGGCGGATGGCCAAGCGCACCCGGCTCGGGTCGCGGGTGTCCAGTACCTGGATATTTCCGGAATCGAAATCGCAGTCGATCTGCAGCGGGGACAGCGTCACGGTCATTGCCAGACTCCTGTGGCTTTGTTGTGGCGTTACTGTACACCGCTTGGCCAGAAGGCTGGGCGACTAAATCCTGTAGGAAAGTACTGCTTGCTCATCCAATGGCCTGGAAGAGATTCAGGTCAAGAAGCCGAGCAAGGCCAAGGCGGCCACACCCAATCCGACCACGATCGAACAACCGCCCAGCGACAGTGCCGCCCGGCCATGGCGGTACCAGCCGTCATGGCCCAATTGGCGGGCAGGGGCGAGCAGGCTGCGCCAGCGCAGTTCGGTGTCGTGGAAAGCATGCAGGTGTTCCGGGGCGGCGTCGAGCCAGCGGCGAAAGTCGATGCGTTCGCAGGCGGTGGCCTCAGGGTTCTGCAAGTGGATGTACCACTGCCCCGCAGTGCGGGCGAGGGCGTCGCCTGGGGTACAGGTGATCTGCAAGGCCTGATTCAGGTGGCGCTCGATGGTCAACAGGGGGAGGTCGAGACGCTGGGCGATGCTCGCAAGGTCCTGCTGGTCGAGGCGATTGAGCAGAAAGATCTGTTGCACGCGCCGTGGTAAGCGCTGCAAGCCATGGAGCAGGGCGTCGTCGGTCGGCGCCTGCAAGGCGGTGTCATGTTCCAGGGGCAGCAACAGACGGGTCATGGATAGCTCCTTGCTCTAAATGGAGTAGGGGGCATCTTCCGTGATGCGCCATTAGATTATTCGTAACGATATTGATTCTCAAGTGCTGATTTCGCAAAACGCTGCAACACACGTTCACGAATTGACATACCTTTGCTATCCTCGCGGCCATCAAACGGTACCGATCTTCATTAGCCTGAAGAGCCAAAAAAATGACCCGGCAAAAAGCCGGGTCAAAACCGTGATTAGCCTGATGAGGAGATAATCTGAGAGTCCGACCTAAGGGCTTCCAGGTTATCCAGCAGGTCTCGCGACCAGCTGAGTGCAATAATAATCGTTATCATTTGACAGTCAAATGAATTTTCCCCTGCCTGGTAAAAAAATATTACCGGACGGCGCCTGATCGCCGGGATACGGCTCCTCACCGTTCGTCGGCCCTCACGTCTTGCTCATCTTTCGGCCTTTCCTGACGCCTGCTGGTGCTCCAGCAGTGCCCTGGCCATGTTCATCATGTGCATCAATGCGAACATCACCTCCCGGGTCATGCCCTGGGGTTGGTGAGTGGCTGTTTCGTGGGCAGTGGCCGCTGCGCAGCGCAACAGCGCCAGGGCATGGTCATGTGCCTGTGCGGCGCTTACGCCTTCATGCAGAGTCCAGATCTTGGTGTCCAGATTGGGCCGGGGCGGTGTGGGATTGAGGTAGTAGTCCAGGGCGCGGCGGGCTGCTTCGCTGTCGAGATCTGTTTCGTCGTTTTTCGATGGTTTCATCCTGATACCTGTTGATATTCACTTGGGAGTGGTGAATACGCAGCATAGGTCAGCATGTATTATTTGGCTCATTGAAGATAATTCAGGATGTGTATTGATGCGGCAGGTGCAGTCCGTATTGTTCTCCGCCATGGAAAACTGGAACGAATTTCTTGCGCGCTACAAGCGTGAACACAAGCTCAACCAGCTCAAGCTCGCCGAACGTCTGGGGATGACCCAGGGCGGTGTAGGCCATTGGTTGCGCGGTACTCGAAAACCCACGCTGGCGACCATCAACGAAAAGCTGGAAAAACTCGGGCTGGTGTACCTGCAGGCGCAGGTCATGGTGGTGGAGCGCAACCTGTTGCGTGAACCTCCAGGGGTCTACGCGCCAGGGCGGCCAATATCGGGCGAAGCGTTGCGCTATGCCAGTTTTCGGCTTCCGGTACTGGCCTGGAGCGATTTACAGGGCACATTGCCTGAAACCGCCGATGTGCATGAGCAGAGTGACTACATGCCAGCCGGTAACGCATTCTGGCTGCCGGTTGAAAACGATTCGATGAATGCCGCAAGCGGTATGAGTGTGCCCCAGGGGATGCTCATCCTGGTGGATACTGGCCTTGAGGTGGCGCCTGGCAAACTGGTGATCGCCCGTCAGCCGGGCAAGGCTGCGGTGTTGAGGCAGTTGATCGAAGAAGGCGGAGAGCGGATGCTCAGGCCGCTCAATACCCGGTATCCCACAATGCTGTGCGAAGAGGGCTGCGAGTTTCTCGGTGTCGTGGTCCGCGTGCACGGCAAGTTCTGATCGGCAGGGGCCGCTGCGCACTCCATCGCGCAGCGGCCTCTTTGTGTTTACTCAGCCAATTCCACCAGTACCGCCCCTTCGCTGACCATGTCACCTTCCTGACAGAACAGTGCCTTGACCGTGCCATCATGAGGTGCGCGGATGCTGTGCTCCATCTTCATCGCTTCAAGCACCACCAGCGCGGTGCCAGCCTCCACGACCTGACCCGGTTCCACCAATACACGCACGATACTGCCGTTCATGGGGGCGCTCAGGCCGCCTTGGTGGCTGTGGCTGGCTTCGGCCTCGGCGATCGGGTCGAAGGCGCTGACCGCGTGCATTTCGCCATTCCATTGCAGATACAGCGCGTCACCTCGACGAATGGCCAGGCAGCGACGACGCAGGTCGTCCTGCTCATGGCACAGGTGCTCGCCCTGTAGTTGCCAGGTGGAGGGTGCGCTGTATTCCAAGGCTACGGCCTGGTCCTGCCCGCCACTGACCAGGTGCAGGCTGCTGCGCGCCGGCAGGCCCAGGCGCAGGCCGTCATGCCGGGCCCAGGGCGAGCCGGGATCGTCCTGGCGCTGGAGCGTGGGGCGGCCCTGTAGCCAGGCCTCGGCGGCGGCTTGCCAGAACGCTGCCGGCAAGGCAGTGGGTGCCGGCAACAGGTCGGCCTGGTGGCGTGGAATGAAGCCCGTGTCCAGTTCGGCTGCGGCGAAGGCCGGGTGCGCCAGGATGCGGCGCAGGAAGGCGATATTGGTCTTCAGCCCGCCGATGGCGAACTCATCGAGCATGGCCAGCAGGCGCAGGCGGGCCTGTTCGCGGTCCTTGCCCCAGGCGATCAGCTTGCCCAGCATGGGGTCGTAGAACGGCGAGACGACATCCCCCTCGCTGACGCCGCTGTCCACTCGACGGCCTTCGCCTGGGGCCGATTCGCGGTACAGTGCGAGGGTACCGGTGGCCGGCAGGAACTCGTTGGCGGGGTCTTCGGCATACAGCCGCACCTCGATGGCATGACCGATCAGTGGCACCTGCGTCTGAGTGATCGGCAGCGGCTCGCCACAGGCCACGCGGATCTGCCAGGCCACCAAGTCCAGGCCGGTGATGGCTTCGGTGACCGGGTGCTCGACTTGCAAGCGGGTGTTCATCTCCATGAAGAAGAATTCGCCACGGGCATCGAGCAGGAATTCCACGGTACCGGCACCGACATAGCCGATGGCCTGAGCGGCGCGCACCGCCGCCTCGCCCATGGCCCGGCGCAGCTCGGGGGACAGGCCAGGAGCGGGGGCTTCTTCGACCACTTTCTGATGACGGCGCTGGATCGAGCAGTCGCGCTCGTTGAGGTACAGGCAATTGCCGTGCTGGTCGGCGAACACCTGGATTTCCACGTGACGCGGCTTGAGCACGTATTTTTCCACCAGCATGCGCGCATCGCCGAACGACGATTGCGCCTCGCGCTGCGCCGAGGCCAGGGCGTCGGCCAGTTGGCTTTCTTCCTCGACCACTTTCATGCCTTTGCCGCCACCGCCGGCACTGGCCTTGAGCAGTACCGGATAGCCGATGCGCTCGGCGGTGGCGCGGAAGGTTTCCAGGTCTTGGGCATCGCCGTGGTAGCCGGGCACGAGCGGCACGCCGGCGCTTTCCATCAGCGCCTTGGCCGCCGACTTGCTGCCCATGGCATCGATGGCGCTGGCCGGTGGGCCGAGGAAGATCAGGCCGGCCTGTTCGACGGCGCGGGCGAAGCCTGCGTTTTCCGAGAGGAAGCCATAGCCCGGGTGGATGGCCTGGGCGCCGCTGGCCTTGGCGGCGGCGATGAGTTTGTCGATCACCAGGTAGCTTTCGGCAGCCTTGGTGCCGCCCAGGTCGATGCGGATATCTGCCTCGCGACTGTGGCGGGCATCGCGGTCGGTGGCGCTGTGCACGGCGACCGTGGTCAGGCCCATGGCTTTGGCGGTGCGCATGACCCGGCAGGCGATCTCGCCGCGGTTGGCGACCAGCAGGGTGGTCAGGGTGGGGCGGCTCATGGGCGCGTTTCCTTCTCGTTGGCTTGCCAGGCGGGGCGGCGTTTTTCCAGGAAGGCGCGCAGGCCCTCCTGGCCTTCGGGGCTGACGCGGATGCGGGCGATGGTGTTTTCGCAGTAGCGGCGCAAGGCCGGACTCAGCTCGCCGTCGTCGACTTCGCGCAGCAAGTCCTTGGTGGCGCGCAGGGCCTGGGGGCTGTTGAGCAGCAGGTTGTCGACCCAGGCCTCGACCTGAGCGTCCAGCTCGTTGGCCGGGTAGACCTCGGCCAGCAATCCCAGCTCGCGGGCGCGCACGCCGCTGAAGCGCTCGGCGGTCAGGGCATAGCGGCGGGCGGCGCGCTCGCCGATGGCCTTGACCACGAACGGGCTGATCACCGCTGGCGCGAGGCCGATGCGCACTTCCGAGAGACACAGTTGTGCGTCCTCGGCGCCGATGGCCATGTCGCAGCAACTGATCAGGCCCAAGGCGCCACCGAAGGCCGCGCCTTGCACTACCGCCACGGTCGGAGCCTTGAGCCGGTGCAGGGCGTACATCAGCTCGCCCAGCTCACGGGCATCGTCCAGGTTGGTGTTGAAGTCCAGCTGTGCCGATTGTTGCATCCAGGCCAGATCGGCACCTGCGCTGAAATGCCGGCCGCGGCCGCGCAGCAGCAAGAAGCGCAGGCTGGCGTCCTCGGCGAGCTGGTCCAGGGCGACGATCAGTTCGCGGATCATCTGCGCGTTGAAGGCGTTGTTCTTGTCTTCGCGGCTTAGCCACAGGGTGGCGAAGCCGCGAGGGTCCTTGATGACTTCCAGGGTGCTGAAATCGCTCATGGGTCACATCCGGAAAATGCCGAAGCGGCTCTGTTCGATCGGGGCGTTCAGTGCGGCGGACAACGCCAGGCCGAGCACATCGCGGGTCTGCGCCGGGTCGATGACGCCGTCGTCCCACAGTCGTGCGCTGGAGTAGTAGGGGTGGCCCTGGCGTTCGTACTGGTCGAGGATCGGCTGTTTGAGCTTGGCCTCTTCCTCGGCGCTAAAAGCCGTGCCGGCGCGTTCGCTCTGTTCGCGCTTGACCTGCGCCAGCACGCCAGCAGCTTGTTCGGCCCCCATCACGCCGATGCGTGCGTTGGGCCACATCCACAAGAAGCGCGGGTCGTAGGCGCGGCCGCACATGCCATAGTTGCCGGCACCGAAGCTGCCGCCGATGATCACGGTGAACTTCGGCACCTGGGCACAGGCCACCGCGGTCACCAGCTTGGCGCCATGCTTGGCGATGCCGCCTTCTTCATACTTTTTGCCGACCATGAAGCCTGTGATGTTCTGCAGGAACAGCAGCGGGATGCCGCGTTGGCAGGCCAGCTCGATGAAGTGCGCGCCTTTTTGCGCGGCCTCGGCAAAGAGGATGCCGTTGTTGGCCAGGATCGCCACTGGGTAGCCATGCAGGTGGGCGAAGCCGCACACCAGGGTGGTGCCGAACAAGGCCTTGAACTCATCGAACACCGAGCCATCGACCAGGCGAGCGATGACTTCGCGTACGTCGAAGGGTTGCTTGGCGTCGGCCGGGACCACGCCGTACAGCTCCTGGGCGTCGTACAGCGGGGCGATGGGTGCCTGGCGCTGCACCTGGCCGAGCTTGCGCCAGTTGAGGTTGGCCACGCTGCGCCGGGCCAGGGCCAGGGCGTGTTCATCGTTGTCGGCGTAGTGGTCGGCCACACCGCTGGTGCGGCAATGCACGTCGGCGCCGCCCAAGTCTTCGGCGCTGACCACCTCACCGGTGGCAGCCTTCACCAGAGGGGGGCCTGCGAGGAAGATGGTCGCCTGCTGGCGCACCATGATCGCTTCGTCGGCCATGGCCGGCACATAGGCGCCGCCTGCGGTGCACGAGCCCATGACCACGGCGATCTGTGGGATGCCCTGCGCGCTCATGTTGGCCTGGTTGAAGAAAATCCGCCCGAAGTGCTCGCGGTCCGGGAAGACTTCGTCCTGGCGGGGCAGGTTGGCGCCGCCGGAGTCCACCAGGTAGATGCAGGGCAGGCGGTTCTGCAGGGCGATGGTCTGGGCGCGCAGGTGTTTTTTCACCGTCAACGGATAGTAGGAGCCGCCTTTGACCGTGGCATCGTTGGCCACGATCATGCATTCGACCCCCTCGATACGACCGATGCCGGCGATCACGCCCGCAGCGGGCACGTCTTCGCCATAGACCTCATGGGCGGCCAACTGGCCGATCTCGAGGAAGGGCGAGCCTGGGTCGAGCAGGCGATCGATGCGCTCGCGTGGCAGCAGTTTGCCTCGCGAGGTATGCCGTTCCTGGGCCTTGGGGCCGCCGCCCTGGCTGACCTGGGCAAGCAGGGTGCGCAGAGCCTGGACCTGGGCTGCCATGGCGGTCCAGTTCTGCGCGAACTCTGGTGACTTAACGTTCAACTGTGACTTCAGGATCATCATGACTCCTCGCGCAGAATCAAGCCTCAAGCTTCAAGCTGCAAGAATGTTCAGTGTTGTGGCTGCAAGCGCGCATCTGGTTGTCTTGCTGCTTGTAGCTTGCTGCTTGAAGCTGCTTTAGCGGGTTTCGTTGAACAGTTCGCGACCGATCAGCATCCGGCGGATCTCGCTGGTGCCGGCGCCGATTTCGTACAGCTTGGCATCGCGCAGCAGGCGACCTGCCGGGAATTCATTGATATAGCCATTGCCGCCGAGGATCTGGATCGCTTCCAGGGCCATCTGGGTCGCGCGTTCGGCGGTATAGAGGATCACCCCGGCGGCGTCCTTGCGGGTGGTCTCGCCGCGGTCGCAGGCCTGGGCCACGGCATACAGGTAGGCGCGGCTGGCGTTGAGCTGGGTGTACATGTCGGCGATCTTGCCTTGGATCAGCTGGAACTCGCCGATGCTTTGGCCGAACTGCTTGCGGTCATGGATGTAGGGCACCACCAGGTCCATGCAGGCCTGCATGATGCCGGTCGGGCCGCCGGAGAGGACCACGCGTTCGTAGTCCAGGCCGCTCATCAGCACACGCACGCCACCGTTGAGCTGGCCGAGGATGTTTTCCTCCGGGACTTCCACACCATCGAAGAACAGCTCGCAGGTATTGGAGCCGCGCATGCCGAGCTTGTCGAACTTGTTGCTGCGCGAGAAGCCTTTCCAGTCGCGCTCGACGATGAACGCAGTGATGCCGTGGGGGCCCTTGTCCAGGTCTGTCTTGGCGTAGATCACATAGGTGTTGGCGTCAGGGCCGTTGGTGATCCAGGTCTTGCTGCCGTTGAGCACGTAGTGGTCGCCGCGCTTCTCGGCGCGCAGCTTCATCGACACCACGTCGGAGCCGGCGTTGGGCTCGCTCATGGCCAGGGCGCCGATGTGCTCGCCGCTGATCAGCTTGGGCAGGTACTTGAGCTTCTGCTCGTGGGTGCCGTTGCGGTTGATCTGGTTGACGCACAGGTTGGAGTGGGCGCCATAGGACAGGGCCACCGAGGCCGAACCGCGGCTGATTTCCTCCATCGACACCACGTGGGCCAGGTAACCCAGGCCGGCGCCGCCGTATTCCTCTGGCACGGTGATGCCCAGTAGGCCCATGTCGCCGAACTTGCGCCACATGTCGGCGGGGAACAGGTTGTCCTGGTCGATCTGAGCCGCGCGGGGGGCCAGTTCGGCGGCAACGAAGGTGCGCACCTGGTCGCGGAGCATGTCGATGGTTTCGCCCAGGGCGAAGTTCAGGGTGGGGTAATGCATGCGGGGGCACCTTCTTGTTATTGAAGTTGGGTTACACCGTAGCTCAAGGGCTATCCACCGCTCCCGCAGGATGGGTGTCACGCCGACAAGCCCGTTGTCATTTTTCACCTTTACGTTAACGTAAACCTGCCGCTCAATGCTGTCAATCGACTCGTGACCTTTACGTTAACGTAAATCTGCGCCAGAGTAGCGTCGCTTGCTTCAGTCATGCCCAGAACAACCACAAGAAGGGACATCCATGAGTCAACCAAGCTACACCCGCGGCCGACAGGACCGCCCGTTGTTGACCCTGACCATCGGCCAGGCCTTCGATGCGACTGTGGCCCGCCATCCTGACGGCGAAGCCCTGGTCGTTCGCCACCAGGGGCTGCGCTACAGCTGGCGGCAATTGGCCGAGACTGTCGATGAGCATGCCCGGGCGCTGATGGCGCTGGGTGTGCAGGTTGGCGATCGGGTCGGGATCTGGGCGCCCAACTGCGCCCAGTGGTGCATCCTGCAACTGGCCAGCGCCAAGGTCGGCGCGATCCTGGTCAACATCAACCCGGCCTATCGGGTCGGTGAACTGGAATACGTACTGCGCCAGTCAGGCTGCAGCTGGCTGGTGTGCGCCGACGCCTTCAAGACCTCCGACTACCACGCCATGCTGCTGGACCTGGCCCCTGAACTGCGCACCGACGCGCCCGGCCAACTGGCCAGCGAGCGGCTGCCGGCGCTGCGCGGGGTGATCAGCCTGGCCGCCAACCCGCCGGCCGGTTTCCTGCCTTGGGCTCGGCTGATCGAGCGAGCAGGGCAGACCGACCTTGCTGCCTTCGACGCCCGCCAGCGCAGCCTGCAATTCGACCAGCCGGTGAACATCCAGTACACCTCCGGCACCACCGGCGCGCCCAAGGGCGCCACGCTCAGCCACTACAACATCCTCAACAACGGCTATATGGTCGGTGCAAGCCTAGGCCTGACGGCACAGGACCGCATGGTGATCCCGGTGCCGCTGTACCACTGCTTCGGCATGGTCATGGCCAACCTGGGCTGCATCACCCATGGCAGCACCATGATCTACCCCAACGATGCCTTCGACCCGGGCCTGACCCTGCAGGCTGTGGCCGAGGAGCGCGCCAGCATTCTCTATGGCGTGCCGACTATGTTCATCGCCATGCTCGACCACCCCGGTCGCGCCGAGCTGGATCTCTCCAGCCTGCGCAGCGGCATCATGGCCGGGGCCACCTGCCCGATCGAGGTGATGCGCCGGGTGATCGGGCAGATGCACATGGCCCAGGTGCAGATCGCCTACGGCATGACCGAGACCAGCCCGGTGTCGTTGCAGACCGGCCCTGACGACGAGCTGGAACTGCGCGTGACCACGGTCGGGCGTACCCAGCCGCAGTTGGAAAGCAAGCTGGTGGACGAGCACGGCAACATCGTCCCGCGTGGCGAAATCGGCGAGCTGTGCACTCGCGGCTACAGCGTGATGCTCGGCTACTGGAACAACCCGCAAGCCACCCAGGATGCCATCGACCCGGCTGGCTGGATGCATTCGGGCGACCTGGCGGTGATGGATGAGCAGGGCTATGTGCGCATCGTCGGGCGCAACAAGGACATGATTATCCGAGGAGGCGAGAACATCTATCCGCGCGAGCTGGAGGAGTTCTTCTATACCCACCCGGCGGTGGCCGATGCCCAGGTGATCGGCATTCCCTGCAGCCGCTATGGCGAGGAGGTGGTGGCCTGGATCAAGCTGCATCCCGGACACAGCGCCACGGCCGAGGAGCTACAGGGCTGGTGCAAGGCGCGTATCGCTCATTTCAAGGTGCCCCGCCATTATCGCTTCGTCGAGGCGTTCCCGATGACGGTGACCGGGAAGGTGCAGAAGTTCCGCATGCGCGAGATCAGCATCGCCGAGATCAATCTGTAACCTATCGTCGGTATCACCTGATTGCGTGGGAATCAGGGTCTTGCTCCGCGGTGACTTCTTCGCGGGTAAACCCGTTCCCACAAAAAACATGCAAAACCAGGTGGGAGCGGGGTCACCTGCGAAAGGGGCGGCAGTTTCGCTACCGCTCCCAGTGTCCATACCGTGCTTGTCACGGTCCTTGTCTATCCTTTGCCTTTCACCGGTGGCTCCTCGCTCGGCGGATCCCCCACGGTCGGCGGCACGGTCGGTTTGATCGGCAGATCGTCCGGCTCCTCCTCCGGCACGGTCGGCGGCAGGGTGGGGTCGTCGATGTTCGGGTCGGGCGTCTCCGGTGGAATGGGAATGTTCATGGCCAGGCCTCCCTTGGGAATCAAGCGTCTTTGCAGGCTTTGACTTGGCCCTGCACCGTTCGCTCATTTTTTTTGAACCCCAGGCAGCGCCCACGGCTCTGAACCCTTACCGCCACCGCAAAAGGGAGCAAGGTTCGATGTCAGGAAATGAGCCGTTCGACAGCGTGCCCATGGCCAACGATCACCCGGACCAGGCCATCAGCCTGTCCCAGGCGTTGCTGGCACCGCGCATCGTGGTCGAAGACACGCAACCGGTGCTCGATGCTGGCACCTTCGCCACCAAGGCGGTACGTGGCCAGCGCGTGGCGGTGAGCAGCAAGGTCTACAGCGATGGCCATGACCGCTTGGCGGTGGTCCTGCACTGGCGCCAGGCCCACAGCCGCCGCTGGCACACCGTGCCCATGCATTCGCCTGGCAACGACCTGTGGCTGGCCGAGTTCACGCCGCTGGAACTGGGCCTTCACCTGTTCAGCATCGAGGCCTGGATCGACCCCTTCGCCACCTACTGCCACGACCTCGAGAAGAAGTACCACGCCGGCGTCGACATCAAGCTCGAGCTGGAGGAGGGCAGGCTGCTGTTGGGCACGGGCGCCGAGCGCAGCAACGGCCAACTGCGCGGGCAGCTTGTGCAGCTCCAGCACCGCCTGCCGACGCTCGCCGCCGATGACCAGGTGGCGCTGTTGCTCGACCCTGGCACTGCGGCGCTCATGGTCGATGCCGAGCACCGCAGCTACCTGACCCGCAGCGCCGAGTTCCCGGTGGATGTGGACCGCGAGCAGGCGCTGTTCGCCAGTTGGTACGAACTCTTTCCGCGTTCGATCACCGATAGCGCCGAGCGCCACGGCACCTTCAACGACGTGCACCAGCGCCTGCCGATGATCCGCGACATGGGCTTCGACGTGCTGTACTTCCCGCCGATCCACCCCATCGGCACCAAGCACCGCAAGGGCCGCAACAATGCCCTGCAGGCCGAGCCGGGAGAGCCGGGCAGTCCCTATGCCATCGGTAGCCCCGAAGGCGGCCACGATGCCATCCACCCGCAGTTGGGCAGCCGCGAGGATTTTCGCCGCCTGGTCGCCGCCGCCGCCGAGCATGGCCTGGAGATCGCCTTGGACTTCGCCATCCAGTGTTCCCAGGACCACCCCTGGCTGACCGAGCACCCCGGCTGGTTCAGCTGGCGGCCGGACGGCACCATCCGCTACGCCGAGAACCCGCCGAAAAAGTACCAGGACATCGTCAACGTCGACTTCTATTCCGCCGAGGCCGTGCCCTCCTTGTGGCTGGCCCTGCGTGACGTGGTGGTCGGCTGGGTCGAGGAGGGCGTGCGCACCTTCCGTGTCGACAACCCGCACACCAAGCCCTTGCCGTTCTGGCAATGGCTGATCGCCAACGTGCGCAGCCGCTACCCCGATGTGATCTTTCTCGCCGAGGCCTTCACCCGCCCGGCGATGATGGCCCGCCTGGGCAAGGTCGGCTATGCCCAGAGCTACACCTACTTCACCTGGCGCAACACCAAGCAGGAGCTGCGCGACTACTTCCTCGAACTCAACCAGCCGCCCTGGTGCCACTGCTACCGGCCGAACTTCTTCGTCAACACGCCGGACATCAACCCCTACTTCCTGCAGACCTCCGGGCGCGCGGGATTCCTGATTCGCGCTGCCCTGGCGACCATGGGGTCCGGGCTGTGGGGCATGTATTCGGGCTTCGAGTTGTGCGAGGGCACGCCGCTGCCCGGCAAGGAGGAATACCTGGATTCGGAGAAGTACGAAATCCGCCCGCGGGACTTCACCCAACCCGGCAACATCATCGCCGAGATCGCCCAGCTCAACCGCATCCGCCGACAGAACCGCGCCCTGCAGACCCACCTGGGCGTCGCATTCTTCAACTGCTGGAACGACAACATCCTGTATTTCGCCAAACGCACGCCGGAACGGGACAACTACATCCTGGTGGCCATCAGCCTCGACCCGCACAACGCCCAGGAGGCGCACTTCGAACTGCCGCTGTGGGAGCTGGGCCTGGACGACAACGCCGACACCCTCGGCGAGGACCTGATGAACGGCCACCGCTGGACCTGGCACGGCAAGACCCAATGGATGCGCATCGAGCCCTGGCACCTGCCGTTTGGCATCTGGCGAATCGAAAAAGCCCGTTAGAACGGCGTCCCCTGTGGGGCTACCGGACAACACCGTTGCACGCTGAAATCGAATTGAAAGGAGTCGCCCATGGCCAAGCGTTCCCGCCCACAAGCCTTCATCGACGACCCGCTGTGGTACAAGGACGCAGTGATCTACCAGCTGCACATCAAGTCCTTCTTCGACTCGAACAATGACGGCATCGGTGATTTCGCCGGGCTGATCGGCAAGCTCGACTACATCGCCGAGCTGGGCGTCAACACGCTGTGGCTGCTGCCGTTCTACCCCTCGCCACGGCGCGATGACGGCTACGACATTGCCGAGTACAAGGCCGTGCACAGCGACTACGGCACCCTGGCCGATGCGCGCCGCTTCATCGCCGAGGCCCACAAACGCGGCCTGCGGGTGATCACCGAGCTTGTCATCAACCACACCAGCGACCAGCACCCCTGGTTCCAGCGCGCCCGCCACGCCAAGCCGGGTAGCAAGGCCCGGGACTTCTACGTGTGGTCGGACACCGATCAGAAGTACGACGGTACGCGGATCATCTTCCTGGACACCGAGAAATCCAACTGGACGTGGGACCCGGTCGCCGGCCAGTACTTCTGGCACCGCTTCTATTCGCACCAGCCGGACCTGAACTTCGACAACCCGCAAGTGATGAAGGCCGTGATCGGCGTCATGCGCTTCTGGCTCGATCTTGGCGTCGACGGCCTGCGCCTGGATGCGATCCCCTACCTGATCGAGCGCGACGGCACCAACAACGAGAACCTCCCCGAAACCCACGCAGTACTCAAGGCGATCCGTGCCGAGATCGACGCCAACTACCCCGACCGCATGCTCCTGGCCGAGGCCAACCAGTGGCCCGAGGACACCCGTCCCTATTTCGGCGAGGGCGATGGCGACGAATGCCACATGGCGTTCCACTTCCCGCTGATGCCGCGCATGTACATGGCCCTGGCCATGGAAGACCGCTTCCCGATCACCGACATCCTGCGCCAGACCCCGGAAATCCCCGCCAACTGCCAATGGGCGATCTTCCTGCGCAACCACGATGAACTCACCCTGGAAATGGTCACCGACCGCGAGCGTGACTATCTGTGGAACTACTATGCCGAGGACCGCCGCGCCCGCATCAACCTCGGCATCCGCCGTCGCCTGGCGCCGCTGCTGCAGCGTGACCGCCGGCGTATCGAACTGCTCACCAGCCTGCTGCTGTCGATGCCTGGCACTCCGACCCTGTACTACGGCGATGAACTGGGCATGGGCGACAACATCTACCTGGGCGACCGCGATGGCGTACGCACCCCCATGCAATGGTCGCCGGACCGCAACGGCGGATTTTCCCGCGCCGACCCGCAGCGCCTGGTGCTACCGCCGATCATGGACCCGCTCTACGGCTACCAGACCGTCAACGTCGAGGCCCAGTCCCACGATCCGCACTCGCTGCTCAACTGGAACCGCCGCCTGCTCGCTGTGCGCAAGCAGCAAAAAGCCTTTGGCCGTGGCACCCTGAAAATGCTCACCCCCAGCAATCGACGCATCCTCGCCTATTTGCGCGAGTACACCGATGCCGAGGGCAACACCGAGATCGTCCTGTGCGTGGCCAACGTCTCGCGTGCAGCCCAGGCTGCCGAGCTGGAGCTGTCGGCCTACGCCGACAAAGTACCGGTGGAGATGCTCGGCGGCAGCGCCTTCCCGCCCATCGGCCAGTTGCCGTTCCTGCTAACCCTGCCGCCCTATGGTTTCTACTGGTTCCTGCTGGCTTCGCGCGACCGTATGCCCAGCTGGCACATCGAGCCGAGCGAAGGCTTGCCGGAGCTGACCACCCTGGTGCTGCGCAAGCGCATGGAGGAACTGCTCGACGCACCCTCGAGCGACACCCTGGAAACCACCATCCTGCCCCAGTACCTGCCCAAGCGGCGCTGGTTTGCCGGCAAGCAAGGTCCGATCGACCAGGTGCGCCTGAGCTATGGCGTACGCCTGGCCACGGCCACTACGCCGGTGCTGCTCAGTGAGCTGCAGGTTCACAGTGATGGCGTGGTGCAGCATTACCAACTGCCGTTCGGCCTGCTGCCCGAGGAGCAGATCAACAGCGCCTTGCCCCAGCAGCTGGCGCTCTCGCGGGTGCGCCGTGGCCGCCAGGTGGGGCTGATCACCGACGCCTTCGTGCTCGAGCCGTTCATCCGCGCCGTGCTCAGCAACTGCCAGGCCCGCACCCGTCTGCCGTGCGGTGCAGGCGAACTGCGCTTCGACTGCACCGAGCAACTGGCCAGCCTTGCGCTCAATGAAGAAAGCGAAGTGCGTTACCTGAGCGCCGAGCAGTCCAACAGCTCGGTGGTGGTAGGCGGCAGCCTGGTGCTCAAGCTGATCCGCCGGGTCAATCCAGGCATTCATCCGGAGCTTGAGATGAGCGCTTATTTGACTGCCGCCGGCTTTACCAACATTTCGCCGTTGCTGGGCTGGGTCAGCCGCGTTGACGATCAAGGCACGCCACACCTGCTGATGATTGCCCAAGGCTATCTGAACAACCAGGGCGACGCCTGGGATTGGACCCAGAACACCCTGGAGCGCGCCGTGCGCGACGAGATGGAACCGGCCAGTGTCGAGCCCGAGGCGCACACCGACGCCCTGGTGGAACTCACAGGCTTTGCTGCCTTGCTGGGCCAGCGCCTGGGCGAGATGCACCTGCTGCTGGCCGCGCCCAGCGATGACGAAGCGTTCGCGCCACGCCCCAGCGCCACCGAGGACAGCACCCGCTGGAGCACACAGATCAGCGCGCAACTGGACCACGCCTTGGACCTGTTGGCCCGGCACCGCGACAGCCTCGACCGTGACAGCCAGGCCCTGGTCGATGACCTGGCGCAACAACGCGAGGGCCTGGCCCAGCACATCGACACCCTGGCTCGCCAGGCCCAGGGCGGCCTGCTGATGCGCGTGCACGGCGACCTGCATCTGGGCCAGGTCCTGGTGGTGCAGGGCGATGCGTACCTGATCGATTTCGAAGGCGAGCCTGCCCGGCCGCTGGAGGAGCGACGGGCCAAGCACAGCCCGTACAAGGACGTCAGCGGCGTGTTGCGCTCCTTCGACTATGCTGCAGCGATGATCTTGCGCAGCGCCTCGGCGGTAGACCTCTCCGACGCTGCTCGCCAGGCTCGGCAGCGAGTTGCCCGGCAGTACCTGCATCAGTCGCGTCATGCCTTCGTCGAAGCCTATGGCCTGGCCACCGCCGCCATTCCCCACGCCTGGGAGCAGGCCGAGGGCGAGCGCGCCGCACTGGAGCTGTTCTGCCTGGAAAAAGCCGCCTACGAAATCACCTACGAAGCCGAGAACCGGCCAAGCTGGTTGGCTGTGCCCTTGCATGGGCTGCATGGGCTGATCAGCACCTGGGGGGAGGGCTAAGCCTCTTGGTAGGTGATAGGCCTGCTCTGTGGGAGCCGGTTATTTATTTCAAACATCAACGGATAGGGGCAGTGAGATGAATGCAACCACGCGTGATAACGGCGGCCTTCGGCAACGGGATCTGGACGCCCTGGCCCGCGCCGAGCACGCCAATCCCTTTGCGGTGCTGGGCCCCCACGCCGATGGCGCGGGAGGGCTGTTCATCCGGGCCTTCCTGCCCAATGCGCTGAACGTCCAGGTGCTGGCGCGCCATGATGGACGCGTGCTGGCCGAAATGGTGCAGGGCAGCGTACCAGGGCTGTTCACCGCGCACCTGGATGAAGCCCATCCGTACCTGCTGCGCATCGGTTGGGCCGGTGGCGAGCAGATCACTGAAGACCCCTACAGTTTCGGCCCGCAATTGGGCGAAATGGACTTGTACCTGTTCGCCGAGGGCAACCACCGCGATCTCTCCGGGCGTTTCGGCGCCCAGCCGATGTGCGCCGATGGCATCGAGGGGGTGTGCTTCTCGGTGTGGGCACCCAATGCCCGGCGCGTGTCGGTGGTGGGCGATTTCAACAACTGGGACGGGCGTCGCCATCCCATGCGCCTGCGCCACGACGCCGGCGTGTGGGAGCTGTTCGTGCCGCGTCTGGGTATCGGCGAGGCCTATAAGTTCGAGGTGCTTGGCCAGGACGGCGTGCTGCCGCTCAAGGCCGACCCGCTGGCCCGCGCCACCGAATTGCCGCCGAGCACGGCGTCCAAGGTGTCCGGCCCCCTGCAGCACGCCTGGCAGGACCACGACTGGATGCAACAGCGCGCCGCGCGTCACGCCTACGACGCGCCGCTGTCGATCTACGAGCTGCATGCCGGCTCCTGGCGCTGCGAGCTGGATGACGGCGGCGAGGTGTCGCGCTTTTACAACTGGCGTGAACTGGCCGAGCGCCTGGTGCCCTATGTGCAGGACCTAGGATTCACCCACATCGAGCTGCTGCCGATCATGGAGCACCCGTTCGGGGGCTCCTGGGGCTACCAGCCACTGTCGCTGTTCGCACCGACCTCGCGCTACGGCAGCGCCGAGGACTTCGCGGCGTTCATCGATGCCTGCCACCAGGGTGGCATCGGCGTGCTGCTGGACTGGGTTCCGGCGCATTTCCCCACCGATGAACACGGCCTGGCGCGCTTCGACGGCACCGCACTCTACGAATACGACAACCCCCTGGAAGGCTACCACCAGGACTGGAACACGCTGATCTACAACCTGGGGCGCAACGAGGTGCGCGGTTTCATGATGGCCTCGGCGCTGCACTGGCTCAAACACTTCCACATCGATGGCCTGCGGGTCGATGCCGTGGCCTCGATGCTGTATCGCGACTACTCGCGCAAGGCCGGCGAGTGGGTGCCCAATCGCCACGGCGGGCGTGAGAACCTCGAAGCCATTGATTTCATCCGCCACCTCAACGGCGTTGCCGCCGTCGAGGCACCGGGCGCCTTGATCATCGCCGAGGAGTCCACCGCCTGGCCCGGCGTCAGCCTGCCGGTGCAGCAGGGCGGGTTGGGCTTTGCCTACAAATGGAACATGGGCTGGATGCACGACACGCTGCACTACATCCAGAACGACCCGGTGCACCGTGCGTATCACCACAACGAGATGAGCTTCGGGCTGATCTATGCGTACTCGGAGCATTTCATCTTGCCGATCTCCCACGATGAAGTGGTTCATGGCAAGCATTCGCTGATCGACAAGATGCCGGGCGATCGCTGGCAGAAGTTCGCCAACCTGCGCGCCTACCTCACCTTCATGTGGACCCACCCCGGCAAGAAGCTGTTGTTCATGGGCTGCGAGTTCGGCCAGTGGCGCGAGTGGAACCACGACCACCAGCTGGACTGGTACCTGCTGCAGTACCCCGAGCACCAAGGCGTGCAGCGTCTGGTGAGCGACCTCAACCGTTTGTATCGCGAGCTGCCCTCCCTTCACGAACAGGACTGCCAACCCCAAGGCTTCCAGTGGCTGATCGGTGATGACGCGCACAACAGCGTGTATGCCTGGCTGCGCTGGAGCAGCGCCGGGGAGCCGTTGCTGGTAGTGGCCAACTTCACCCCGGTGCCACGTGAGGGGTACCGCATCGGTGTGCCGTTCGGTGAGCGCTGGCAGGAGCTGCTCAACAGCGATGCCGAGCTGTATGCCGGGTCGAACGTGGGCAATCTGGGGGTGGTGGCCACTGAGCAGGTGGCCAGCCATGGGCAGCCACTGTCGCTGGCCCTGAACCTGCCGCCGTTGGGGGTTCTGGTGATGAAACCGGCCTGAGGTGTACCGGGGGCCGCAAAGCGGCCCCTTAAGTCTGGAGGGGTTCCACCGTTTGAGGGCTTGGGGCTGCAAGGCAGTCCCCAAGTCTCACCAGCGCATTCTCACGCCCAGGCTGCCGATCAGGCCATTGAGGTCATTGCCGTCCACATCGCTGCTGTAGTCGGCACTGACGAACAGCGCTACTTTCGGCGTGACCCGCGCCACCAATCCTAAGCCCAGGTCTACGGTGGTCGAGTACCGGGAACTGGAGATCTTGTCGACCTGGTCCAGCTTCACGGTGTCCGAGTCGGTGAAGTCGTACCACACGTTGGTCCGCACATAGGGCTCGATGGGCATCCCGCGCACGGTGTAGCGCCCCGACAATCTGGCACCGACCCGGCCGCTCCAGCTCGGCTGGCTGTCGAACGCCTGCAAGGTTTCTTCCTGTGCCCGGTTACCAGGGAAGAACTGCTGGTTGATCAACTGCGCCTGGGGCTCGATGACCCAGCCACCGCCCAAACCGATGGGGTAGCCACCTTCCACCGAAAAGGTCATGGCATGGCCGCTGTCGTCCAACCGCTGGCCGCTCTCCCCGCGGCCATTGACGTCGATGCGGGTGCCCATGGCCACGGCATCGACGTGCCAGCCTTGTTCATGGGTCATGCTCCAGTACACCCCCAGGCTTTCGCCACTGAGGTTGACGGCGTTTTTCTGTTTGTCGCCGAGCAACCGGCGCATGCCGTTGAAGCTGCTTTGCAGGTTGTTGTGGCCCACGAAAATCCCCGCCCGATGCACATTGCCGTTGTTTTCACGCACGAACAGGTCCGGACCGATGGTCAATTGCTGGCTGGGCGCCTCCAGTTGCGCGGGCACCTGGGCGCCGGGTCGGGTGGCCTCTGGGAAGAACTGCGCCCACTGGCTGGCGACCAGGTCCGGGGCCGCCTGGCCGTGGCGTTCGCTCATACGCTCGGAAAATGCACTCAGGGTGCCCAGGCTCAGGCCGCTGGCGGTCACCGGATCGAGGGAGAGCTGCGGCACGGCCGGCGGCTGCAACAGGCCGGCGAACGAGGCCTGTTCCTGCAGTTCGAACGCGAAGGTTTCCACCGGGGTTGCCAGGAGCAGCGACGTGGAAACCGCACAGAAAATCGCGTCGAAGCGCCAGGGGTTCGAGGTTCTTTTCATGGCGGATCTCCTCTGTTGTGTTGTTGTGTGTTGGTTCAGCCCAAGGACCTGGCCTGATGTCACGAGCTGTACGACACAAAAACAGAGGGCGACCCAAACCAGCACGCCTGGGCTCGCAGGTACGCACAAAGGCGCACGCTAGAGGCCCGGCGCGAATTTTTTACGACACGTTGTAGAGTTCAGCTAAGGAGACGTCGCCGCCTGCGTCAAGAAAACGTGAACGACTTGTTGGTACATCGATGGATGGTGTAACTGGATGATTTGGCTTGAAATTCAGCAATCGATATCGAGGTTGGTTCTTTGCCGTCGGCGGGCTATGCCGAATCATTGCTAGAGACGCACTTCCACCGCCAAGGGCAGGTGATCGGACAGGTGCGTCCAGGGCTTGTGCCCGAGGATCCGCGGCGCATGACTCTCGGCGTTGCGCAGGTAGATGCGGTCCAGGCGCAGCAGCGGCAGGCGTGCCGGGTAGGTGCGCGCCAGCAGGCCGTGGTGGCGCTCGAACGCTTCGTGCAGATCACGCTGATCGCCCAGGGTGCGATTGCCGCGCAGTTGCCAGTCGTTGAAGTCGCCCGCGATGATCACCGGGGCGGCGGCCGGCAGGCTGTCGAGCAAACGGCGCAACAGCTGCAATTGCTTCTGCCGATGGCTTTCCAGCAACGACAAGTGCACACAGATGGCATGCACCTGGCGTTGGCCGGGCACGTCGAGGATGCAATGCAACAGACCCCGGCGCTCGGGACCCGTGATCGATACGTCGAGGTTGCGGTGTTCGAGAATCGGGTACTTCGACAGCAGGGCATTGCCGTGATGGCCATCGGGATAGACCGCGTTGCGACCATAGGCGAAGTCGCTCCACATGCTGTCGGCGAGAAACTCGTACTGGGAGGTCTGTGGCCAGCCCGGGTAGCGCGCGGCGTGGCGGTCATGGCTGCCGAGCACTTCCTGGAGAAACACGATGTCGGCCTGGGTACTGCGCACTGCCTCGCGCAGCTCCGGCAGAATGAAGCGCCGGTTGAAGGCGGTGAAGCCCTTGTGGGTATTGACCGTCAGCACCCGCAGCCGATGGACGGCTGGGGCTTGGCTGACGCTGGCGAAACCTGGACTACCGGCTTCGGGGCTCACGATAGCTCCTCAAGGACTGCGGGGTTGAATGCCCCATCGCAGGCATGCCGACGTCAGGGCCACTCGCACAAACAGACACTGATTCGGACAGATCTTGCTCGCCTGGGTTCATTCTCCAAGAGGCATCAGGTGTAAATAGTCATGCGGCTCTTTCGTTTCGCCGGGAAGGGAATGTGAGCCAAGGTGGATAGCGCTCTGAGCATTTTTTCTTGGCCAGAGGTTTCAGCGGTTGATTGCGCGATGATCTGGTCCAATGTGGTCTCTCTCGACGTGCGGCACATGTCGAACACTTCGAAGGCGGAATACATGGTGCCGGTACGGCCTTGCCCATATCCACAATAGATCAGGACGGATTCGTCGCGGTCGAGTGTGCGTTTCATGAATTCGCAGGCGTCACGAATTTCATTGATATCGGGTACGCCAAAGTCGGGAGTCCTGACATGAATGAATTTTACTTTCAACGCATCGAAATACGTTTGAGTCGTGGGGTCGATCGGGTGGTGATTGAGGCTGACAATGAGCCTGATGTTTCTTGGCGGGGCCATGAGCCATTTGATCAGCCTCATGGGGAAGGTGTGTAAGGTGTCTTCCCCTTTACTGATATCGTAAAACGGCTGAGACGCGCGATAGACATTCAGATGCTTGTTGGGTTTTGCCCAGTTCAACAAGTATTTCTTGTTGATGCCAGGTACGGTGATGAAGGATTGGTAGTTGCGAAGTTCTGTGACTTTTATGTCCATGGTGGCCGTCGCGAAGAGGTGCTTTCAGAGGCGCGCGCAGTGCTCTCGATCGTGTGAATAGAGTCTGTGCAGTAAGGGGTCGCAGCGGATACGACAGCGCCATTGAACGTGCTCTACTATTCCCCAGCCAGTCACGAAATCCACAGATGGTGTAAGAAAAAGCAAGGCGCGAAAGATCGGTCCTAGGAAGCGTCGTACTCGCAAGAGCGCATCCACTTCCATCGCCTAGTGAATTTTTTCGCAAGCAGGTGAGACTGGCCAATCACTCTTCCTCGCGCTGTAGCGCCATCAGCAGCAATGAGCGCCCTTTGACCTCGAACAGCGTGTCGAAGGCCAGGTGCTGAGGCTTGCGCATCTGTGGCCGGTCGGTGTCGACCAGGCAGCTCCAGTAGTCGCCCTCGGGCACCGAGGGAAGCTGGAAGGGCACCGTGTCGTGGTAGGCGTTGACGATCAGCAGCAAGGTCGCCTCGCCGCCGGGCCGAGCGATGCCACTGACCTGGGCGCGACCGTCCATGAGCATGCCCAGGCAGCGGCCATGGGGATCTTCCCATTGCTCCACGCTCATTTCGCTGCCATCGGGGGCCAGCCAGGTGACATCCTTGACCCCGATCGCCTCGTTGTAGTCGCCCACCAGGAACCGCGAACGGCGCAACACCGGGTAGGCCAGGCGCAGGCGGGTCAGGCGTTTGACGAAGGCCAGCAGTTCGGTGCCTTCCTGGTCCAGATCCCAGTTGATCCAGCCGATCTCGCTGTCCTGGCAGTAGGCATTGTTGTTGCCGTGCTGGGTGCGGCTGAACTCGTCGCCGGCGACGATCATCGGCGTGCCCTGGGCCAGCAGCAGGGTGGCGAAGAAGTTGCGCATCTGGCGCATGCGCAAAGCGTTGATCTGTGGGTCGTCCGTAGGCCCTTCGACACCGCAGTTCCAGGACAGGTTGTTGTCGGTGCCGTCCTGGTTGTTCTCGTCGTTGTCCTCGTTGTGCTTGTCGTTGTACGACACCAGATCGCGCAGCGTGAAGCCATCGTGGGCGGTGACGAAGTTGACCGAGGCATAGGGCCGCCGGCCACGGTTGTTGAACAGGTCGCCCGAGGCGGTCATGCGTGAGGCGAAGTCCGCCAGCTGGCCTTCATCGCCTTTCCAGAAGGCGCGCACGGTGTCGCGAAAGCGATCGTTCCATTCGGCCCAGCCGGGGGCGAAGTTGCCGACCTGGTAGCCGCCCGGGCCGCAGTCCCAGGGCTCGGCGATCAGCTTGACTTGGCTCAGTAGCGGGTCCTGCCGACAGGCCACCAGGAAACTGTGACGCTCACTGTAGCCATCGTGATAGCGCCCCAGGATGGTCGCCAGGTCGAAGCGAAAACCATCGACATGCATCTCGCCAGCCCAGTAGCGCAGTGAGTCGGTGACCAGTTGCAGCACGCAGGGATGGCTCAGGTCGAGGGTATTGCCGGTGCCGGAGTCGTTGATGTAGTAGCGCTTGTCGTCGGGCATCAGCCGGTAGTAGGAGGCGTTGTCGATGCCGCGCATGGACAGCGTCGGCCCCAGCTCGTTGCCCTCGGCGGTGTGGTTGTAGACCACGTCCAGGATCAGTTCCAGGCCAGCATCGTGCAGGTGCGCGACCATTTCCTTGAACTCGGCGACCTTGCCGCTGGCCAGGTACTTGGGGTGCGGCGCGAAGAAGGCGATGCTGTTGTAGCCCCAGTAGTTGTTCAGGCCCTTCTGCAGCAGGTGCTGGTCGTTGACGAAGGCATGGATCGGCAGCAGCTCGATGGAGGACACGCCCAGGTCCTTGATGTGCCTGAGCAGCTCATCGTTGGCCAGGCCCGCGAAGGTGCCGCGCAGTGCTTCCGGCACCGCCGGATGGCGCATGCTGATGCCCCGGGTATGGGCTTCGTAGAGAATGGTGCGCTCCCACGGGATCTGCACCCGCTGGTCGCGGCCCCAGGTGAAGGCCGGGTCGATGACCTTGCACTTAGGCACGAAGGGCGCACTGTCGCGCTCGTCGAACGACACGTCGCCATCGGGATGGCCGATGGTGTAGCCGAACAGCGCCTCGGACCACTTCAGATTCCCCACCAGTTGCTTGGCGTAGGGGTCGATCAGCAGCTTGTTGGGGTTGAAGCGGTGACCATTCTCCGGCTCGTACGGGCCATGGACCCGGTAACCGTAGATCAGCCCGGGGTGCGCGTCGGGCAGATAGCCGTGGTAGATCTCATCGGTGTATTCGGGGAGCTCGATGCGTTCGATCTCCTGTTCGCCAGTGGAGTCGAACAGGCACAGCTCGACCTTGGTGGCATTGGCCGAGAACAGGGCGAAGTTGACGCCCAGACCGTCCCAGGTGGCACCGAGAGGGAAGGGCAAGCCTTCGCGGATGCGTGAGGGGGCGACGGAGCGGGTTTTCTTCGGGGTGCGGGGGCTCATGACAGTCCTCGTTGGCCTGGTGCAAGGGCATACCGATGTCTGTGTGCCAGCCTCTTCGCGGGTAAACCTGCTCCCACACGGACCGTGCTGCGCCCTGTGGGAGCGGGTTTACCCGCGAAGGGGCGGTCCAGGATCAGCCTGCAGTGGGTTTCTTCACGGCCTTTGGCTTCTTGGCCGCAGCCGGCTTGACCCCAGGCAAGGCGGCCACTTTCGGCTCGGCTGGCGCTTTGGGTTCAGTCGCTGCCTTGGGCTTGGCCGTCGCCTTCTTGCGTGGCGGTACCTTGGGTGCCAGCGCCTCGGCCTCGGCCAGCTTGCGCGCCATCTCCCAGTGGCGTTCTTCCTGGCCTACGGGTTTACCCTCCGATTCCCAGATCTGGTAGGCGAATTCGCGAATACGTTTTTCATCGGCACTCATCATGACGCTCCTGGTGTTCAAGATTGTTGTATCAGCAGGTTGACCGGAAACTCCGCCAGCACAGTGTTCAAATACAGCTCCTTTGAAGGGCTGACAGCCGCACTGGAAAAAAGTCCCAAGCAAGTGGCAGACGACAAGGCAAACGGCAGGATCAGCCGGGTATCGTCCCAGTTCTGCGCCGGGATCAAGGGGATAGGGGCGTCGCCGAGCAGGCTGGCGCACAGGCGCGGCACCACCACGATGGCCCGGGCATCCTCGCCCAAACGCGCGAACGCCAGCACCTTGTCGGCGTGCCGGCCGCGCACGGTCAAAGGCAGGTAGGCGCCGCGTTGGAACAGCTGCGGATGGGCCTGACGGGCATCCAGGACCCGGGCGATCAGCGCCTGCTTGATATGCCCATCGCGCCAATGCGCCAGCAGCCCGGCCAGCGGCACGCTGTCGTCCAGGCTCGCCCGGCGCGCGGCGTAGTCCACCGGGCGACGGTTGTCCGGGTCGACCAGGCTCAGGTCCCAGTACTCGTTGCCTTGATAGAGATCCGGCACGCCGGGGGTGGTCATGCGCAGCAGGCATTGGGCCAGGCCGTTGAGTGCGCCGGCAGGGGCGATGCGCTGCGCGGAATCGTGCAGCGAGCGGCGCAGCTGTTGGTTTTGCGGCCCCAGCAACAGCTCGTCAACGTAGGTCGCGCAGGCTTGCTCGTAGGCGTCGTTCGGTGCGCTCCAGCTACTGCGCAGCTTGGCCTCGCGCAGGGCCTTCTGCTGCCACTGGCGGACCCGCTCGGCATAGCGGCCCAAGGCCCTGAGATCCTGCAGGTCCAGCTCCAGCGGCCAGCTGCCGAGCAGGGTCTGGTACAGCAGCAGTTCGTCCGCCGGGCTCGGTGCCGGGCCATCGTTCAATGACTGGCGCAGTGGCGTGGCGAGTTCGAGCCAGTGTTCCACGCGGCTGGCCAGCCAGGGGGCGTGTTCGCTCAGCACCGCCAGGCGCGCGCGGCAGTCCTCGCCGCGCTTGTGGTCGTGGGTGGCGGTGGCCAGCAGGTTGTCGGGAAAGTCCCGCAGGCGCTGCTGGGCCTCGTTGTGGAACCCGGTGGCATCGGCGCTGAACCGTTCGGCCTCGAAGCCCACATCGTTGCGTGACAGCAAGCGTCCTGAGCGATAGAACGCAGTGTCTTCCACGGCCTTGGCTGCGCTCGGCGCCGTCAATTGCTGAAAGCGCACGCAGGCATGGCGCAGGTGCTTGCGGGGCAGGCCACGGGGCAGTTGGCGCCAGGGTTGGCCGCCTAGCCAGTGCTGCAGATGTTCGAGCAGTGGCCAGTCGGCTTCAGCCAGGCTCTGCCGGGCACCGGCCAGGGCGTGTTGGAAGAACGCCTCGTCTTCGGCCGGGCGGCCGCAGGCATTGATGTAGGTGCGGTACACCGGGTAATGCTCGACCAGCGCCTGCAGCGCACGGCGGATCGCGCCGAGGGTCAGGTCGCGGGTCATCAGGTCGCCACGGGCCACCTGCAACAGGGCTTGGGCCACGGACTCGCAATCGCCGGCCAGGCTGGCATTGAGCACCAGATGCCGGGCCTGGCGCACTTCCTCCGGAAAGTCCGGGCGTTCGCTGACGCTGCTCCACAGCTCGGTCAAGGGGGCTTCGCCGGCCGGGTCGTGCTGCAACAGCGAGACCTGGTTCATGAATTCGTAGCCGGTGGTGCCGTCGGTGCGCCAGTCCAGATGCAGGTGCTCGCCGGCCCCGAGGATCTTCTCCACATAGATCGGAAAATGCGCCACGGCGGCCTGCATAGGGCGGCGAGCGAGCAGGCGCTCGATTCGTCGGCGCAGCTTGCGGCAGTACTGGCGAGGATCGGCCAGGCCGTCGATGTGGTCGATGCGCAGGCCGTCCACCAGGCCGCGTTCGATCAGCTCGAACAGCTTGGCGTGGGTTGCCTCGAACACCACCGCACGCTCCACGCGCAGCCCGCCCAGCTCGTTGATGTCGAAAAAACGCCGCCAGTTGATGTCATCGGCCGCGGTGCGCCAACTGGCCAGGCGATAGGTCTGATGTTCGAGCAACAGGTGCAGGCGTTTCAGACCCGCTTCGGTGCGGCTGTCGAACGCCGCCAGGGCGCCGTCGAGGCTGGCGCCTTCGCCAACCAGGCGTGCCAGCTCGGCCTGCAGGGGCAGGGCCTCGGTCAACGGATCGGCGGCCTCGCGCAAGGCACTGAAGTGCTGGGCCAATGCTTGCAAAGCGGGGTGTTCGCTCTGGCCGAGGATTTGCCCGTAGTCCAGCGGGCAGATGGGGAAACGGTGCTCGTAGTGGGCCACTTGTAGCACGCCTTGGTCGGCGTCGAACGTCAGCGGGATCTCGCCGTTGTGCAACGCCACACCGTAGTCACTGCCCAGGAACGGCAGCAACAGTTGCCCGGCCAGCAGCGGGTCGCTGGAGTGCCATTGAATGTCGAAGAATTCCGCGTAGGGGCTGCGCCGGCCCCAAGCCAGCAGGCTCTGCCACCAAGGGTTGTCGGCGCCGCCCACGGCCATGTGGTTGGACACCGTGTCCAGGATCAGCCCCATGCCATGCTGGCGCAGCGCGGCGACCAGGCGTTCGAGCGCCGCTTCCCCGCCCAGCTCCGGGTTGACCTGGGTCGGGTCGACCACGTCGTAGCCGTGGCGCGAGCCCGCCCGGGCCCTGAGGATGGGCGATGCGTACAGGTGGCTGATCCCTAGGCGGGCGAAGTAGGGCACCAGCGGCACCGCATCGTCCAGGGTGAAGTCACTGTGCAATTGCAGGCGCACCGTGGCGGTCAAGGGTTTCATCGGTCACGCTCCCAGGCTTGTTCGCGGGCCTGGGCCAGCAGCTCCAGGCGGCGGGCGGCGTCTTCGTCGTCAAGCAACTCGCGCACCGGGCGGGCGAAGCGGCGACGCCAGTTGGGGTGACCATCGGTGGTGCCGGGCAGGTTGGGTTGCTCGTCGCAGCCCAGCAGGTCTTCCAGGGGGACCAGCACCAGCGGGGCACGGGTATGGCCGACGTAGCGGATCGCCGCGTCGATCAATGCATCGTCGTCGGCCAGGGCGCCGTAGTTCTGCTCCAAGGTGCGGCGCAGGCCATCGCGTTCCCGTTGGCGGGTGTGGCGCCAATGCAGCTCGGCGGCCGCATCCACCAGTTGCAGGCGGTGGCTCCAGTCGATGTCGCGGGCTTGCAGCCAGCCGGCCAAGGGGGCGAGGTCGTGGGTGCCGGTGGTGGCCAGGGCGTTGTCCGGCCAGTCGAGAATCGGTTTGAAATGCCCCGGCGGCTGTTGCTCGAATGGCAGCACGCGCATGCCCAGCACGGCCTTGGCCGCCAGGGTTTCGCGCAGGCCTTCGGGTACCGTGCCCAGGTCTTCGCCCAGGATCACCGCCCGGTGGCGCACCGACTCCAGGGCCAACAGGCGCAGCAGGTCGTCCAGCGGGTAGTTCAGGTAGGCACCCTCGCTGGGGCGCGCCCCACGCGGGATCAGCCACAGCCTGCGCAGGCCCATGACGTGGTCGATACGCAGGCCGCCGGCGTGGGCGAGGTTGGCGCGCAGCATCTCGATGAAGGCGCGATAGCCGTTGCGTTTGAGGCCTTCCGGAGAGAAGGCGCAGATGCCCCAATCCTGGCCCTGGCGGTTGAGGATATCGGGTGGGGCGCCCACCTTGAGATCGGCCAGCAATTCGTCCTGGCGGCTCCAGGCCTGGCTGCCGGCGCCGTCGGCGCCCACGGCAAGGTCCGCGATCAGGCCCACGGCCATGCCGTTGCCGCGCGCGGCCTCCTGGGCGCGTTGCAGGCCGCGTTCGGTGAGCCACTGGCAGAAGGCATGGAACTCGACTTGGGCCGGACAGGCGCTGGCAAAGGCTTCCACCTCCGGGTGATAAGGGTCGTGCCAGGCCGCTGGCCAGTTGCGCCAGTCCGCACCCAGGCCTCGGGCCATCGCCTCGGCCTGCAGCACCTGGAACCGACAGTGGTGCAGCAGGGCCTGGCCACCGGCCTCACGGTAGCTGTCGAAGTCCTTTTGCAGGGGGTGAGCGCCCCGGCTGAAGTCCTTGTACAGCGCCTGCAGCAGCTGTTGCCTGGCTTCGGCGGCGCGGGGCCAGTCCACCAATGGGAGTTGCTCGAGCTCATCGAGCAGCGGCTGCAACTGGCACGCCTCGATCGCCATGCGCACTTCCCGCTCGCCCAGCAGCGCGGCAGGGCTGGCGTACAGCGTGTTGAGCAGCAGGCGGCTGGAGGGGGAGTACGGGCTGTAGTGGCGCTGGTCGATGACCGACAAGGCGTGGATCGGGCTGATCGCCAAGGCGTCAGCGCCTCGTTCCGCGGCGGCGCGGGCCAGTTGCTCCAGGGCCAGGCAGTCGCCGTAGCCGCCGTCACCGGGGCGGCGCAGGCTGTACAGTTGGACCGCCAGGCCCCAGTACCGGGGCGGCGATTGCTCGGTCGCCTCGTCCAAGGCATGGCAGCGCGCAGGCGCGACCGCCAGGGTGAACGGGCGGTCGTCGATGGTCAGTTGGTGATAGCCCACGGGCAGTTCCCCCGACAGCTGGGCCTGGCCATCGAGGGTCAGGGTCAGCGGGTCACCGTTTTCGAGGGTGCACTGCACCGGGCTGCCAGGCGCGAAATAGCGCGCAAGGTCCAGCGGCAGGCCCACATCGGCGGTGAGCAACGGCGGCAGGTGGTCGGCATCGTCGGCCTCATCGAGCGCCTGCAGGCTGGCGGCGATGGCGGTATCGTCTTCGGCTGGGTGGCCAAGGCCCGCCAGCACGTGGCGCAGGACCTCATCGCTGACCTGTTGGGGGCGGGCGTTGGCATCGACCCAATCGCGGGCCAAGCCCACCCGTGCGGCCAGTCGGTGCAACGGCAATTCGCTCATGGAGCCTCCTGGTCGGGTGGCAGCAGGCTGACCACGCAACTGTGCGCGGGCAGGGTGGTGTCGAGGTGAGCCGTGTCGCTGCTGTCGAACAACCAGCGCTCGACCGGGGGCAGCGCCACCGATTGCGGCTCGCTGGCCAGGTTGAGGTCGATCCGCAATTGGCTACCGTCGCCCAGGCGCCAGCGCGCGGTCAGGGCCCGTTCGCCCAGTACCGTGGCGCCCAGGGCGCGACTGCCCGGCAGGCGTGGGGTGAGATGCAGGCGGCGCAGGGTCAGTAGGCGCTGGTACAGCCCGTGCCAGCCGGCCACCACCTCCTGCGCTGCGAGCTGCGAGGCGTCGAAGGTGGCCTGGGCGTTGGGGTCGGGGATTCGTTCGCGCTGCGTGGGGTCGGCGAACGCGACGAAGTGGGCGAACTCGGCACGGCGCCCTTCGCGCACCGCGTCGGCCAGCGCATCGTGATGATCGGTGAAGAACAGAAACGGCCGGCGGCTGCCTTCTTCATCGCCCATGAACAGCAGCGGAATCATCGGCGCGAGCAGCAGCAAACCGGTGGCCGCGCGCAAGGCCGGGGGCGGGCAGAGGCGGGTCAGGCGCTCACCCAAGGCGCGATTGCCGATCTGGTCGTGGTTCTGTAGAAACAGCACGAACGCGCTGGGCGCCAGGTGCCCGCTGGGCTCGCCCCGTGGCGTGCCAAGGCGGTTGGCCTGGCCCTGGAAGACAAACCCCTCGCTCAGGCTGCGGGCCAGTTTTTCGATCGGGCGGTCCTTGTAGTCGGCGTAGTAGCCTTCCGTTTCGCCGGTCAGCAAGACATGCAGGGCGTTGTGGCCGTCGTCGTTCCACTGGGCGTCGAAGCCTTGCTCGAGCAGCGAGGCCTGGTTGTGTTCGTTTTCCAGCACCAGCCATACCTGACGACCGGGTGCCACGGCGGCGCGTACGCGCTGGGCCAGTTCGATGAGAAAGTCCGGCTGGTCGATGGCATGCACCGCGTCCAGGCGCAGGCCGTCGAAGCGGTAGTCGCACAGCCACATCAGGGCGTTCTGGATGAAGAACTCGCGCACCTGGGGCTGGCGAAAATCGATGGCAGCGCCCCAGGGCGTCTGCCGGTCTTCGCGAAAGAACGTGCTGGCGTACTGGTGCAGGTAGTTGCCGTCAGGGCCGAAGTGGTTGTAGACCACATCGAGCATCACCATCAGGCCATGGCCATGGGCCTCGTCGATCAAGCGGCACAGTTCGGTCGGACTGCCATAGGTGTGCTGCGGGGCGAACGGCAACACGCCGTCGTAGCCCCAATTGCGCGTTCCCGGAAACGCCCCCAGCGGCATCAGCTCGATGGCCGTGATGCCTATCTCGGCCAGGCGCGGCAGTTCGCGCATCACCCCGGCATAGCCGCCCAGCAAGCCGACATGCAGCTCCTGGATCACCGCCTCGTGCCAAGGGCGGCCCTGCCAGGGATGACGCCAGGGGTAGCTGGCGGTGTCCACCACTTGGCTGGGCCCCTGCACGCCCTCGGGCTGGTAGCGCGACGCGGGGTCGGGCACCTGCAGGGTGTCATCGATTCGGTAACGATAGCGGTCGCCCGCCTGGCAAGGCGCCAGGCCGGTAAACCAGCCACCTGCTTCAGGCAGCAGTTCGACCGCAGGTTGTTGCTCCAACTGCAAGCTCACGCTGCGCGCATCGGGCGCCCAGAGGGCGAAGCGCGCCGACGTGGCGTCCAGCAAGTGTGCGCCATGCCTTTGCATCTTCGGTGCCCTCGCTCAGTAGTGGCCAGCGTGGGCCTGGCAGACCAGTTCCTCGTACAGCTTGGCATAGGGTTCCACGGCCTGGCACCAGTTGAACGGCTGGGTCATGGCCAGGCAGCGCATGGCGTTGAGCAGGTCTTTCTTGCCGTGCACGTAGAACGCCCGGCTCAGGGCCTCGCGGTAGCTCTCGACCGACGATTCATTGAACAAAAATCCGGTGACACCGTCCTCGATGGTGTCGGCCAGCCCACCGGTGTTGCGCGCCACCGGCAGCGAGCCGAAGCGCTGCGCGTACATCTGGCTCAGGCCGCAGGGCTCGTAGCGCGACGGCATCAGGAGGAAGTCGCTGCCGGCGAACATGCGTCGTGCATCGGTTTCGTTGAAGCCGATGCGCACGCCGATGCGCCCCGGGTAGCGCAGGGCCAGCTCCCGCATGGCCTGTTCTTCCTCAGGTTCGCCTCGGCCGATAATCGCGATCTGGCCACCTTGTTTGACGATGTAGTCGGCCACGCCCAGCGTCAGGTCCAGGCCTTTTTGGTACACCAGGCGCGAGACCACGGCGAACAACGGCCCCTGCGATGCCTCGAGTTGGAACAGTGTGCGCACTTCTTGTGCGTTGCGCGCCTTGCCGTCCCAGTCGTTGAGGCTGAAGTTGTGCTGCAGATGCTTGTCGGTGGCCGAATCCCAGCTCTCGTCGATGCCATTGGGAATGCCGCCGAGCAGGCCTTGCTGCGCCTTGCTGGCCAGGAAGCCATCCAGCCCGCAGCCGAATTCGGGCGTGGTGATCTCCCGGGCATAGGTGGCGCTCACGGTGGTGATGTGGCTGGAGTAGGCCAGGCCCGCCTTGAGGAACGACAGCTTGCCGTAGAACTCCATGCCTTCCTGCTGCAAGGCGTGGTCAGGGATGGCCAGCTCCGGGCAGCAGGCGCGGCTGAATACACCCTGGTAGGCCAGGTTGTGGATGGTGAACAGGGTCGGGGTGTTCAGGCCACGCCAGTGCATGTACGCCGGGGCCAGGCCTGCCGGCCAGTCGTGGGCGTGCACCAGGTCGGGGCGCCAGTGGATCATGCCTTCGCCGGCGGCGATTTCCGCCGCGGCCAGGCCTAGACGGGCGAAGCGGATGTGATTGTCCGGCCAGTCGCGACCATTGTTGGCGCCGTAGGGCGTGCCGTCGCGCTCGTACAGTTCGGGGCAGAGCAGGACATAGATGACCAGGCCGTCGGCCAGGTCCATGCGGCCGATCTTGCAGGGCGGCAGCGCCGCGTGGCCACCCAGTTCGCCGACGATATGGATGGGGTTGTCGCTGTCGACCACCTGGCGGTAGCCCGGAATCAATACACGGACATCGTGCAGATGGGACAAGGCGCGGGGCAAGGCTGAGGACACATCGCCCAAGCCTCCGGTCTTGACCAGGTCGGCGATCTCGGAAGTGACGAACAGGATTTTGCGCTTGTGCGGGTTGTGACGGCGCTGGGCGCCGGGTGCCTTGGCTGTCGTGGCGAATGCTGGCGGCAGCGGTTCGCGGTTGTCCGGGGTGAATGTATCTACGTGAGGTTCGACAGCGGCACTGATCATACTTCTCTCCGTCCCTTGTATCGGGTGGCTGGCACCCTTTGGCGTTATGTCGTGTTGGTTCTCTCTAGTCCAAATCTTCGTCGTGCGGTCCATGCCCCAGAGTGGTGCGCACAAGCACCGTGCAATCGGCGTTCCAGCCGAAGGCCGTTGAGCTGTTTGGGGTGTGGGTGGGCCGAAGTGGGGAGGTCCCCTGTGCATTGGCCTACTTAGTTCCTGACCTGCCGTTTTGTTGGAAAGTTTCTTTTTTTTTCCGTCCGGTTACCCAGGCGGTTTGGCAGGCAGAACCCCGAGTGTAGGAGAGGTTTCGTTACATTTGTGACCCGCTGGTCATTTAAATGATGAGCGTGGGCCTGCGCAAACGTTGGCGGGTTGTCACAGGATGTAAATGCGCAAGCTAGACAGGCCGCCAAGCGTGCGGCCGGGGCTACGACAGGCGCGCAATGCGCCCCGGCGATCAGTCGACCGGCAAAGGACGTCGACAGCGAAACCGCAGAGACAGGTCAGGATGCGAAGGGAGAATCTTGCACAGTGGGAGCCAGTGAGCTCCCACCAGGAGGAGGGCATTAGAGGCGGATGGCTTTGTCGTCTTCGCAGCGGGCCTGCTCAAGCAACTGGTTCAACTGGGCAACTTGCTGGCGCAATTGGTCGCGTTCATCCTTCAGGCGGCGCAGCTCGTCACGGCGCACGGTGACATAGAGGGTCTGGGTGGGAGTGGCAGGCATCAGGGTACCCATTGGAACACCTCGCGGTTCTGGCTGGTGACAATTTCAAGCGTAGACGCTTGGCGCGGCGGCATTCTGAATTCTTTTCCTGGCCTTGGGAACTTTTTTGTTTATCGTTGTCGCCCCGTTCGTCGGTGAACCCTCGAACGGAGCACTGGACTAATCTGAAAACCTGAACCGCGTTGTCATCCATTTCATAAGGGGAGCATCGACACATGCAACTGGGAATTGTCGGGCTGGGCCGCATGGGCGGCAACATCGCGAGGCGTCTGATGCTCGCAGGGCATCGGACGGTGGTCCACGACCGCAATCGCGACGCGGTGATGACGCTGGAGGGCGAGGGCGCCCAAGGGGCCCACGACCTGGGAGCGCTGGTGCAGAAGCTCAAGGCACCTCGCGCGGTGTGGGTAATGCTGCCCGCCGGCGAGCCCACCGAGCAGACCATCGCCCAGCTGGCCGGGCTGCTGGAGCCGGGCGACGCGATCATCGATGGTGGCAACACCTTCTATAAGGACGACATGCGCCGGGCCGCCGAACTGGCCAAGCTGGGCCTGCATTATCTGGACGTCGGCACCTCCGGCGGCGTGTGGGGTCTGGAGCGTGGCTACTGCATGATGATCGGGGGTGAGAAGGACGTGTTCGAACGCCTCGAGCCGCTGTTCAAGGCCCTGGCCCCTGGCGTGGGCGATATCCCCCGCACCCAGGGTCGCGAGGGCGAACATGGCCGCGCCGAGCATGGCTATATCCATGCAGGGCCTGCCGGTGCCGGGCATTACGTGAAGATGGTGCACAACGGTATCGAGTACGGCTTGATGCAGGCCTACGCCGAAGGCTTCGACCTGCTGCGCAGCAAAGGCGGCAACGAACTGCCCGAAGAGCAGCGCTTTGACCTGGACGTGGCCGAGATCGCTGAAGTGTGGCGTCGCGGCAGCGTGGTGACCTCCTGGCTGCTGGACCTGACCGCCGACGCCCTGGTGGCTGACCCGCAGTTGGCCCAGTTCAGTGGCTCGGTGTCCGACAGCGGCGAAGGCCGGTGGACCATCGACGCCGCCGTCGAGCAGGCCGTGCCGGTGCCGGTGCTGTCCAGCGCGCTGTTTGCCCGTTTCCGTTCGCGCCAGCAGCAGGGCACCTATGGGGACAAGATCCTCTCGGCCATGCGCCTGGGCTTTGGTGGCCACGTCGAGAAAGGCAAATGACGGCACAGCGCATCCCGGCCGCGCCGCCCTGCACGTTGTTCCTGTTCGGCGCCAATGGCGATCTGGTCAAGCGCCTGCTGATGCCGGCGCTGTACAACCTCAGCCGCGACGGCTTGCTGGACCGCAATCTGCGCATCGTTGGTGTCGACCACAATCCAGCCACGGCCGAGGCATTCGCCGAGCGCCTGCATGCCTTCATGGTCGAGCGCGACAAGGGCGGGGAGGGCTCCAACAAGTGTCTGGACGACAAAGTGTGGGCGCGTCTGGCCAAGCGTCTGGACTACCAGACCGGCGACTTCCTGAACCCGGCCACCTATGAGGCCATCGGCAAGCGCATCGACAAGACCGCCCATGGCAATGCCATCTTCTACCTCGCCACCTCGCCGCGCTTCTTCCCGGAAGTGGCGCAGCGTCTGGGAGATGCCGGGTTGCTCGATGAGTCCGGCGGCGGTTTTCGCCGGGTGGTGGTGGAAAAACCCTTCGGCACCGACCTGGCCAGCGCCGAGGCGCTCAACGCCTGCCTGCTGGGGGTGATGAGCGAGCGGCAGATCTACCGGATCGACCATTACCTGGGCAAGGAAACGGTGCAGAACATCCTGGTCAGCCGGTTCTCCAACGGGCTGTTCGAGTCGTTCTGGAACAACCATTACATCGACCACGTGCAAATCACGGCGGCCGAGACCGTCGGTGTCGAGACCCGTGGCGCCTTCTACGACAACACCGGCGCCCTGCGCGACATGGTCCCCAATCACCTGTTCCAGTTGCTGGCCATGGTCGCCATGGAGCCGCCGGCGGCCTTCGCCGCCGATGCGGTGCGCAGCGAGAAAGCCAAGGTGATCGGCGCCATCCGCCCCTGGTCGCAGAAGATGGCCCTCAAGCACTCCGTGCGAGGCCAGTATGTGGCCGGCAAGCAGGGTCGCAAGCGCCTGGCCGGGTATCGCCAGGAACCGAACGTCGACCCTCAAAGCCGCACCGAGACCTATGTTGCCCTCAAGGTGATGATCGACAACTGGCGCTGGGCCGGGGTGCCGTTCTACCTGCGCACCGGCAAGCGCATGAGCGTGCGCGACACCGAGATCGCCATCTGCTTCAAGCCGGCGCCGTATGCGCAGTTCCGCGAGTCGGAACTGGAACGGCCCAAGCCCAACTACCTGAAGATCCAGATCCAGCCCAACGAAGGCATGTGGTTCGACCTGCAGGCCAAGCGTCCTGGGCCTGAGCTGGTGATGGAAAACGTCGAGCTTGGTTTTGCCTACAAGGACTTCTTCAAGATGACCCCGGCGACCGGTTACGAGACCTTGATCTACGACTGCCTTACCGGCGACCAGACCCTGTTCCAGCGCGCCGACAACATCGAGAACGGTTGGCGTGCGGTGCAGCCGTTCCTGGATGCCTGGGCCAGCGGTGGGGAGGTCCATGAATACCCCGCCGGTGAAGATGGCCCCGCGGCGGGCGACGAGCTGCTCACGCGTGAAAAGCGGGAGTGGCACACTTTGGGATAAAGGGCTGCGATGGGGCGCAAAGCGCCCCCAAACCGACAGTCTTGCAGAGGAGCGCCCATGCCAGCCCCGATCGAAGACTACGCGCTACTGGGCAACTGCCGCAGCGCCGCCCTGGTCAGCCGCGATGGCTCCCTGGACTGGCTGTGTGTCCCGCGTTTCGACGCCCCGGCGGTGTTCGCCGCGCTGCTGGGCAATGAAGAAAACGGCCGCTGGCGCCTGGCCCCCAGCGACCTTGTCGAAGCCGTCGGGCGGCGCTACCTCGATGACACCCTGGTGCTCGAAACCACCTACACCACTGCCAGCGGCCGCGCCCGGGTCATCGACTGCATGCCTCTGGGCGAACACAACGCTGTGGTCCGCATCGTCGAAGGCTTGGCCGGCGAAAGCGCCTTCGAGATGGACCTGGTACTGCGTTTTGACTATGGGCGCAGCGTCCCATGGGTAGAGAAGCTTGACCCGCACACCCTCAGCGCGGTCGCCGGCCCCGACCGGATGATCCTGCGCAGCACGGAGCCTGTGCACTCGCGCGATTACCACAGCGTCAGCCGCTTTCGCGTTCTGGCAGGTGAGCGCCAGGTGTTCAGCCTGCGCCACCAGCTCTCGCACTTGCCGCCACAACCGGACTTCGACGTTGACCAGGCCTTGGAAACAACCATCGCCCAGTGGCAGGCCTTCGCTGCCCGCTGCCCGGATGTTGGCCCTTGGACACCCTTGGTCCGCCGTTCCTTGCTCACCCTCAAGGCCCTGACCTACGCCCCCACCGGGGGCATCGTTGCCGCCGTGACCACCTCCCTGCCCGAGCGTGTGGGTGGTGAACGCAACTGGGATTACCGCTACTGCTGGCTGCGCGATGCCACCATGACCCTGCTGGCGCTGATGAACCTTGGCTACTTCGACGAAGCACAGGCCTGGCGTGAATGGCTGCTGCGTTCGGTGGCCGGCAATCCCGAGCAGATGCAGATCATGTACGGCCTGGCCGGTGAGCGCGACCTGCAAGAGTTCACCCTGCCGTGGCTGAGCGGCTACGAGCACTCGCGCCCCGTGCGTATCGGCAATGCCGCTTCGGCGCAATTGCAGCTGGACATCTATGGCGAGCTCGCCGACGCCATGACCCAGGCCATCCGCGGCGGCCTGCCCCGGCACCCGCGCAGTTCGGCCATTGCCCGCGCGATCCTGCCGTACCTGGAGCGCAGCTGGCGCGAGCCGGACGAGGGCATCTGGGAGGTGCGCGGTGGGCGGCAGCACTTCGTGCATTCCAAGGTCATGGCCTGGGTCGCTTTCGACCGCGCCGCAAGCCTGGCCGACACCACCGAGGAAGACCGCGAACGTGGCCGGCACTACCGCCAAGTGGCCGATCAGATCCACCGCGAAATCTGCGAACACGGGCTCGACCCCACGCGCCAGTACTTCGTGCAGGCTTATGGCTCCCGGGAAGTGGACGCAAGCCTGTTGCAGATCGCCCTGACGGGCTTCCTGCCCGCGAACGATCCGCGCTTTCTGCGCACCCTGGCCCAGCTCGAACAGCGCCTGCTGCGCAACGGTTTGCTGCTTCGCTACGACAGCGACCGCTGTAGCGACGGCTTGACGCCGGGGGAGGGGACGTTCCTGGTGTGTTCGTTCTGGTTGGCGGACGTGTATGTGCTGCTCGGGCGGCAGCAAGAAGCCCAGGCCTTGTATGAGCAGTTGGTCGGGCTGTGCAATGACGTGGGCTTGCTGGCCGAGCAGTACGACCCGGTGGGCAAGCGGATGCTGGGGAACTTCCCTCAGGCGTTCAGCCATATCGGGATCATCAATACGGCGTTGAATCTGCACCGGGCGCAGTGTCCGGTGCGGGATCGGGCGGAGTTTTCCGACGCCAGTGTCACGCCTGTGGAAGCGGGTTCACCCGAGATTGGGGCGCGTAGCGGCCCCAAATAGCCGGTGGTGCCTCACGGGGTTACCAGTCGTGCGTATAACTGGCCGTCAACACCATGCCGGGTGCTGGCAGATGGCTGGTGTTGTTGTTATTGCGCAACAGCTGGCTGTAGAGCGGGTAGTAGTCGCGATTGAACAGGTTCTGGATGCCCACGCTCACCTTGTCGTCAGGGGAAACCTGGTACTGGCTGATCAGATCCACGGTTGTGTAGGTGTCTACCTGGTGCCGGCCGAAGCTGTCCATGCCATCAAGGCGATAGTCCTTGGAGTCGAAGAAGGTGGCTTGCAGTCGGTTGCTCCAGTCGAAATTCGGCTTGTACTGCAGGTAAGCGGTCAGTTTCAGGGGAGGAACGCGGTAGCCGGTCATGTCTTGCCAGTCTTTGCCGTCTGGTTTTTCTCGTCCTTGCATCCAGGTCGCGCTGCCCCCGGCACCCCAGATCTCATCGTCCGACAGCCAGTCGGCACTGGCTTCGACGCCATAAATGCGTTCTTTGGTTCGGGTCAGGATCAAGCCGTTGTTGAAGCTTTGCACATCGCCCAGCTTGGACGTGGTGTAGAACAGTGCCAGGGTGCCTAGCGTGTTGCTGCCCAGTTCTCCACGCCAGCCGAGCTCGTAGTTGTTGGTTTTCACAGGTTCCAGGTTCGAGGCGCTCAGATCGAAACCACGGCGTGCGTTTCGCAGTTGGATACCCACGTCAGGCAGCTGGAAGCCTTGGCTGAAGGAGGCATAGATCTCCTGGCCGAGCACCGGCGAATAGACGATGCCAAGGTTCGACAGCACCGCATCGTAGTGGATCCGCCCACCTTCGACTGCCACGGGCGAGGCGGCCCGGGATTCGGACAGTGGAACGAAGTCATCGAACTGGGCGGTGGAGTATTCGTATCGCAGCCCGCCGTCGATCGACCAGTGCTCGTCGAAACGATGCTGAAGCTGGGCGAACGCGCCTGCGCTTCGGGTCTTGAGCGGCGGCATGTAGGTGAGCTTGCCGATCTTGTCGAAGACAAGGCCACCACTGGCGTCATAAGCCGCAGGGTCGAATACATCCAGTGGCATGTCGCTGCGCTCCTGGTTGTAGTCGCCGCCCCAGACCAACTCGGTATTGCCACTCTGTCCGAGCGGGGTGCGCAAGGTCAGGCGGCTGCCGAACACTTCGCTGTTCTGCATCACCTGGTCCACGTTGCCGCCACGGGTGGGGACGGCGCGGGCGTCGAACGGCGTGAAGCGGGTGAAGTAGTCCCGGTAGTACAACTGGGCGGAAAGCCGGCTCGAGAGGATATCGAGATGCTCGTATTCCAGATTCACCAGGGTGTTGCGAATGCGGTTTTGCTCGTCCAGATCCAGGCCCTTGATCGCGTTGGCCGGCACCGAGCCTGCTGGCAGTTTGGCGACGCGTGGGTCGGTGGCGTAGTCGGTGTCCTGGCGCGCGTCGTAGTGGCTGACACCGAGCTGCACCCGTTGGTTTTCGTCGATGTGCAGGCCAAGCTTGCCGCCGATGTTGTAGATGTTGGCGTCGAACAGGTCTCCCTGGCTGGGTTCCGGCGCAATGCGATCGCCGTGGGCATCGTACGAGGCACCGATGTGGCGGGTGCCGAAGTCGAAGGCATAGTCCACCGCGCCTTGGGAGCCTGCGACATACTGCTGGAACTGCCCGCCCAGGCCATCGCTACCCAGGCGGGTGAGGGGCGAGGTGGCGCTCAGGCTGGTCTGTGCGCGGTGCTCACCACCGGCAGGGCGGGTGGTGATGGAAATGATGCCGCCTGTGGCACCGCTGCCATAGATGGCACTGCTGCCGCGGATGACTTCGACCTGTTCGATCAGTGCCGGGTCGATGTTGGCCAGGTTGCGCGAGGAGTCGCGGTTGGTGTTGAGCGGTACGCCGTCGACCATGATCAACATGCTGCGCCCGCGCAAGGTCTGGCCGTACTCGGTGACGGTGCGGCTGGAGTCGGACATGCCCGGAATCGCCTTGGCCAGCACCGTGGCCAGGCTCTCGGAGCCTTGGCGTAGCGCCTGCAACTGGTCGTGGTCGATCAGTGTCGATTGCCGGGTTGCCGAGACCAGGTCGCTGCGGGTACGCGAAGAGGTGATCTCCATCTGCGCCATTTCAACAGGCTCGCTGCGGGTGATCGGCGAGGGGGTGGCCTGGACCGGGTCGGAGGGGACGATGATGAACGTATGGGCATCCTTGGCCTGTGCCTGCAGGCCAGAGTGCTCGAGCAGCTTTTGCAGCGCTTGCTCTGGCGTGAAGCGCCCTTTCAGCGCAGGCGCTTTTTGGCCTGCACCCAGGTCGCCTGCAAAGATGATCTGTACCGAGGATTGCTGTGCCAGGGCGTTGATGGCCTGGTCAAGCGGGGCGGCTGGCAGGTCGACGTTCACCTGTTCCTGGCCTTGAGCCGATAGCGCGATGAACAGACTGCTGGCGAGCAACGACAGGCGTAGGGGGCGATCGCGCAGGTAAGAATGCACTTCTCGAATTCCTTTGTAGTTGGCTTTTCCAACTAGCCGTCTGGGGAATCGAAAAACCCTACCTTCGCTTGAGCATTTATTTTCCGGGCGCCCGGCGTTTGACCTGGATGCTGCCGTCTTCCTGGCGAGACAGGGAAACAGGCAGGATGCTTGGGAGCAGCTCCAGCAGCAGATCGACGTTGTGCGCCTGGAACACGCCAGTCACTTTGAGCGCCGCCAGACTTGGGTCACCCAGCTCGATGGGCGCCGTTCGATAGTGGCGCAGTACGGCAACGGCCTCGTCCAGCGGCGTTTGCTCGAACACGATGCGATCATTTTTCCAGGCCATTGCCTTGGTCGCGTCAACCTTCGCTAACGCCGTCAGTTGCCCGCCGATCGCATCGATTTGTTGCCCTGGCGTCAGAATGACCGGCGTTTGCACGGTTGCCGGCGCATCGACTTCCACACGGCCCCGCGCCAATGTCACCCGAACATTGTCGTTATCCAGTCGACGGACATTGAACAGCGTGCCAAGCACCTGGATCCTGGCCGAACCTGCCGACACCACGAAGGGGCGGTAAACGGCCGAAGACACCTCGAACAGGACCTGCCCGGCGCGAAGATCCACATCGCGACTGAAGACTCGCCAGCGGACATCGATATCGCTGGCGCTGTCGAGCAGCAGTTCGCTTCCATCGACCAGCGCAACCGCGCGCCGCTCGCCGACCGCAGTGGTGAACCGCTCATGCTTGTAGGCAGGGTTCAGCCAGGCCAGGGCGCCGATGGCCAGGGCGGTCAACAGTGTGAGGGCGGCCGCTTTGGCCGGTCGGCGCGCTGTCGGTTTGGCGGGCGGAATGGGAAACAGCCGCTTGAGGTCTTCACGATGCCGTCCCAGGGCCTCATCCAATCGCCCCTTGCGGGTGTCATGGGTCACAGGTGCACCTCGTCACGTCCGAGCTTTGCCCTGCACGCTGCGAGCCCCAGGCGAAGGTGCTTTTCCACTGTTTTGATGGAAATGCCAAGGTGCTTTGCCACTTCTGCTTGAGGGATTTCATGGATTTTATGCAGGACGAACACTGCCTGACAGCGCGCAGGGAGGGCGGCGATGGCATCGACGAGCAATTGAAACTCACGCTCGGCCTCGTATCGGTTCACGGGGGTGGCGGCGGTACAGGCGATCTCGGGCAGTTCGCTGGCGGCCTCCACCCAGGCGGCTCGACGGCGCTCGCCACGGTAGCGGCTGATGGCGGTGTCGTGGGAAATTTTGCGCAGCAGGGCGAGGGGGCTGCGGACCTCTTCCTTTTCGCCTCGCTCGAGCAACTGCACGCACACGTCATGCACCACGTCGCGCGCTGAGCCTCTGTCGCCGAAGCGTCGGCGAATGTGCTCCACGAGCTCGTCGTAGTGCCGGACCAATGTGGTCAGCAGCGTCGGTTTGGCGGGATCGAATGACACGATGCACCCAGGAAGAGAGGCTTGCTTTCGAAGCGACTGGGCGAGTGTAAATGAGAAATAATTGCGAATAAATACCATCTTTCACAATGGCAATGGTCGAACGGAGGCGGGTGGCTGAGCTGGGTTGAGGCTTGGCGCCACAAGGGACGTGTTGCGCCGTCCCCTGTGGTCGTTGCCCAAGCGAATCAATCGTGATGCTTGTGCTTCTTGTGCTTGTGCTTCTTGCCGGAGTTGTAGCCGCTGTGGTGGTGATCGTCATCGGCCATGCTGTTGCCGATGGCGCTGCCCGCCGCGCCGCCCAGGCCAGCACCAATGGCGCCGCCGGTGGAGCCGCCGACCTTGTTGCCCAGCACCTGGCCCCCTGCGGCGCCCAGGCCACCGCCGATGGCGGCTTCGGTTTTCTTGCCGTGCTGGGCCGATACCGCGCCACCTGCCGCGCCGCCGACACCGGCGCCGATCGCGGCACCTGTACTACCACCAATGGCCTGACCGACCACACTCCCCAGTGCACCGCCGACACCACCGCCGAGCGCGGTGTTGGTGGTTTCGCCGGCGATGACATACGAGCTGGCCATCAAGGTGAACAGTGCGATTACAGGAAATGACTTGCGCATGTTTTACAGATCTCAGGATGAATCAAGAGCGCGAAGTCTGCGGCCCGGCGTGGGTACGGTCAACGAAAAACCGATGGGCTCAAGCATTCGACGATAGCCATGGCCGTTGGTCGGGGCGTTTCATGCCAGGCGCCCGTCGCGCGCCATGTGATAACGCCGCAGGTCCTGCGTCAGGATCAGGTTGCCGCGGTAATGCGCCAAGGCTTCCAGATGCACGTCTTCGATGGACGGGCTGCGCGCTGGGTTGGGCTGGTAGCGGGCACTGAAATGGGTGAGCACCAAGTTCTTAACCCCCGCCTGTTCGGCGAACTGCGCCACCGCCGCGGCCGTGCTGTGGCCGAAGGTGGCCTGGGTGCGCTCGATCAGCGGCTGGGTGAAAGTCGCCTCGTGCACCAGCACATCCACGTCCTTTGCCACCTCGGCGAGCAGGTCCGGGGTGTCGTTGTCGCCACAGACGATGATGCGCCGGGCCGGGCGGGACGCGCGCAGGTAATGCTGGGGGAGGAGCATGCGACCATCGTGTTCGACCGGATTGCCATGGGCCAGCTCGCCCCACAGCGGACCGCGGGGGATCCCCTCGGCGTCCAGGCGCTGAATGTCCAGGCGTGGCTCGGGGTTGATTTCGGTGAACACATAACCGTGGCTGGGGACTCGGTGAGACAGCGCCACGGTGCTCACCTGGATATTGTCGTTGTGCCAGGTGCCGAGTGCTTCCACCGCCAGCAAGCGCAGCTCGAAGGTCAGGTAGGTCTGGCTGACGGCAAGGCTCAGGCGTATCCAGTCGTGCAGCGCCGCCGGTGTGATCAGATCCAGGGGCGCGGTGCGTCCGGACATGCCGGCGCTGGCCAGCAGGCCCGGGAGGCCGAAGCAGTGGTCGCCGTGAACGTGGGTGATGAACACGCCTCGCAGGTCGTGGATCGACAGCGAGGTATGGAGCAATTGGTGCTGGGTGGCTTCTCCACAGTCGACCAGGTACCAGTGGCTTCCGGTCGCTTCGATGACAGCGGTGCCGGTCACGTTGCGCGCCTTGGTGGGCACGCCGGCTGAGGTGCCCAGAAACTGCAGGTCCATGGAGGGCTCCTTGGAGGTGGATAGCCGCATTTTCAGTGGTGGCCCTGCTGCGGGGCAAGCCTGTGTCCCAAGGATCAAAAAGATGCGTCTAGCGCGCCGATCAGCAGGGTATTTCTGTAAGATTCAGCCTTCATTTTGCTTAGAGCTTTGGATATGGACGTTCATTCGATTCTCGCCTTCACCGTGGTCGCCGCGATTGCCATTGCCAGCCCCGGACCTGCCACCTTGATGGCCATCAACAACAGCCTGGCGCACGGACAGCGCAGCGCGGTGTGGTCCTCCATCGGCAATGCCAGTGGCCTGTTCTGCCTGTCCTCGGCCGCAATGCTGGGTCTTGGGGCGTTGCTGGCCAGTTCCGAATGGCTGTTCAACGCGGTGAAGATCCTCGGCGCGGGCTACCTGTTCTACCTAGGCGCCAGGCAGCTGTTCAAGAAGGGGCCGATGCTGGCGCAAGGCGTTGAAGCGGGGACGCAGAAGGCCCGCCCTACACGCTGGAAACTCTACAAATCGGCCTTCCTCACGGCGGTGACCAACCCCAAGGCGACGATGTTCTTCACGGCCTTGTTCCCACAGTTCATCGACCAGCAAGCGGCACTGCTGCCGCAGTTCCTGATCCTTACTTCGATCTTCATGGCCTTGTCGCTGGTGTCGTTGAGCCTGTATGCCGCGCTCGCGTCGCGGGCCAAGGGGGTGCTGACCCGTTCGGCGTTGTCGCGGTGGGTCAGTCGAGTGGTGGGGTCGACGTTCATCGGTTTTGGCGCTGCCATCCTGACCATGCGCCGGCAGGCAGCGTGAGGCACCGAGCGGCACGGGGCATTTCTGAGTGCGCTCAGGGACGCCAACTGAAGGCAACCTTGTGCCATCTGCACTGCCCCCTTCGTGGGTAAGCGCACTCCCACAAGGTCTGCGAGGACTCTTAGGATTCGCGCGGATTCCGTGGGAGCGGGTTTACCTGCGAAGCAGGCGACGCGGTGGGGCAGGTCAATCCGCCCTCGTACGCGCCGCGCTGGGTCGCCTCAGGTCTCTGTGGCCTGTGCCTCGGCGTGCGTGTGTTTGACGGCGGATTTCTTTTCCTGGACGACGATGTAGAACTCCTCGCCATGCTTGACCGCGCCATACAGCACGGCTTTCTCGATTAGCTCGTTGCCGCGCAGGTGACGCAGCATCATCGGGTCGCGGCGCAGGTCGCGGTAAAGCGCCAGGCACAGCAGCACCATCACGATCACGAACGGCAACGCCACGACGATGGTGAGGTTTTGCAGCCCGGTCAGGGCCTCGCCTGGGTTGGCCGGGTCACCGATCGCCAGCATGATCGCCGCCACCGTGCCGGTCAGCGCGCCCCAGAAGATCACCGTGGCCCGGGACGGCTCCGTGGTGCCGTGCTCAGACAGCGTGCCCATCACCAGGGAGGCGGCATCGGCGCCGGAGACGAAGAAGATACCTACCAGGATCATGATCAATACCGAGGTCACCGACGCCCACGGATAGCTTTCCAGCAGCTCGTAGAGCGCGTGGTTGCTGTTCACGGCGCCATTGACCAGGGTGAAGGTGCCTTCCTGCAGCGCGTCGATACCGGCACCGCCGAAGATCGTGAACCAGATCAAGCTCACCAGGCTAGGCACCAGCAGCACACCGGTGACGAACTGGCGAATGGTGCGCCCGCGGCTGATGCGCGCGATGAACATGCCGACGAAGGGTGTCCAGGAGATCCACCAGGCCCAGTAGAACACGGTCCAGCCGGCCAGCCAGTTGTCCATCTGCTCGCCACCGCTGGCGCTGGTGCGCGCCATCATTTCCGGGAGCATCTTGATGTACACGCCGATCGAGGTGGGCAGCAGGTTGAGCATCAGCAGCGTCGGGCCGACCATGAAGGTGAACAGCGCCAGCACCAACGCCAGCACCATGTTGGTGTTGGACAGCCACTGGATGCCCTTGCCGATACCGGACACCGCCGAGGCGACGAAGGCCACGGTCAGCAGGGTGATGATCGAGATGTAGAAGATTTTGCCGGGATGCTCGATCCAGCCGTTGTACTCCAGGCCACCGGCGATCTGCAGGGCGCCCAGGCCCAGGGAGGCGGCGGAGCCGAACAGGGTGGCGAAGATCGCCATCATGTCGATCACGCGGCCGATGGGGCCATTGGCGTGGCGCCCGATCAGCGGCCGGAACGCCGTGGAAATCAGCTGCGAGCGCCCACGCCGGAAGGTGCCGTAGGCGATCACCAGGCCGACGATGGCATACATGGCCCAGGGGTGCAGCGTCCAGTGGAACAGGGTGGTGGCCATGGCCACCTGCATCGCCTCGCTGGTTTGGCCGGCAGCGGTCCCTGGAGGCGGGGAGACGTAATGCGACAGTGGCTCGGCTACACCGAAGAACATCAGCCCGATGCCCATGCCGGCGCTGAACATCATCGCCACCCAGGATACGGTGCGAAACTCCGGCGCCTCGCCATCGCGCCCCAGCGGGACCTTGCCGTAGCGGCTTGCGGCCAGCCACAGCACGAAGAGCACGAACAAGGTCGAGGTGAGAACGAAGAACCAGCCGAAATGGACGATGACCCAGGACTGGGCGGTGGAGGCGCTTTTGGCCAGGCTCGCTTGGCTGACGAAGCCCCAGATGACGAATGCGACTGCGAGGATGCTGGTGATGCCGAAGACAATCCAGTCGATCTTGCCTTCGAGGTGACGATCCTTCTTGGCTTCTTCGGTCTGCGAAGGATCTGTCACGCCAAGGGCGAGTGTGTCAACGCTCTCTTCCTTTGCCATGTGTCGTAATGCCCCTTTGTGGGTGCCTGGCCGCTGCAGGTTTGTTGTTGTGCTTGCCGCTGTGTGACGACGTGCAACCCGGTCAGGCCGAGCCGCCAAGGCGCGATTATCCTGCCGGGAAAAGGGGGCTTCCTATTCCCAGACCGTCCTGTCGCGTCCTTGAAACGACCCCTCTGTGGGACCCTGGTGCCGCTTTGTGCTCATCCGGCTTTGCGTCGCAGCCGTCTGAATTTCAGGCGGCCTGTCGATTTCGCCCGGCGCCGTCCGACCATGGAGTAGGGAAGGCATGCAGGCCTTCCAATGACTGGAGAACCGATCCATGCGCAAGCTCATCGTCGCGGCTTTCATCTCTCTGGATGGTGTCATGCAGGCCCCGGGCGGGCCGAACGAGGACACCCTCGGCGGGTTCCGTTATGGCGGCTGGGTGGTGCCCTACGCCGACGAAGCCTCTGGCCAAGCCATGCAGGTGCTGTTCTCGCAGCCGTTCGAGTTGCTGCTGGGGCGGCGCACCTACGAGATCTTCGCCGGCTACTGGCCCCAGGTGGACGCAGGGCACCCGATTGCCGACCTGTTCAATGCGGTGCCCAAGCACGTGGCCACCCATCGCCCTGAGACGCTCGCCTGGCAGAACAGCCATGGCCTGGGGGATGACGTGGTGGAGGCGGTCAAGGCGCTCAAGCGCCAGGACGGCGCCGACCTGCTGACCCAGGGCAGTGGCGAGTTGGTGCGCCAGTTGCTGGCCGCGGGGGTGGTGGATGAGCTGCGCTTGATGATGCATCCGATCCTGCTCGGGACCGGCAAGCGGCTGTTCGGTGACGATGCGCAGGCGGCGGCCTTCAGGCTGGCCAGTTCGACCAGCACGCCGGCAGGGGTGGTGATCGCCCACTATGTGCGCGAGGGTGAGGTGCGTACGGGGACGTTCGAGAACGTGTGTTAGGTATCGCTGAAACCGGTGTGGACTGCCGTGGACCGCGTAGCCTGCTTCGCGGGTAAACCCGCGAAAGGGCCGGGGCAGTCACTGCAGGGTGACTGCCTCGGCGTTGATCCGGCTCAGAGCCAGTAGGTCACCGCCCACCAGCCCAGCCCGCCCATGACCACGGTATAAGGCAATGCCATCCATACCATCCGCCCGTACGACAACCGCACCAGCGGCGCGATCGCCGAGGTCAGCAGGAACAGGAACGCCGCCTGCCCATTGGGTGTGGCCACGCTGGGCAGGTTGGTGCCGGTGTTGATCGCCACCGCCAGGGTCTCGAAATGCTCACGGCTCATGGCGCCGTTGAGAAACGCCTGCTTGACCTCGGTGATGTAGATCGTGGCGACGAACACGTTGTCGCTGATCGCCGACAGCAAGCCATTGGCCAAGTACAGCATGCCCGGCTGCTGATCGGCCGGCAGGGCCAGCACCCAAGAGATCAACGGGCTGAACAACTGCTGCTGATGGATCACCGCGACCACCGCGAAGAACACCACCAGCAGTGCGGTGAACGGCATGGCGTCCTGGAATGCACGGCCCAGGCGGTGTTCGTCGGTGATGCCGGTGAAGGCGGTGATCAGCACGATCACCAGCAGGCCGATCAGGCCGACCTCGGCAACGTGCAGGCCCAGGCAGACAATCAGGATCAGCGCAGCGATTCCTTGTACCAGCAAGGCGACGCGCTGGGCCGAGGTCCGCGCGGCATCGTCTTCGGCCGCATAGCTGGCCAGCACCTGGCGCACGCGCTCGGGCATCAGCGTGCCGTAACCGAACAACCGCAGTTTCTCCAGCAACACGCACGTCACAAGGCCAGCCGCCAGCACTGGCATCGACACCGGCGCCACCTTGTAGAAGAAGTCGGCGAAATGCCAGCCCATCTCATGGCCGATCAGCAGGTTCTGCGGCTCGCCCACCAAGGTGCACACCCCGCCCAGGGCCGTGCCCACCGCGCCATGCATCAACAGGCTGCGCAAAAAGGCGCGGAACTGGTCCAGGTCTTCACGGTGCAGTTGCGGCACCTGGTTGTCGCTGTCGAGCTCGGACTCCTCGCGCGGGTTGGCGCCGGAGGCGACGCGGTGATAGACCGCATAGAAACCCACTGCGGCGCTGATGATCACCGCCGTGACGGTCAAGGCATCGAGAAACGCCGACAGGAATGCCGACAGCACGCAGAACAGCAGCGCCAGGATGGCCTTCGAACGCACGCCCAGCAGGATCTTGGAGAACAGGAACAGCAGCAGTTCCTTCATGAAGTGAATGCCGGCGACCATGAACATCAGCAGCAGGATCACCGGAAAATTGTGCTGCAGCTCTTCATACAGGGCCTGGGGCGTGGTCATCTCCAGCAGCAGCGCCTCGATCAGCAGCAAGCCGCCGGGCATCAACGGGTAGCACTTGAGCGCCATGCCCAGGGTGAAGATGAACTCGATCACCAGCACCCAGCCGGTGACCACCGGGCCGAGGGTTGCCAGCAGCACGGGGTTGAGCACGAGGAACAGGCAGATGACGGCCTTGTACCAGAGCGGCGACTGGCCCATGAAGTTGTGGGCGAGAGCGCCGGTCAGGGAGCGGGACATGAATTTGTATCCTTTTGATTCAGCAGTCGCGCAAGGTGCCCGATGCGGGCGTCAGGTGCAAGGCGTTCAGTCCCGCTTTTGGCACAAGCACGGCCTTGAGGGTGCGTTATAGTCCGGCGCGTGAACCTTTTACCTACAGGAGTACCGCCCGTGACCGAGTACCGCGCATTCAAGGTTGAATTGACCGACAACATTGCCCATGTGCAGATCAACCGTCCGGAAAAGCTCAATGCCATGAACGGCGACTTCTGGAAGGAAATCATCGACATCTTCCAATGGATCGACGACACCGACGCGGTGCGCGCGGTGGTGCTGAGCGCGGCGGGCCAGCACTTCAGCGCGGGTATCGACTTGGCCTTGCTGGCCCAGCTGGCCGGGCAGATGGGCAAGGACGTGGGCCGCAATGCGCGCCTGCTTCGGCGCACCATCCTGGGCCTGCAGGCCTCGTTCAATGCCGTGGACAACTGCCGCAAACCGGTGCTGGCAGCGATCCAGGGCTACTGTCTGGGCGGTGCGATCGACCTGGTCTCGGCTTGTGACATGCGCTACTGCAGTGCCGATGCGCAGTTCTCGATCAAGGAAATCGACATGGGCATGGCCGCCGATGTCGGGACCTTGCAACGTTTGCCGCGTATCATCGGCGACGGTGTGATGCGCGAAATGGCCTACACCGGACGCCACGTCGCGGCGGACGAGGCCCAGCGCATCGGCCTGGTCAATCAGGTGTTCGACGACCAGGCCGCACTGCGCGAAGGAGTCTTTGCCTTGGCAGCGCAAATCGCGCAAAAATCGCCGATTGCGGTAAGCGGCACCAAAGAGATGCTCAATTACATGCGCGACCATCGCATCGACGATGGCCTGGAGTACATCGCCACCTGGAACGCCGCCATGTTGCAGTCCGAAGACCTGCGGGTCGCCATGGCGGCGCACATGAGCAAACAGAAACCGACCTTCGCCGACTGACCGGGGCGGGGGACGCGCTTTTAAGGATCCCGAAATGTCAGCACGTTGGACTACCGCAGTACTCGACCCGCAGATCACCGGCGGCCTGGCCGTCGCTCGTGGCCCGGAAGGGTTCCTGATGGATGACAACGGCGCGCTGTTCCCCCGCGATTGGCTCAAGGATCAGGACCTGGACGTGCTCTGCGAGCATGGCATCGGCCACCTGGACGGCCAGCCTGTGTTCCTGCTCGAGCTGCGTGGCAGTGCCGAGGTGCCCGGCTGCAGCTGGCGCGGTCTGCGCCAGTTCATGCTTGAAGGCGACATGCTGACCTACACCCTCCTGGGTTATGCCGCGCAGATCGGCACCTGGGCGCGCGAACATCGCTTCTGCGGCAGCTGCGGCCAGCCGATGACCCAGATCCGCTGGGAGCGGGCGATGTACTGTCAGCCGTGCGACCTGCGCAGCTACCCGCGCATCTCGCCGAGCATGATCGTGCTGATCACCCGGGGGGATGAAGTGCTGCTGGCGCGCTCGCCGCGTTTCGTCACGGGCGTCTACAGTACCCTGGCCGGCTTTGCCGAGCCGGGCGAATCGGCCGAGGACTGCCTGGTGCGGGAGGTGCGCGAGGAGGTGGCGGTGGAGGTCAAGAACATCCAGTACGTCGGCAGCCAGTGCTGGCCGTTCCCGCACTCGATGATGCTGGGCTTCCATGCCGAGTACGCGGGCGGCGAGATCGTCATGCAACCGGACGAGATCGAGGACGCCCAGTGGTTCAATGTGCACGATCTGCCGCCGCTGCCTGCCGGGCGTTCCATCGCCCGTTACCTGATCGACCTCTACGTGGCGCGTCGCTTGGGGCTACCCGACCCAGTGCTGCCACACTAGGCGCACGGTCAACGCCAGCACCACGGCGATGAACACCGGGCGGATGAACTTGCTGCCGCCGCTGATCGCCGTGCGTGCGCCGAAGAAGGCGCCAACCATCACCGACAGGCCCATGCACAGGCCGACGATGTAGTCCACCTGCCCGGAAATGATGAACACCGTCAGCGCCGCGATGTTGCTGACGAAGTTCATGCTGCGCGCCACGCCGCTGGCGCGGACCAGGTCGATGGGGTAGAGCAGCAGGGTACTGACCGTCCAGAACGCCCCGGTGCCGGGGCCGGCCACGCCGTCATAGAAGCCCAGGCCAAAGCCCTGGGGGAACTGCCACTTCTTCTTGATCGGCGCGTCGGCATCCAACGGTGCCTTGGGCGTCCCGCCGAACAACAGGTAGACGCCACAGGCGAAGACGATCACCGGCAGCATCTTGTTCAGCCAATCGGCCGGCATGTAGTGGGCGGCCAGCGCCCCCAGCAGCGCGCCCACCAAGGTACCGACCAACGCCCGGCGCCACTGCGCGGGGTGGAACAGCTTGCGTCGGTAGTAGGTGAAGCTGGCGGTGGCCGAGCCGAAGGTGGAGCTGAGTTTGTTGGTGCCCAGCACCAGATGGGGCGGCATGCCGGCGGTGAGCAAGGCCGGGGTGGTGAGCAGCCCCCCGCCGCCAGCGATGGCGTCGATGAAACCGGCCACGAAGGCGACCAGGGCGAGGATGAGCAGGGTGAGCGGTTCTACGGTGAGTTCGAAAGGCATGGGGCTTTTACAGACAGGGCGGCGAGTGCGGCAAAAGGCCGCGCTAGAGGCGGTACAGGGTAGTCCTCAAGGACGGGGAATACCAGTCATGCCATGGAGTAGGTGAAGCCCCAGGGATCCGGGGGCGCTTTGCGGCTCCTTGCAGGCTACGCCAGGCCCCAGATCCCCTCCTGACTGTTCCCGTCAGACGTAGTCGCGCAATCGGTACCACGCCTTCGCCGCCGCCTCCAGGGGCGCGGCCATCAGCTCGCCGCCTGGGAAGCGGCCATTGTCGATGCCTTGGTACAGCCCCAGCAGGTCTTCGTCGCCGAGGATCGCATCGCTCACCGCCCGGGCTGCGGCCAGGGTCGGCAGCACGCCATGCCCTGAGAAGCCCTGCAGCCAGTAGCGTTGGCCCAGACGGCCAATATCCGGGGTGCGCTGGATGCTGCAATCCAGATGACCGCCCCAGGCGTAGTCCAGGCTCACCCCGGCGAGCTGCGGGAACACACGCTCCAGGTAGGGGCGCGTGGCGCTGGCGACGTCCTTGGGTATGCCTCCGAGGTAGGTGCAACCGCCGCCAAACAGCAGGCGATGGTCTGGCGTGAGGCGGAAGTAGTCGGGGACGAACTGGTTGTCGATCACGCAACTGTTGCGCGGCAGCAGCGACTGGGCCATGGCCGGATCCAGCGGCGCGGTGGCCACCTGGTAGGAGCCGACCGGCAGCAGACGGCGCGACAGGTCGCGGTCGAGGCGGTCGATGTAGGCATTGCAGGCCAACACCAGCACCTGGCTGCGAACTTCGCCCAGGCCTGTTCGGGCGACGAAGCCGCTCGGGCTTTCGTGGTAGTCGAGCACCTGGCTTTGCTCGAAGATCTGTCCGCCAGCGGCCTCGATGGTGGCGGCCAGGCCCTGGGCCAGCTTGAGGGGGTTGAGGTGGGCACCGTTGGGGTCGTACAGGGCGGCCTGGTAGCGGGGGCTGTCGATCCAGTCGGGCAGCTCGTCGCGGCCAATCAAGCGCAGGCAGTCATAGCCCCATTTCTGTTCGGCTTCGTGCTTGGCCTCTTCAAGTATCTTCACGCGGCGAGGCATCACCGCGGTCCACAGGCTGCCGACCCGGTAGTCCACGTCGAAGCCGTGCCGCCCCGGCAGCTCGCGCATCTCTTCGGCGGCCCAGCGCATGCTGTCCCAAAGGCGCCGGGCGCCCTCGACGCCCAAGGCCTTTTCCAGGGGCGGCATGTCGCAGGACCAACCCAGCAGCGCCTGGCCTCCGTTGCGCCCGGAGGCGGCCCAGGCCACCCGGCTGGCCTCCAGCACGACCACGCGCTTGCCGGCCAGGGCCAAGCGCAGTGCCGTGTGCAGGCCGCTGAAGCCCGCGCCGATGATCAGTACGTCAGTGTCCACGGCGCCTTGCAGGGCAGGGCGCAGAGGGATCGTAGTGGGGTAGGTCTGGGCGTAGTAGCTGGCAACGTGCTGCGCGGACTGCTTGAACATGCGGACCTCGTGAAATTTGTTGTTATTAATTTCATGAAAAAGTAACAGAAAAAATTCACGGCGCCAGCCCCTTCATGGGTAAAGGCTTAACGGGAGTCTGAAAATGCCCTATATGATTCGGCTCTGATTACCTCGACCCGCGGAAAGACCTCCATGCGCCGTCTGCCTTCCCTGACTGCCCTGCGCACGTTCGAATGCGCCGCCCGCCATGGCCACTTTGGCCGTGCTGCCGCCGAGCTGTGCGTGACCGACAGCGCGGTCAGCCACCAGATTCGCCAACTGGAGGATCAGCTTGGCGTGGCCCTGTTCGAACGGGCGGGCCGCCAGGTGCGCCCGACCACCGAGGCCGAGCGCCTGCTGCACCATTTGCAACAGGCTTTCGAGCTGATCGGCAAGGCCTGTGACGAGCTGCGCGACCCTGCCTCCCAGGCCGTGCTGCGGGTCGCGGTCACGGCGGAGCTGGCGCAGAAATGGTTGGTCGCACGGCTTGCCGACTTCAGCAGCCGTTACCCGCACATCACCTTGCACCTACACGAACAGCCCATCAACGCGGGTGCTCCGGCTTTGGATATCGACATCGCCATCACCTACGGCACCAGTGCGCTGGATGCCAGCACCCACTTCGTACGCCCGTTGCCGCTCTTGCAGTTCTTCCCCGTGTGCAGCCCGGGCCTGTTCAACCAAGGCGGGCTCAAGCGCCCGCGGGACCTGGTACGCCATTGTCTGCTGCACGATGATCAGGACGGACGCACCTGGACCACCTGGCTGGCCACGCACGCCGAGGACGCTTTGCCCACCCGCCAGCTGTACTTCCCCCATGCGGCGCTGGCCCTGGAGGCGGCGGTACTGGGGCAGGGGGTGGCAATGGGCGACAACCTGACCTGCCAGGCCGACCTGCAAAGTGGCCGCCTGGTGCGCCCGTTCAGCGCCAGCGTGACCGCTCAGGGCCAGTACGCGCTGGTATGCGAGCGCCTGCGCCTGGAGCGGGGCGCGGTGGCCGAATTCATCGACTGGTTCACCGAACAGATCACCGAACCTTGAATTGAATTCAGCTATTGGCAAGTTTTCATCGTTGGAAGCCTGGGCCCGCGCGGCGTAGCGTGCAGTCATCACTCACCGATGACGAGGTTGACCCATGGCACGTTCGCTCACCACCACCCCCAAGGCCGATGGTTTCCGCCTGCCTGGCGAATTCGAGCGCAAGACGCGCTGCTGGCTCGGCTGGCCGGAGCGTCCGGATGTGTGGCGCAACGGCGGCAAGCCTGCGCAGAAAGTCTGGGTCGACATCGTCACCGCCATCGCCTCCAGCGAACCGGTGACCGTGTGCGCCTCCGCCGCCCAGTACGCCAATGCCAGGCGCCTGCTGCCGGCTCATGTGCGGGTGGTGGAGATGACCTGCAACGACACCTGGTTCCGCGACAGCGGCGCCTGCTTCGTGGTCAATGACAGTACCGGCGAAGTGCGTGGTGTGGATTTCGAGTTCAATGCCTACGGCGGTTTGGATGGCGGCCTCTACTACCCCTGGGACAAGGATGATCAGATCGCCCAGAAGATGCTGGAGATCGAGGGCCTGGACCGCTACCGCGCACCGCTGATCGCCGAGTTGGGTGGCATTCAGAGCGATGGCCAGGGCAGCCTGCTGACCACCGAACAGTGCCTGCTCAACCGCAACCGTAATGCCCACCTGGGCAAGGACGAAGTCACCCGCAGGCTCGAGGATTACCTGGGCGCCGAGCAGGTCATCTGGCTGCCGCGTGGCTGTAAGTTCGACGAGACCGATGGCCACGTCGACGACCTGGCCTGCTTCGTGCGCCCAGGCGAGGTGGTGCTGCAATGGACCGATGATCGCAACGATCCGCAGTGGGAGATCTACCAGGAGGCCTATGACATCCTGCGCAGCACCCGTGACAGCCGTGGCCGCGAGCTTAAGGTGCACAAGCTGCCGCAACCCCAGGTGCTGGAATGGACCGCCGAGGAAGCGGCCGGGCTTGACCAGGTCGACGGCACCCACCTGCGCCAGGCCGGCACCCGAATCTGCGCCTCCTACATCAACTATTACGCTGGCAACTCGGCCATCGTCGTGCCGCTGTTCGGTGATCGCAATGACAGCGTGGCGCAGGCCACCTTGGCCGAGCTGTTCCCTGACCACCGCATCATCGGTATCGAGAACTCGCGGGAAATCCTGCTCGGTGGTGGCAACGTCGCCTGCATCACCATGCCGCAATACGCCGCTGGAGGTCGCTGATGAAACTTGCCCCGCTGGCCCTGGCGGTCGCCCTGGGTTGCGCAGCGTCGGCGGCCCTGGCAGCCGACGCACAACAGCCGACCGTCAATCTGTACATCTGGGGCGAATACCTCGCCCCAGACACCTTGACCAACTTCGAGAAGCAGACCGGCATCCGCGTGGTGGCCGACCACTTCGACTCCCTGGAAACCGCCGAGACCAAGTTGCTCACCGGCGGTAGTGGCTACGACGTGGTGCTCAGTGCCGGCCAGCACCTGAGCCGGGCGATTGCCAGCGGTGCCCTGCAGCCGCTGGACAAGGGCAAGCTGCCGCACCTGGCGGGCATCGGCGAGGAGTTTCGCCAGCACATGGCGGTGTTCGACCCGGGCAATCGCTATGCCGGCACCTACGCCTGGGGCACCACGGGCGTGGGCTACCAGCAGCAGGCGGTGACGGCGCGGCTCAAGGGGGCACCGCGCGACAGCTGGGCGATGCTGCTCGATCCGCTGGTGGTGGCGAAGTTCGCCGATTGCGGGGTGAGTTTCCTCAACGACCCTAACGAGGTGTTCGCTGCGACGATGCGCTACCTGGGGCTGGACATCAACCAGCAGCGCCTGGAGGACCTCAAGACCGCCGAGGTGCACCTGCGCAAGGTACGTCCGTATATCCGCTATTTCGACAACGACCGCAATATCAACGACCTGGCCAACGGCGAGACCTGCGTGGCGATGTCGTGGAACGGCAACGTGGCCATCGCCCAGGCCCAGGCCGAGCAGGCAGGCAAACCGTTCACGCTGGATTACAGCATTCCAAAGGAAGGCACGTTGATCTGGCTGGATGCGCTGGTGGTGCCCAAGGATGCGCCGCATCCGGAGGCCGCGTGGAAGTTGATGGACTACCTGATGCAGCCGGAGGTGATCGCGCCAATCACCGACACCATTCACTATGCCAACGCGATCACGGCGGCCGACGCCCTGGTGGACCCGAAGATCCGCAATGCGCCAGGGACCTATCCACCAGCCGACGTGAGGGCGCGGTTGTACAGCAAGAACGACAACGCCAAGGCCTTCAACCGGGAGCTGACCCGTGCGTTCAGCCGGCTCAAGAGCGGGACCTGACAGGAGGGGCGTTTGCCTGTTCCGGCCCTTTCGCGGGTAAACCCGCGAAAGGGCCAGAACAGGCGACGCATCAACGCGAAGCTTTGCGCCGTGGTTGCCTCGGCTTGCTGCCCGTAGCTTTGGCGCTGTCGCCAGAAGCCTTGCCTTTCCCGCCACTGCGCCGTTTTTTCTTCCAAGGCGCCCCCTTGCTCCCCGCCGGCACCGGCGGCCCGCTGATGGTCAGGCGCATGCCGCTGCAGCGCTGCACCAGCTTGCCCATCCAGGCCGATTGCCGGGCGACGAACTCCTCCAGGCTCATCTCGCCGCTCTGCACCATGTCCAGTGCTTGCTCCCAGATAGCGGTGGTGCCGGGGTCGGCGATGGCGCGGGGCACGGCGTCGATCAGGCTGAAGGCAGCCGGTGTGGCGCACAGGGCCTTGCCGTTCTTGACCAGGTAACCGCGGTCGAGCAGGCCCTGGATGATGCTGGCCCGGGTGGCCTCGGTGCCGATACCGGTGGTTTCCTTGAGCTTCTGCTTGAGCAGTGGGTCGTCCACCAGCTTGGCGACGTTCTTCATTGCCTTGATCAGATCGCCTTCGGTGAAGGGTTTGGGCGGTTGGGTCCACAGGTCCTTGAGTTGCAGGTCATGCACGGCGCAGGCCTGGCCTTGGTTCAAGGTCGGCAACACCTGAGGCGGTGGCGCTTCGCGGCCTTTGGCCGGGGTCAGCGCCTCGGGCAGGGCCCGACGCCAACCGGGCTCGACGATCTGCTTGCCCACCGCGCGCAGGGCGTGGCCGGCGCAGTCGAATTCGGCCTGGGTGCGATCGAACTCGTGATTGGGCAGGAACTGCGCCAGGTAGCGGGCGCGGATCAAGGTGTAGACGGCCTTGTGCTTGGGCGGTAGGCGCGAAGGGTCGCTGGCGGCGGCGGTGGGGATGATGCCGTGGTGGGCGCTGACCTTGGCATCGTTCCAAGCCCGCGAGCGGCGCTGGGGCTCCAGGTGCGCTTGCAAAGGCGCAAGGCTCGCATCGGCGCGTTGCAGGGCAGCCAGGATCATCGGCGCCTCGCCGTGCTGGCTGAGCGGCAGGTAGCCGCAGTCGCTACGCGGGTAGGTGATCAACTTATGGGTTTCGTACAGGGCCTGGGCGATATCCAGGGTCTCCTGGGCGCCGAGACCGAGCTTCTTCGAGCAGACTTCCTGCAGGGTGCCCAGGTCGAACGGCAGGGGCGCCGCTTCACGCACGCGTTCGGTGGCCACCTTGGTCACCTGGGCGCTGCCGGCGGCCTGCATGTCAACGGCGGCCTGCTGGGCCAGTGCCGGGTTCAGGCAGCGGACCTGATCGTCACAGGCATCCTCGGGCGCACGCCATTGGGCGGTGAAGACGCTGCCGCTGCTCTGGAGTTGCACATCGATAGCCCAGTAGGGCACCGGCACGAAGTCAGCGATGCTGCGGTCGCGGTCGACCACCAGGCGCAGGGTCGGCGTCTGTACCCGGCCCACCGGCAGCACGCCCTGGTAGCCGGATTGGCGGCCCAGCAGTGTGAACAGGCGGCTCATGTTCATGCCGATCAACCAGTCTGCGCGGGAGCGGCCTAGGGCCGAATGGTAGAGGCTGAAAGTCTCCTGCCCTGGCAGTAGGCGGGCCAGGGCCTTGCGGATCGAGGCGTCGTCCAAGGCCGAGAGCCACAGGCGCTGGATCGGGCCGCGGTAGCGACAGTGCTCCACCAGTTCGCGGGCGATCATCTCGCCTTCGCGGTCGGCGTCGGTGGCGATCACCAGTTCCCGGGCTTCACCGAGCAGGCGCTTGACGGCCTTGAACTGGCTGGCGGTCTTGGGCTTGACCAGCATCTTCCATTTTTCCGGAATGATCGGCAGGTCCGCGAGGTTCCAGCGCTTGTAGCGCTCGTCGTAGCTGTCGGGCGGGGCGGTTTCGAGCAAATGGCCGATGCACCAGGTCACGCAGACGTCGGTGCCTTGCCAGCAACCATCGGCCTTGCGGGTGGCGCCGAGGACTTTGGCGATGTCCTTGGCCTGGGAGGGTTTTTCGCAGAGGAACAGGCGCATGGCCGGGAACGCTTCATCGCAAATGAGGGCGCTAGGATGCGCAAGCCAGGGCGCGGAAGCAAGCTTTGTCTGGATGGATATACAGCTTTTTGTCAGGGCGGGTTTCAGCGTCATTCCTGACTGTTCGCGGGCAAACCCGCTTCCACTGGTGCTTCGCTGAGCCCTGTGGGAGCGGGGTTACCCGCGAATAGGTCCGTCGAGTCAGCCCAATTTGCGGGTCAGGCCAGTTCGCGGGAGTCGCGCACCATGTCCACGTGCGGGATGCCGGCCTCCAGGAATTCCTCGCTGACCACGCGGAATCCCAGGCGCTCGTAGAACGGCGTGGCGTGTACCTGGGCGCTGAGCATCTGCTGCTTGAGGTCACGGTTCTGCGCTTCGACGATCACTGCGCGCACCAGGGTGTCGCCGACCTTCAGCCCGCGCCAATCCTTGAGTACGGAGATCCGGCCGATGGTGCCATCGGGCAGCAGGCGTGCGGTGCCGATCGGGTAGTCGCCTTCCAGGGCCAGGAAGTGCAGGGCGTCCTGGTCTTCGGCGTCGAACTCCAGCTCTGGTGGAATGTGCTGCTCTGCGACGAACACCGCCTCGCGAATGCGGCGGATATCGGCGTTGTCTTTATGCCAGTCGGCGAGGCGAACGCTGATCTTATTCATTGGCAAATCCCAGGCTTCCTTGTTTGACCAGCTGGCACAGCAATGTCAGACCTTCTTCGTCTTCAAGCCACTGAGAAAGGTTTTCGATGTGCAGTGCGTCGGCGGCACAGACTAGCTTGAGCAGCTCACGCAGATGGCCCGAGAGCAGGCGGCTCTGGCCACTGGCGAACAGCAGCAGGTTGTCGTCGACTTCCGACCAAGCCATGCGCGCGCTTGGGTTGCGGATCAGGATGGCGCCTTGCTCCAGGCTGTCGATCAGGTCTTCTTCGCTCAGCTCTTCACCGGACACCAGTTCCGGATAGCGCGGCTCGGTCATGAACTGGCCGAACCAGGTCAGCAGCAGGCGCTCGTCACCCATGTGCTCGGCCAGCAGGGCCTTGAGACGGTCCAGGGCATCGTGCTGGATCTGGTGCGGGTCAGCAGCCGGCTGGGCGTCGGCATCGCTGTAGCGCTCCTCGTCCGGCAGGAACTGGCTGAGGAAATCGGTGAAGTGGGTCAGTACTTCAGCGGCGCTCGGGGCGCGGAAGCCCACCGAATAGGTCAGGCAGTCGTCTTCGGCCACGCCATAGTGGGCCAGGCGCGGCGGCAGGTAGAGCATGTCGCCGGGCTCCAGGGTCCATTCGCCGCTCTGTTCGAATTCGGCGAGGATGCGCAGGTCGGTGTGCTCCAGCAATGGGCTGTCGCTGTCGCACATCTGGCCGACTTTCCAGTTGCGCTTGCCATGGCCCTGGAGCAGGAACACGTCGTAGTTGTCGAAGTGCGGGCCGACGCTGCCGCCAGGCGCGGCGAAGCTGACCATCACGTCATCGATACGCCAGCTCGGCAGGAAGCGGAAATGCTCCAGCAGCTCGGCCACTTCCGGCACGAACTGATCCACTGCCTGGACCAGCAGTGTCCAGTCGCGCTCGGGCAGGGTGGCGAATGTGTCCTCGGCGAAGGGGCCGCGGCGCAGCTCCCACGGGCGCTCGCCATGCTCAAGCACCAGGCGCGACTCGACTTCCTCTTCCAGGGCAAGGCCGGCCAGCTCGTCAGGGTCGATCGGGCTTTCGAAGTCCGGGAAGGCCTGGCGCACCAGCAGGGGCTTCTTCTGCCAGTAGTCGCGAAGGAATTCACGGGCCGTCAGGCCGCCCAGCAGCTGCAGTGGAGTATCAGGATTCATGTTCAACCTATTGAAAAAACGTAATTTTCATCCGGGAATAAAAACGCCCGGCCAGGCCGGGCGTTGATCACGGGGCGCAGGTCAGATGCGTTTGGCCTGGGCCGCCGCGTTGCCGATGTAGGTAGCCGGGGTCAGCTGCTTGAGCTCGGCCTTGGCTTCAGCGGGCATGTCCAGCCCATCGATGAACGCCTGCAGCGCTTCGGGGCTGATGCCCTTGCCGCGCGTGAGCTCCTTGAGCTTCTCGTAGGGGTTCTCGATGTTGTAGCGGCGCATGACGGTCTGGATCGGCTCGGCCAGGACTTCCCAGCACGCGTCCAGGTCTTCGGCGATGCGGGCGACGTTCACTTCCAGCTTGCCGATGCCCTTGAGGCTGGCCTCGTAGGCGATGACGCTGTGGGCGAAGCCCACGCCCAGGTTGCGCAGCACGGTGGAGTCGGTCAGGTCACGCTGCCAGCGGGAGATCGGCAGCTTGCTGGCCAGGTGCTGGAACAGCGCGTTGGCGATACCCAGGTTGCCTTCGGAGTTCTCGAAGTCGATCGGGTTGACCTTGTGCGGCATGGTCGAGGAGCCGATCTCGCCGGCGACGGTCTTCTGCTTGAAGTAGCCCAGGGAGATGTAGCCCCAGACGTCGCGGTCGAAGTCGATGAGGATGGTGTTGAAGCGGGCGATGGCGTCGAACAGCTCGGCGATGTAGTCGTGCGGCTCGATCTGGGTGGTGTAGGGGTTGAACTGCAGGCCCAGTTCGTCTTCGATGAAGGCGCGGGCGTTGGCTTCCCAGTCGATCTGCGAATAGGCCGACAGGTGGGCGTTGTAGTTGCCCACGGCGCCGTTGATCTTGCCCAGCAGCGGCACGGCGGCGACCTGGGCAATCTGGCGCTCCAGGCGGTAGACCACGTTGGCCAGCTCTTTGCCCAGGGTGGTCGGCGAGGCCGGCTGACCGTGGGTGCGCGACAGCATCGGCACGTCGGCGTGGGCGTGGGCCAGGGCGCGGATGGCCTGGGCGATCTGGCGCATCAGCGGCAGCAGCACTTCGTCACGACCGGCGCGCAGCATCAGGGCGTGGGACAGGTTGTTGATGTCCTCGCTGGTGCAGGCGAAATGGATGAACTCGCTGACCTTGGCCAGTTCCGGCAGGGTCGCGGCCTGCTCCTTGAGCAGGTATTCGATGGCCTTGACGTCGTGGTTGGTGGTGCGCTCGATTTCCTTGACGCGCTCGGCGTGCTCGAGTTTGAAATCGGTGGCCAGGGTGTCCAGCAAGGCGTTGGCTTCGGCGGAGAACGCCGGTACTTCGCCGATCTGCGGGTGAGCGGCCAGACGCTGGAGCCAGCGCACCTCGACCAGGGCGCGGAAACGGATCAGGCCGTACTCGCTGAAGATGGGGCGCAAGGCCTGGGTTTTGCCGGCGTAGCGGCCGTCTACAGGGGAAACCGCAGTGAGCGAGGAGAGCTGCATGGGGTGTTCTCGGACAGTCAGGCTTTTGGAAGGGCGCATATCATACATGAAAAAGGCAGGCGGCGAGCTTCTAGCTGCAAGCAGCACGTAAAAGCCGACGTGCTGCTTCTGGTTGGTGCATGCAGCTTAGAACTAGCAGCTTACCCTCGCATCATGTCGTACAGTTCGTTGAGCAATTTGCGACGGCTGAACACCAACTGCCAGCGGTGCCCACCCAGCTGACGCCACAGGCGCGCGGCGCGGATGCCGGAGAGCAGCAGGGCGCGGATCTTCGAGGCATTGCCGGCCTGCTGAAGGAAGCGCATGTCGCCATGCACCTGGATGCGCTGGCGCAAGGTGCTCAGGGTGTCCTGGTACAAGGCTCCACTGGATGCGATGACATTATCGTGAACCAGGCCGAAATGATCGGCCTGGGCCTGGATCTGGGGCAGGCGCTTGCCGATGGTCTCGAGCATGTCGTCTCGCTTGGCCAGCTGGCGCTCCAGGCCGAGCATCGACAGGGCATAGCGCAGCGGCTCGCGCTGCAGGCTGCTGGGGTCGCGCTCCAGGGCGCCGACCAGGGCGCGGTAGCCGTCGCGCAGGTTCAGGTCATCGCCGCCGAACACCTCCAGGGTGTCCTTGGGGTCACGCACCAGCAGGCTACCCAGCATACAGCCGATGTTGGCCTCGCTGGCCTGGCCGGTCCGGGCGATGCGGTCAACCAGCACTGCGGCCTGGAACACGCCGCCCAGGGCGACCAATTGCTCCTGGAGAGTATTCATTGGCGGGGGCTCCAAGGCTCGGCGGTCTCGATCACGCCTCCACCCAGGCATACCTCGCCGTCATAGAACACCACCGACTGCCCCGGGGTGACAGCGCGTTGCGGCTCGTCGAAGACCGCGCGATAGCCATGCTCGGTGCGCTCCAGGGTGCATTGCTGGTCGCTCTGGCGGTAGCGCACCTTGGCGGTCAGCCTGCGCGGGCTGCTCAGGTCGATCGGGTTGACCCAGAAGATCTCCGAGGCGAGCAGGGCGCGGGAGAACAGCCAAGGGTGTTCGTTGCCCTGACCGACCACCAGCACGTTGCGAGTCAGGTCCTTGTGCAGCACGTACCACGGCTCGTCGCCGGCATCCTTCATGCCGCCGATGCCCAGGCCCTGGCGCTGGCCGATGGTGTGGTACATCAGGCCATGGTGACGCCCGATGACTTCGCCGTCGGTGGTCTCGATGTCGCCCGGCTGGGCGGGGAGGTACTGCTTGAGAAAATCGCTGAAGCGGCGCTCACCGATGAAGCAGATGCCGGTGGAGTCCTTTTTCTTGGCCGTGGCCAGGCCGTGTTTCTCGGCAATGGCACGTACTTCGGGCTTTTCCAGCTCGCCGACCGGGAACAGGGTGCGGGCGATTTCCTTGCCGCCGACGGCATGCAGGAAATAGCTCTGGTCTTTGTTCGGGTCCAGCCCCTTGAGCAGTTCGGTGAGCTCGCCGGTGTCGCGGCGGCGCACATAGTGGCCGGTAGCGATCAGGTCGGCGCCCAGGGACAGGGCATAGTCGAGGAAGGCCTTGAACTTGATCTCGCGGTTGCACAGGATGTCCGGGTTCGGTGTACGCCCGGCCTTGTACTCCTCCAGGAAATGCTCGAACACGTTGTCCCAGTATTCGGCTGCGAAATTGGCAGTGTGCAGCTTGATACCGATGCGATCGCACACGGCCTGGGCGTCGGCCAGGTCCTCGCGGGCGGTGCAGTATTCGGTGCCGTCGTCCTCTTCCCAGTTCTTCATGAACAGACCTTCCACCTGGTAGCCCTGCTCCATGAGCAAAAGGGCGGAGACGGAAGAGTCCACGCCGCCGGACATGCCGACGATAACGCGGGTCTTGGCGGGGTCTTTGAGTGCTGGGCTGGTCATGGCTACCGGTGTGTATCTGGGGGAAAAATTCCGATTCTATCAGGCCAAGGGCCGGACGTCAGTCGCGCAGCAAGGCGAGGCTGTGCAGTGGGCCGGCCAGGTAATCGTCGATGCAGCGCGGTACCAGCTCGCTACGCCAGCGTGCGGGGTCGGCCAGCAGTTGCTCGCGGGTCAGCCAGACGGCGCGGACGATATCGCTGTCCAGGGGGTGGTCGGCGTGGTGGTGCACGGGGCGCGCGGCGAAACAGATGCGCTGGTAGGTAACGCCATTGCTGGGGGCGGTATAGAGGTAGATGCCGACCACGCCGGTGAGTTCGACCTCCCAGGCGGTTTCCTCCAGGGTTTCGCGCAGGGCGGCCTGGGTCAGGGTCTCATTGGGCTCAAGGTGCCCGGCGGGTTGGTTGAAGACGTGTTGGCCGGCCTTGAACTCTTCGACGAAGAGGAACTTGCCCTCGTGTTCGACGATGGTAGCGACGGTGATGTGGGGGTGCCAGGTCATGAGCAGCTCCGTAAGGGGCGGCGCGGACCCTGTAGGCGCGGGTTTACCCGCGTATGCGATGGTGACCCAAGGGCGCATTCGCGGGTAAACCCGCTCCTGTAGGGGGCGTTGGCCGCCGGCAACAATATCCAGAAAGCACAAACCCCGGTGCGTGGCCGGGGTTTGTGGTGTTACTTCAGAACCTTACAGTGCGGCAATGGCGCTGTTGAGGGTCTGGCTTGGGCGCATGACCTTGGCGGTCAGCTCGGCATCCGGTGCGTAGTAACCACCGATGTCGGCCGGCTTGCCCTGAACGGCAGCCAGTTCGGCAACGATGGTCGCTTCGTTCTCGGCCAGGGTCTTGGCCAGCGGTGCGAAGCGCGCCTGCAGGGCGGTGTCGTCGGTCTGGGCAGCCAGAGCCTCGGCCCAGTACAGGGTCAGGTAGAAGTGGCTGCCGCGGTTGTCGATACCGCCGACTTTGCGCGATGGCGACTTGTTGGTGTCGAGGAACTTGCCGGTGGCCTGGTCCAGGGTGTTGGCCAGGACTTTGGCACGTGGGTTGTCGTAGGTGTTGCCCAGGTGCTCCAGGGAGGCGGCCAGGGCCAGGAATTCACCCAGCGAATCCCAACGCAGGAAGTTCTCTTCGACCAGCTGCTGCACGTGCTTGGGAGCCGAACCGCCGGCGCCGGTTTCGAACAGGCCACCGCCATTCATCAGCGGGACGATCGACAGCATTTTGGCGCTGGTGCCCAGTTCCATGATCGGGAACAGGTCGGTCAGGTAGTCGCGCAGGACGTTGCCGGTCACCGAGATGGTGTCCTTGCCTTCGCGGATGCGGGCCAGGGAGAACTTGATGGCATCGACCGGTGCCAGGATACGGATGTCCAGGCCGCTGGTGTCGTGGTCCTTCAGGTACTTCTGGACCTTCTCGATCATCACGCCGTCGTGGGCGCGGGCAGGGTCCAGCCAGAACACCGCCGGGGTGTTGCTCAGGCGGGCGCGGTTGACGGCCAGCTTGACCCAGTCCTGGATCGGTGCGTCCTTGGTCTGGCACATGCGGAAGATGTCGCCGGCTTCGACGCTCTGCTCCAGCAGCACCTTGCCCTTGCCATCGACCACGCGCACGACGCCGTCGGCCTGGATCTGGAAGGTCTTGTCGTGGGAGCCGTACTCTTCGGCTTTCTGAGCCATCAGGCCGACGTTCGGCACGCTGCCCATGGTGGTCGGGTCGAAGGCGCCATTGGCCTTGCAGTCCTCGATCACGGCCTGGTAGATGCCGGCGTAGCAACGGTCAGGGATGACGGCCTTGGTGTCCTGCAGTTCACCGACGGTGTTCCACATCTTGCCCGAGTCGCGGATCATCGCAGGCATCGAGGCGTCGACGATGACGTCGCTCGGTACGTGCAGGTTGGTGATGCCCTTGTCGGAGTTGACCATGGCCAGGGCCGGACGAACGGTGTACAGGGCCTGGATGTCGGCTTCGATCTCGGTCTGCTTGTCAGCTGGCAGGTCCTTGATGCGGGCGTACAGGTCGCCAATGCCGTTGTTGGCGTTGAAGCCGACTTCGGCGAGGGCTGCGGCGTGCTTGGCCAGCACGTCGTTGTAGAACTCTTCGACGATGACGCCGAACATGATCGGGTCGGAGACCTTCATCATGGTGGCTTTCAGGTGGACCGACAGCAGCACGCCGGATGCCTTGGCATCGGCGATTTGTTCGGCGATGAAGGCTTTGAGGGCCTTGCGGCTCATGACGGCGCAGTCGATGACTTCAGCGGCTTTGACGGCGGTCTTTTCTTTCAGGACGGTGGTGGTGCCGTCTTTGCCGACCAGCTCGATACGCAGGCTGTCATCGCCTTCGATCAGTGCGGCTTTTTCGCTGCCGTAGAAGTCGCCTTGGGTCATGTGGGCGACGTGCGACTTGGAGTCGGCAGTCCAGGCACCCATCTTGTGCGGGTGCTTGCGGGCATAGTTCTTGACCGACAGCGGGGCGCGGCGGTCGGAGTTGCCTTCGCGCAGAACCGGGTTCACGGCGCTGCCTTTGATGCGGTCGTAGCGGGCGCGGGATTCTTTTTCTTGCGCCGTGCTCGGCTCGTCAGCGTAGTCAGGGATGTTGAAGCCCTTGCCTTGCAGTTCCTTGATCGCGGCCTTGAGCTGCGGTACCGAGGCACTGATGTTCGGCAGCTTGATGATGTTGGCTTCCGGGGTGGTGGCCAGTTGGCCCAGCTCCGCCAGGTGATCGCCTACGCGCTTCTCGGCGCCCAGTTGCTCCGGGAATGCCGCGAGGATACGGCCAGCCAGGGAAATGTCGCGGGTTTCGACGGCGATGTCGGCCGAAGCGGTGAAGGCTTCGATGATCGGCAGCAGGGAATAGGTGGCGAGGGCGGGAGCTTCGTCGGTGAAGGTATAGATGATCTTGGAACGGGTGGGCATGCGGGTTAACTCTCTGTTTTGCTGAGCGTGCTCGAAGTCTCGAGATGCGCAGGGTAGGCGCTACGCCCTGGCAGCGCCATGGGCAATTGGTCGAGAGGCTTGCGAGCGGTGATGGTGGATGCATCAGTCGAGCGTCAAACGGCTGGGCGGCGGTAACAGCCCAGGCTTTTTGGCCATTCTTGGCCGAGGGCGAGCCGCGTTTTTCCAAGGGTTCGCCCCAATGACCCTACGGTCAGGGCCGGAGTATACCAAACCCTTTGGGCTATGTGATATCGGGCCGCTTATAAGACGAAAGGCGTAAGGGCAATGTGGCGCGATGCCGCAGCCCTCGACGTCTGCGCGCGGCACAAAGTGTGTGCGGGCATGTCAGTGGTCGCTGCCGTCAGCTTGCAACTTGCAGCGCGAAGCTTGCAGCTCAGGAAAGCTGGTTTAGGCTCATTGGATCGCAGGATGTCCAATCACACCTGGAAAAGCGGAGTAGTGCAGCATGGGATACCAGAAAATCAAGGTTCCGGCAGACGGCGCGAAAATCACCGTCAATGCAGACCATTCGCTCAACGTTCCCGACAATCCCATCATCCCGTACATCGAGGGCGACGGTATCGGTGTCGATGTCTCGCCGGTGATGATCAAGGTAGTGGATGCTGCCGTGCAGAAGGCCTACGGCGGCAAGCGCAAGATCGCCTGGATGGAGGTGTACGCCGGCGAGAAGGCCACGCAGGTCTACGACCAGGACACCTGGCTGCCCCAGGAAACCCTCGATGCAGTGCGCGACTATGTGGTGTCGATCAAAGGACCGCTGACCACGCCGGTCGGTGGGGGTATCCGCTCCCTGAACGTAGCCTTGCGCCAGCAGTTGGACCTGTACGTATGCCTGCGTCCGGTGCTGTGGTTCCAGGGGGTGCCGAGCCCTGTGAAAAAGCCTGGTGACGTCGACATGGTGATCTTCCGTGAGAACTCCGAGGACATCTATGCCGGCATCGAATGGAAAGCCGGCTCTCCTGAAGCCAACAAGGTGATCAAGTTCCTCAAGGAGGAAATGGGCGTCACCAAGATCCGCTTCGACGAGAACTGCGGCATCGGCGTCAAGCCGGTCTCCGAGCAAGGTACCAAGCGCCTGGTGCGCAAGGCGCTGCAGTACGCCGTGGACAACGACCGTGAGTCGGTGACCCTGGTGCACAAGGGCAACATCATGAAATTCACCGAAGGGGCCTTCAAGGATTGGGGCTACGAGGTGGCGCGGGACGAATTCAAGGCCGAGCTGCTCGATGGCGGCCCGTGGATGAGCTTCAAGAACCCCAAGACCGGGCGCCAGATCGTGGTCAAGGATGCGATTGCCGACGCCATGCTCCAGCAGATCCTGCTGCGTCCGGCCGAGTACGATGTGATCGCCACCCTCAATCTCAACGGCGACTACCTTTCCGATGCCCTGGCGGCCGAGGTCGGGGGCATCGGTATCGCCCCGGGTGCCAACCTGTCCGACACCGTGGCGATGTTCGAGGCGACCCATGGCACGGCGCCCAAATATGCCGGACAGGACAAGGTCAATCCGGGCTCGGTGATTCTGTCGGCGGAAATGATGCTGCGCCACATGGGCTGGACCGAGGCGGCCGACCTGATCATCAAAGGCACCAACGGCGCCATCGCGGCCAAGACCGTCACCTACGACTTCGAGCGCCTGATGGACGGCGCCAAGCTGGTCAGCAGTTCCGGATTTGGCGATGAGATGATCAAGCACATGTGAGGGCAATGAAAACCGGCCAGCCCTCGTGGGGGTGGCCGGTTGCCGATGTGCCTGCAGAAGGTCAGGGGTGGATCAGGCCTGGACGATGCTCTCGACCGGCTGGGCTTCGACTTTCGGTGCCGTGGCGCCGGCGCCGCAGATGTTGACGGCGTGCAGCCCCTTGGGTCCCTGGACGATGTCGAAGGTCACGGACTGGCCAGCCTTGAGTGTCTTGTAGCCGTCCATCTGGATATGCGAATAGTGGGCGAACAGATCTTCGCTCTTGCCCTCCTCGTTGACGAATCCATAGCCCTTGGCATTGTTGAACCACTTGACTTTACCGCTCGCCATCCTCATGTCCCTCTGCAAAGGACTCCATCACTGGAGTATCATCCACGTCATCCGCATACGAACCATGCGAAAAAATCTGGTTGACTGCGCGGATCTTTATCGACCACGGTGGGTTCTTATTGGTTGTAACACCGTTTTGCCGATAGTCAAGGTCAGACGGCCCCCGCGCCGGCAGCGGCCTACGCGGTCAAACCATCACCTTAACTTGTCGTTATGATGAAATTCTTTCCATGCAACCACTCAGCCAGATTCGACTAACATTCAATCAGGATCGCCCGCAATCTAATGAGGACGACGGCTCCGGTCTGGCGGTACAGGAAGCCAAGCCGATCCTGCAGGCGCCACCGATGTACAAGGTGGTTTTGTTCAACGATGACTACACGCCAATGGATTTCGTCGTCGAAGTGCTCGAGACGTTCTTCAATCTGAACCGCGAGCTGGCGACCAAGATCATGCTGACCGTCCATACCGAAGGGCGGGCAGTGTGCGGATTGTTTACCCGTGACATCGCCGAGACAAAGGCCATGCAGGTCAACCAATACGCCAGGGAAAGCCAGCATCCGCTACTCTGTGAAATCGAGAAGGACGGTTAATCGCCGACCACTTGGGTATGAGGTGAAGCTATGTTAAACCGCGAGCTCGAAGTCACCCTCAATCTGGCCTTCAAGGAGGCTCGTTCGAAGCGTCATGAGTTCATGACCGTCGAGCACCTGCTGCTTGCACTCCTTGACAATGAGGCCGCCGCGACCGTTCTGCGCGCCTGTGGCGCCAATCTCGACAAGCTCAAGCACGACCTGCAAGAGTTCATCGACTCCACCACGCCGCTGATTCCTGTCCATGACGAGGACCGCGAGACCCAGCCGACCCTGGGCTTCCAGCGCGTACTGCAGCGTGCCGTGTTCCATGTACAGAGCTCCGGCAAGCGCGAAGTCACTGGCGCCAACGTGCTGGTGGCGATCTTCAGCGAGCAGGAAAGCCAGGCCGTGTTTCTGCTCAAGCAGCAGAGCGTGGCACGCATCGACGTGGTCAACTACATCGCCCATGGCATCTCGAAGGTGCCGGGCCACGGTTCGCACAGCGAAAACGATCAGGACATGCAGGACGAGGAGGGCGGCGAATCCACTTCCTCGAGCAATCCACTGGATGCCTATGCCAGCAACCTGAACGAACTGGCCCGTCTGGGCCGCATCGATCCGCTGGTGGGTCGTGAGCAGGAAGTCGAGCGCGTGGCGCAGATTCTTGCGCGTCGGCGCAAGAACAACCCGCTGCTGGTCGGCGAGGCCGGCGTGGGCAAGACCGCCATCGCCGAAGGTCTGGCCAAGCGCATCGTCGACGGCCAGGTGCCGGACCTGCTGGCCCAGAGCGTGGTGTATTCCCTGGACCTTGGCGCACTGCTGGCCGGTACCAAGTACCGTGGCGACTTCGAGAAGCGTTTCAAGGCGTTGCTCGGCGAGCTGCGCAAGCGTCCACAGGCCATTCTGTTCATCGACGAGATCCATACCATCATCGGTGCAGGTGCTGCATCGGGTGGCGTGATGGATGCCTCCAACCTGCTCAAGCCGCTGCTGTCGTCGGGCGACATCCGCTGCATCGGCTCGACCACCTTCCAGGAGTTCCGTGGCATCTTCGAGAAGGATCGCGCCCTGGCGCGGCGCTTCCAGAAGGTCGACGTCACCGAGCCGTCGGTCGAAGATACCGTGGGTATCCTGCGGGGCCTGAAGGGTCGTTTCGAGAGTCATCACAACATCGAGTACAGCGATGAAGCCTTGCGCGCCGCCGCCGAACTCGCTGCGCGTTATATCAATGACAGGCACATGCCGGACAAGGCCATCGACGTGATCGACGAGGCGGGTGCCTATCAGCGCCTGCAGCCAGAAGGCAGTCGCGTCAAGCGCATCGATGTGCCTCAGGTCGAGGACATCGTCGCCAAGATCGCGCGGATCCCGCCCAAGCATGTCACCAGCTCCGACAAGGAGCTGCTGCGCAACCTTGAGCGCGATCTCAAGCTCACCGTGTTCGGTCAGGATGCCGCCATCGATTCGCTGGCCACCGCCATCAAGCTGTCCCGTGCCGGGCTCAAGTCGCCGGACAAGCCGGTCGGCTCATTCCTGTTCGCAGGTCCTACCGGTGTGGGCAAGACCGAGGCGGCCCGTCAGCTGGCCAAGGCGCTTGGGGTGGAGCTGGTGCGCTTCGACATGTCCGAGTACATGGAGCGGCATACCGTATCGCGCCTGATCGGTGCGCCTCCAGGCTATGTCGGGTTCGACCAGGGTGGCCTGCTAACCGAGGCGATCACCAAACAGCCGCATTGTGTGCTCTTGCTCGATGAGATCGAGAAGGCCCACCCGGAGGTCTTCAACCTGCTGCTGCAGGTGATGGATCACGGGACCCTGACCGACAACAACGGGCGCAAGGCGGACTTCCGCAACGTGATCCTGATCATGACCACCAACGCCGGCGCCGAAACTGCTGCGCGGGCCTCGATCGGCTTCACTCAGCAGGACCACACTTCTGATGCTATGGAGGTGATTCGCAAGAGCTTCACGCCGGAGTTCCGCAACCGTCTGGACACCATCATCCAGTTCGGCCGCCTGAGCCACGAAACCATCAAGAGCATCGTCGACAAGTTCCTCATCGAGCTGCAGGCGCAGCTGGAAGACAAGCGCGTGCTGCTGGAAGTCAGTGATGATGCCCGCGGTTGGCTGGCGGCTTCTGGTTATGACGTGCAGATGGGCGCGCGGCCGATGGCGCGGCTCATCCAGGACAAGATCAAGCGGCCGCTGGCCGAAGAGATCCTGTTCGGCGAGCTGTCCGAGCATGGTGGTGTGGTGCATGTCGACCTGCGTGATGGCGAGCTGGTGTTCGACTTCGAGACCACGGCTGAGGTTGCATGAGGTCGGGGCTGCTCGCAGCCTCTTTTGCGACACAAGGGCTTCTCCTGAAGGAGCTCTGTCGCGAAAGACTGCAAGCAGCGCCCCTCTGCTTTCGAGCGAGCACAAAAAAGCCCGGCACATTGGCCGGGCTTTTTTATTGGCTGAGACTCAGCGGGCGCGGTAGGTGATGCGGCCCTTGCTCAGGTCATACGGCGTCAGTTCGACGCGGACCTTGTCGCCAGTGAGAATGCGGATGTAGTTCTTGCGCATCTTTCCGGAGATGTGCGCGGTTACGACGTGCCCGTTTTCCAACTCCACGCGGAACATGGTGTTGGGCAGGGTGTCGACGACAGTACCTTCCATTTCGAAGCTGTCTTCTTTCGACATGCAGTAAAGCCCTCGGTATCCAGTGAATGGCCCGATACGCAACTGCACCGGGCAAAAAAGTGGCGTGGATTATGCCCGAAAACTGTGTTTCAAGCCAATGCTTTCAATTGAGGGTAACCCAGCGCTGGTTGATCAGCAGTTCAATAGGCCGGTACTGGGTCTTGTAGTTCATTTTCTTGCAGTTCTTGATCCAGTAGCCGAGGTAGACCGCGTCGAGGTTTTGGCGCAGGGCTTCGGTGATCTGCCAGAGGATGGCATAGCGCCCCAGGCTGCGGCGCTCTTGTTCGGGCTCATAGAAGGTGTAGACCGCCGACAGGCCGTTGGGCAACAGATCGCTCACGGCCACTGCCATCAGTTTGCCTTCCAGGCGGAACTCATAGAACCAGCAGAACGGCAGGTCGCGCACCAGGAAGGTGGAGAACTGGTCACGGCTGGGTGGGTACATGTCGCCATCGGCATGGCGTTGCTCGATGTAGCGGCGGTACAGGTCGAAATATTCTTCGCGAAACGCCGGGCGGGCGGCGGTGACGGTCAGATCGGCGTTGCGTTTGAGGATGCGCCGTTGCTGGCGGTTTGGGATGAAGCGTGCAGCCGGAATGCGCGCGGGCACGCATGCGTTGCAGTTCTGGCAATGAGGGCGGTACAGGTGATCGCCACTGCGGCGAAAGCCCATTTCCGACAGGTCGGCATACACATGCACGTCCATCGGTTGGCTGGGATCCAGGAACAGCGTAGTGGCCTGCTCCTCTGGCAGATAGCTGCAGGAGTGGGGTTGAGTGGCATAGAACTTCAACCGCGCCAGCTCTGTCATGATCAACCCCTCGGTAAGACTTTGACTTAAGTGTAAGCCAGCTGGCAGAACTCGCCTAGCGAGCCCAGGTCGCCGTGCTTGGGGTGTCGAGATAGCGTTCCAGGTGCTCTGCAAAGCGGGCCCGGCTAATGGCGCGGGCGCCGAGGCTGTGCAGGTGGTTGGTTGGCATCTGGCAGTCGATCAGCACGAATCCGGCGGCTTTCAGGTGTTCGACCAGGGCTACGAAGCCGACCTTGGAGGCATTGTCGGCGCGGCTGAACATCGACTCGCCGAAAAACAGTCGGCCCATGGCCAGGCCATACAGCCCGCCCACCAATTCACCGTCGCAGCGCACCTCGACCGAGTGAGCGATGCCACGTCGGTGCAATTCGCAATAGGCCGCTTGCATGTTGTCGGTGATCCAGGTGCCGTCGGCATAGTCGCGTGGTGCGGCACAGGCAGCAATGACGGCAGGGAAGTCGGTGTCGAAGCTGACCTGGTAATGGTCCTGGCGGATGAACTTGGCCAATGAGCGCGATACGTGCAGCTCGTCCGGGAAAAGCACGGTGCGAGGGTCCGGTGACCACCAGAGGATCGGTTGGCCATCCTGGTACCACGGGAAGCAGCCGTGGCGATAAGCCTGCACCAAGCGCTCCGGCGTCAAGTCGCCGCCCGCGGCCAGCAGGCCGTTGGGGTCGTGCAGGGCTTTTTCCAGGGGCGGGAAGTTCAACGAGTCGCGGGTCAGCCAGGTGAGCATGGTCTTTCGGCGGTGGGGGAGGGGAGGGCAACCAGCATGGCGCGCTGCTGGTTTGAGGTCAATGTGTGGCCTTGTGGTGTCAGTGGGTGGCGCGCCGAGAGGGTTGCTTCACGTCCTCTTTCGCGGACACCCCGCTTTCACGGGCGCAGGGCTGGCCCTTTGCGAGTTAATTTCCTACACATTCAGGCGTCCATCGGCACCATCCGGCACATTTGCTGTCATACCTGTGCAAAAACACAGCATAAGCCTTTGTCACGAAAGAAAATGCATGCTCAAATTGCACCCATAGGAAATCCGCGCCGCTCCAGCCTCATCTGGCGTGCCGCCATGGCGGCTGGCGGGCAGTAATGTTAAAAGTAGTGGTTCATTGACCGGACACCGGGTCGATCACTACTGGACGCGCAGCAAGCGCAGGAATAGACGCGTTTTGAAGAAATCCACCGCAACCCCGCCCCCTTTGCCCGTGCCTCTGTGGCGGCAGCAGCTGCATTACCGCCTCAAGGAAGGTGCGCTGATTGCTGTCGGCGCCCTGTGCCTGTACCTGTGGATGGCACTGCTGACCTACGACACGTCTGACCCAGGCTTCAGCCACACCAGCAATGCCGAACAGGTGCAGAACGCCGCTGGCCGCGCCGGTGCCTATTTCGCCGATATCCTGTTCATGGTGCTGGGCTACTTCGCCTATATCTTCCCGTTGCTGCTGGCGATCAAGACCTGGCAGATTTTCCGCGAGCGTCACCAGCCCTGGCAGTGGAGCGGCTGGCTGTTTTCCTGGCGGCTGATCGGGTTGGTATTCCTGGTGCTGTCGGGCGCGGCGCTGGCGCATATCCATTTCCATCCACCGGCGAGCATGCCGTTCTCCGCCGGTGGTGCCTTGGGCGAGAGCCTGGGCGATCTGGCGCGCAACCTGCTGAACGTGCAGGGCAGCACCTTGATGTTCATCGCCCTGTTCCTGTTCGGTCTGACGGTCTTCACCGACCTGTCCTGGTTCAAGGTGATGGACATCACCGGCAAGATCACGCTCGATCTGTTCGAACTGGTGCAGAGCGCGGCAAACCGTTGGTGGGAAGCGCGCAACGAGCGCAAGCGTCTGGTGGCGCAACTGCGCGAGGTGGATGAGCCGATCCTCGACGTGGCGCCGATGACCGCCGAAAAGCGCGAGCCGATCAAGCCGCAGCCGCGCGAGCGTGTCAGCGAGCGCGACGAAACGCCCGCCAGGCCGGTGGTGCCGCGCGAACCTGTGGTGCCACGCGAGCAACCGGTCGCGCCTGTGATCATGCCGCCAACCCCGGTCAAGGCGCCTGAGCCGAGCAAGCGGGTGATGAAGGAGAAGCAGGCGCCGCTGTTCGTCGACAGCGCCGTGGAAGGTACCTTGCCGTCCATTTCCATTCTCGACCCGGCCGAGCAGAAGAAGATCGAGTACTCGCCAGAATCCCTCGCCGGTGTTGGCCAGTTGCTGGAAATCAAGCTCAAGGAATTCGGCGTCGAAGTTACGGTGGACTCGATCCATCCGGGTCCGGTGATCACGCGTTACGAGATCCAGCCGGCCGCCGGCGTGAAGGTCAGCCGCATCGCCAACCTGGCCAAGGACTTGGCGCGTTCGCTGGCGGTGACCAGCGTGCGTGTGGTTGAAGTCATCCCGGGCAAGACCACCGTGGGTATCGAGATTCCCAACGAAAACCGGCAGATGGTGCGCTTCTCCGAGGTGCTGTCCACGCCACAGTACGACGAGCAGAAATCGCCGGTCACCCTGGCCCTGGGCCATGACATCGGTGGCAAGCCGGTGATCACCGACCTTGCCAAGATGCCGCACCTGCTGGTGGCCGGTACCACCGGTTCCGGTAAGTCGGTGGGCGTCAACGCCATGATCCTGTCGATCCTGTTCAAATCGAGCCCTGAAGACGCACGCTTGATCATGATCGACCCGAAGATGCTCGAACTGTCGATCTACGAGGGTATTCCGCACCTGCTCTGCCCGGTGGTCACCGACATGAAGGACGCCGCCAACGCACTGCGTTGGAGCGTGGCCGAGATGGAGCGTCGCTACAAACTGATGGCCGCCATGGGCGTGCGGAACCTGGCGGGCTTCAACCGCAAGATCAAGGACGCCCAGGAGGCCGGCGAGGTCATCCACGACCCGCTGTACCGCCGCGAGAGCATGGACGACGAGCCGCCTGCGCTGAAGACGCTGCCGACCATCGTGGTGATCGTCGACGAATTCGCCGACATGATGATGATCGTCGGCAAGAAGGTCGAAGAGCTGATCGCCCGTATCGCCCAGAAAGCGCGGGCCGCCGGTATTCACCTGATTCTTGCCACCCAGCGTCCGTCGGTGGATGTGATCACCGGCCTGATCAAGGCCAACATTCCGACCCGGATGGCGTTCCAGGTGTCCAGCAAGATCGACTCCAGGACCATCATCGACCAGGGTGGCGCCGAGCAGTTGCTCGGTCACGGTGACATGCTCTACATGCCGCCAGGCACCAGCCTGCCGATCCGTGTACATGGCGCGTTCGTCTCCGACGACGAGGTGCACCGAGTCGTCGAAGCCTGGAAGCTGCGTGGCGCGCCGGACTACAACGACGACATCCTCAACGGTGTCGAGGAAGCCGGCAGCGGCTTCGAGGGCGGCGGTGGCGGTGGCGGCGATGGCGATGATCCGGAAGCCGATGCGCTGTACGACGAAGCCGTGCAGTTCGTGCTGGAAAGCCGTCGGGCGTCCATTTCCGCGGTGCAGCGCAAGCTGAAGATCGGCTACAACCGCGCCGCGCGGATGATCGAGGCGATGGAGATGGCCGGTGTGGTCACCCCCATGAACAGCAACGGCTCGCGGGAAGTGATTGCCCCGGGCGGCCCACGCGATTGATGATCACCTTGCCGGACGCCGAAGGCGGCGCCCGGCCCATTCACTGTTCAACGAGGATTCCCATGCGCGCGATTCGCATGCTGTTGGTTTCTGCCCTGGCCTTGGGCGCTGTGTCGGTCCAGGCCGATGAGAAGGACGTTGCACGCCTGACCCAGTTGCTGGAGAAGTCGCAGACCATCTCGGCCCGTTTCTCCCAGCTGACCCTCGATGCCAGCGGCACGAGTTTGCAGGAGACCAGTGGCGAGATGTCCGTCAAGCGCCCAGGCCTGTTCTACTGGCACACCGACGCGCCCCAGGAGCAGGTGGTGGTGTCCGACGGGCAGAAGGTCACCCTGTGGGACCCGGACCTGGAGCAGGCCACCATCAAGAAGCTCGACGTGCGTCTGAACCAGACCCCGGCGCTGTTGCTGTCCGGTGATGTGTCCAAGATCAGCCAGAGCTTCGATATCACCTCCAAGGAGCAAGGCGAAGTCATGGACTTCACCTTGAAACCCAAGACCAAGGACACCCTGTTCGACTCCTTGCGCGTGTCGTTCCGCCGCGGTCTGATCAACGACATGCAACTGGTCGACAGCGTGGGCCAGCGCACCAATATCCTGTTCAACGGGGTCAAGGCCAACGAGGCGATCCCGGCGAGCAAGTTCCAGTTCAAGATCCCGGAAGGCGCTGACGTCATCCAGGAGTAACGAGAGCGCATCATGGACCTGTTTCGAAGCGAACCTGTCGCCCAGCCCCTGGCCGCCCGGCTGCGTCCGTCCAACCTGGACGAGTACGTCGGCCAGGAGCACCTGCTGGCGCGTGGCAAGCCGCTGCGTGAGGCGCTGGAACAGGGCGCGCTGCACTCGATGATCTTCTGGGGGCCGCCTGGGGTGGGCAAGACCACCCTGGCGCGGCTGCTGGCGCAGTTCTGCGACGCGCACTTCGAGACGGTGTCGGCGGTGCTGGCCGGGGTCAAGGAGATCCGCCAGGCAGTGGAGGTGGCCAAGCAGCAGGCAGGTCAGTATGGTCGCCGGACCATCTTGTTCGTCGATGAGGTGCACCGCTTCAACAAGTCCCAGCAGGATGCCTTTCTGCCTTACGTGGAAGACGGTACGCTGATCTTCATCGGCGCCACCACCGAGAACCCCTCGTTCGAACTGAACAACGCCTTGCTGTCGCGAGCGCGGGTGTACGTGCTCAAGAGCCTGGACGAAGCGGCCTTGCGCAAGTTGGTCAATCGCGCCCTGACTGAGGAGCGCGGCCTTGGTGCACGCCAGCTGAGTGTCGGCGACGAAGCCTTCAAGATGCTGATGGCCGCAGCTGACGGCGATGGCCGACGGATGCTCAACTTGCTGGAGAACGCTTCGGACCTCGCCGAGGATGGCGGTGAGATCGGCGTCGATCTGTTGCAGAGCTTGCTCGGCGACAGCCGGCGTCGCTTCGACAAGGGGGGCGAGGCCTTCTACGACCAGATTTCGGCGCTGCACAAGTCTGTGCGTGGCTCCAATCCCGACGCGGCGTTGTACTGGTATGCGCGGATGCTCGATGGCGGCTGCGATCCGTTGTACATCGCTCGTCGAGTGGTGCGCATGGCCAGCGAGGACATCGGCAACGCCGATCCTCGCGCCTTGAGCCTGTGCCTGGCTGCCTGGGACGTGCAGGAGCGTCTGGGCAGCCCCGAGGGCGAGCTGGCGGTGGCCCAGGCCATTACCTACATCGCCTGTGCGCCGAAGAGCAATGCCGTGTACATGGGCTTCAAGGCTGCCATGCGCGAGGCCGCCGAGCACGGTTCGCTGGAGGTGCCGTTGCATTTGCGCAACGCTCCGACCAAGCTCATGAAACAGCTGGGATATGGCGAGGAATACCGCTACGCCCACGATGAACCCGATGCGTACGCCGCAGGCGAAGACTACTTCCCCGAACAGCTCGAACCGCGCCAGTACTACCAGCCGGTACCTCGGGGCCTGGAGCTCAAGATCGGCGAGAAACTGCGCCACCTGGCAGAGCTGGACCGCACCAGCCTCCGGCAACGGAGAAAGCCATGATCGCTCTCATTGCCGCGGTCAGTGCGGGCGGTATCGCCGGAACCTTGTTGCGCTTTGCCACCAGCAATTGGGTGGCGGCCCACTGGCCACGCCATTTCTATCTCGGTACGCTGGCGGTCAACCTGATCGGCTGCCTGCTGATCGGCCTGCTCTATGGCCTGTTCTTGCACAAGCCGTTGGCGCCGGTCGAACTGCGCGCCGGCCTGATCGTCGGCTTTTTGGGTGGCCTGACGACTTTTTCTTCTTTCTCGCTCGATACCGTGCGCCTGATGGAAAGCGGGCAAGTCCCGCTGGCCTTGGGCTATACCGGTATTAGCGTAATCGGCGGGCTGCTTGCCACTTGGGCCGGCCTGTCGCTGACCAAATTCTGAACCAACACTCACATAACGAGAGAACGATATGCTCGATTCCAAACTGTTACGCGGCCAACTTCAGGAAGTGGCAGATCGCCTGGCCTCCCGTGGCTTCAGCCTGGATGTCGCGCGCATCGAATCCCTGGAAGAGCGCCGCAAGGCCGTGCAGACCCGCACCGAGCAACTGCAGGCCGAGCGTAACGCCCGTTCCAAGTCGATCGGCCAGGCCAAGGCCAAGGGCGAAGACATCGCGCCGCTGATGGCGGATGTCGAGCGCATGGCAGGCGAGCTGGCCGATGGCAAGGTAGAGCTGGATGCCATCCAGGCCGAACTCGACGCCATCGTGCTGACCATCCCCAACCTGCCGGACGCCAGCGTTCCGGTCGGCCCGGACGAGGAGGCCAACGTCGAGGTGCGCCGCTGGGGCACCCCGCGTGACTTCGACTTCGAGATCAAGGACCACGTGGCGCTGGGCGAGATCAGCGGCGGCCTGGACTTCGAGACTGCGGCCAAGCTCTCCGGCGCACGCTTTGCCCTGCTGCGTGGCCCGATCGCCCGCATGCACCGCGCCTTGGCCCAGTTCATGATCAACCTGCACACCAGCGAGCACGGCTACGAGGAGGCCTATACCCCGTATCTGGTGCAAGCGCCGGCCCTGCAGGGCACCGGCCAGTTGCCGAAGTTCGAGGAAGACCTGTTCAAGATCGCCCGTGAAGGCGAGGCGGACTTCTACCTGATTCCGACCGCCGAAGTGTCGCTGACCAACATCGTCGCCGGCGAGATCATCGATGCCAAGCAACTGCCGATCAAGTTCGTCGCCCACACTCCGTGCTTCCGCAGCGAAGCCGGTGCTTCGGGGCGCGATACTCGCGGCATGATCCGCCAGCACCAGTTCGACAAGGTCGAGATGGTGCAGATCGTCGAGCCGTCCAAGTCGATGGACGCTCTCGAAGGCCTGACCGCCAACGCCGAACGCGTGCTGCAAGCTTTGGAGCTGCCGTACCGTGTCCTGGCCCTGTGCACCGGCGACATGGGCTTCAGCGCCGTGAAGACCTACGATCTGGAAGTCTGGGTGCCGAGCCAGGGCAAGTACCGCGAGATCAGCTCCTGCTCGAACTGCGGTGACTTCCAGGCCCGCCGCATGCAGGCCCGCTGGCGCAACCCGGAAACCGGCAAGCCCGAGCTGGTACACACCCTCAACGGCTCCGGCCTGGCGGTCGGCCGTACCCTGGTGGCGGTACTGGAGAACTACCAGCAGGCCGATGGCTCGATTCGCGTGCCGGAAGTACTCAAGCCCTACATGGGTGGTGTCGAGGTCATCCGCTAAATGGATTTCCTGCCGCTGTTCCACAAGCTGCAGGGTGGTCGGGTACTGGTCGTCGGTGGCGGAGAGATCGCCCTGCGCAAGGCACGTCTGCTGGCCGATGCCGGCGCCGCGCTGCGGGTAGTGGCACCGGAGGTCGACGGCCAGTTGGCCGCGCTGGCCCGCGAGGGTGGCGGTGAGGTCCGGGTGCGTGGTTACCAGCCAGGCGATCTGGACGGTTGCCGGTTGGTGATCGCCGCTACCGACGACTCCGTGCTCAACGCCCAGGTCTCTGCCGATGCCCAAGCGCGCAGCCTGCCGGTCAACGTGGTGGATGCGCCGGCCCTGTGCACGGTGATCTTCCCTGCGATCGTCGATCGTTCGCCCTTGGTGGTGGCCGTGTCCAGCGGTGGCGATGCGCCGGTGCTGGCGCGGCTGATCCGGGCGCGCCTGGAGGCCTGGATTCCAGCCGCCTATGGCGAGTTGGCCGGTTTGGCCGCGCGTTTTCGCGACAAGGTCAAGGCGTTGTATCCGGACGTCAACCAGCGTCGCGGTTTCTGGGAGGATGTCTTCCAGGGGCCGATCGCCGAACGCCAGTTGGCTGGGCAGGGCAGCGAGGCCGAGCGCCTGTTGCAGGCCAAGGTCGATGGTGCGGCGGTGCAGCAAGGCGGCGAGGTGTATCTGGTCGGTGCTGGCCCGGGTGACCCGGACCTGCTGACCTTCCGTGCCTTGCGCCTGATGCAGCAAGCCGACGTGGTGCTGTATGACCGACTGGTGGCGCCGGCGATCATCGAGATGTGCCGACGTGATGCCGAGCGTATCTACGTGGGCAAGCGCCGCGCCGATCACGCGGTGCCTCAGGAGCAGATCAATCGCCTGCTGGTGGACCTGGCGCGCCAGGGCAAGCGAGTGCTGCGCCTGAAGGGCGGCGACCCGTTCATCTTTGGCCGTGGCGGTGAGGAGATCGAAGAATTGGCCGAGGAGGGTATCCCGTTCCAGGTGGTACCAGGCATCACCGCGGCCAGTGGTTGCTCAGCCTATGGCGGGATTCCGCTGACCCATCGGGATTACGCCCAGTCGGTACGCTTCGTCACCGGGCATCTGAAGGATGGCACCAGCAACCTGCCCTGGGATGATCTGGTGGCGCCTGCCCAGACCCTGGTGTTCTACATGGGCCTGGTCGGCCTGCCGACCATCTGCGCCGAACTGATTCGCCATGGTCGCGCAGCCAGTACCCCGGCAGCGCTGGTGCAGCAGGGGACCACGCGTAACCAGCGGGTCTTCACCGGGACCCTGGCGGATCTGCCGGAGCTGGTGGCGCGTCATGAAGTGCATGCGCCGACCCTGGTGATCGTCGGGGAGGTGGTGCGGCTACGCGAGAAGCTGGCGTGGTTCGAAGGATCACAACAAGGGTGACATGATTGGGGCCGCTAAGCGGCCCCAGCTGTTTCAGGCCTGCCAGATGCCTTTGCCCGCCAGCCGCTCGCGATCATGCGGCTGGTTGAAATCCTGCAGCGGTCCTTTGGGCACGATGCCATTCGGGTTGATGGTCTTGTGGCTCATGTAATAGTGCTTCTGGATGTGTTCCATGTTCACGGTCCCGGCCACGCCGGGCCACTGGTACAGCTCGCGCAGCCAGTTGGACAGGTTCGGGTAGTCGGCCAGGCGACGCAGGTTGCACTTGAAGTGGCCGTGGTACACGGCGTCGAAGCGCACCAGGGTGGTGAACAGGCGTACATCGGCCTCGGTGAGATATTCCCCCGCCAGGTAGCGTTGACGGCCCAACAGGGTCTCGAGGTGGTCCAGTTCAGCGAACACTTGATCGAACGCCGCCTCGTAAGCCTCCTGGGTGGTGGCGAAGCCTGCGCGGTACACGCCGTTGTTGACCGCTGGGTAGATGCGTTCGTTGAGCGCATCGATGGTCGCCCGCATAGGCTCGGGGTAAAGGTCCAGCCGGTTGCCGGTCAACTCATCGAAGGCGCTGTTGAAGATGCGGATGATCTCTGCCGACTCGTTGTTGACGATGCGCTTTTGCTGTTTGTCCCACAGCACCGGTACCGTCACGCGGCCGGTGTAGTGCGGGTCATCCTGGGTGTAGCGCTGGTGGAGGTACTGCAGGTCGTCCAGGTGGTCGCCGGTGGCGCCGTGCTGACGATCGAAGGCCCAGCCATGCTCGCCCATCAGCCAACTCACTACAGAGACGTCGATCAGCGGCTCCAGGCCCTTGAGGGCACGGAAGATCAAGGTGCGGTGAGCCCAGGGGCAGGCCAGGGAGACATACAAGTGGTAGCGCCCGGCTTCGGCGGCAGGCAGTTGATTGCGGCGTTGGGCGTTCTCGCGTTGGAATGCGCCGTCCTTGCTGTTCTGGTACCACTGGTCATGCCAGCGGCCGTCGATCAAAAGGCCCATGGTGAGCTCCTCGGAACACAGTCGTTTGTCGTTGGAGCTCAGTCTAGGCAACTCTGTTCGAATAAATAGCGCAAAGACTGCCGTTATCAGATCGATTTATTCGATGTTTTTGCGTTGCGCCCAGTAGCTGCGTGCGGTTTCGAAGGCCTGCTCACGGCTTTGGCCAAGCCCACGCAGTGCCATCGCCATGGTCGCCAGCACTGCCAGTTCGCCATAGCTGTCCTCGGTTTCGCCACGCCATACCCTCAGCAAGTGCTCAGGTTGCAGGGTGGCCGGCTTGACGTGGCGTTGGGCGCTCAGCGCCGGCCATTCTTCGTCCCAGGCAGCGCCGGCGGTGGTGCCATAGAGATGGCTGATCACATCGGGGTTGACCTCGATCTCCCCGCCGTCGCCCTTGATCACCACTGCATGGTCGCCCAGCAGGCGGCTGGCCTCGCGGTGCACGGCCTGGTAACCAGGATGGAAGATGCTTTGCAGGCCGCAGCGTGCGCCCAGCGGATTAAGCACCCGGGCCAGGGAGTGAATCGGTGAGCGCAGCCCCAAGGTGTTGCGCAGGTCGATCATCCGTTGCAGTTGCGCAGCCCAGTCCTGCAGGGGGGCGAAGGCCAGGCAGCGCTCGTCCAGGGCCTGGGCCACGGCGGGCCAGTCACGGCACAGAGGGATGTCCAGCAGGTCAAGCAATTGCTCGGTGTACAGGCGCCCCGCGGTGTGCGCTCCGCCGCCATGCAGGAGAATGCGCACCCCGTTACCCGCTAGGCATTTGACCGCAAGCAGGTACCAAGGCAGGTGGCGCTTCTTGCCGGCGTACGTGGGCCAATCCAGGTCCACGTTGATGGCAGGGGGCTGCAGGTGAGCGCGTAAGGCCTCGGTGAAGCCGGCGAGCTCCTCGGCGCTTTCCTCCTTGTGTCGCAGCAGCATGAGGAAGGCACCCAGTTGGGTGTCTTCGACCTTGTCTTCGAGCAGCAAGGTCATGGCCCTGCGGGCCTCTTCACGGGTCAGGCCGCGGGCCCCGCGCTTGCCTTTGCCGAGGATGCGTACGAATTCGGCGAACGGATGTTCGTTCGGGGTTTGCAAGGTGAGTGGGCGAGCGATGGTCATATGCAGTTGGTCGGCTTTGGCAGGCCCGCCAGCTTGGCGGCGAGTTTGGCGGGAGTGCCGTTGAACAGACGATTAAGGTGCGGACTGTTGCCTTTTTCCGGGCCCAGCTTGAGGGCGGTGTACTTGATCAGCGGGCGGGTGGCCGGTGATAGCTGGAACTCATCGTAGAACTGGCGCAGCAGTTCGAGCACCTCCCAGTGCTCAGGCGTCAGTGCGATGTTCTCGCGTGCGGCCAGCGCCTGGGCGACCTCAGGGGACCAGTCTTGCAGGTCGGCCAGAAAGCCGTCCTTGTCCAAGGCGATCTGCTGATCGCCGACAGTGAGGTTGCTCATAGCCAGCTGTTGACCTTGTGGTAGTGCAGTGACAGTTCGACGAAGGCCGGGTAGTCCACGGGCTTGGCCGGCGCGCTGTCGACGGCGCGGGCTTGCAAATCCTCGGCGAGGGCGTAAAGGCGGTTACCCACGGCGGCGGCTTCGAGCTTGCGCCTAGGCTCACTGCCGGCGCGCAGCGCATAGACAGCGTCGCCGCACAATAGCAGTGCGTCATCCGGGCCCAGCAGGCGCAGGCAGCTGTCCAGGCGATTGTCGCCGAAGGGCGAATGACTGATTACATGCAAGGTCGTCATCAGAGCGTTACCACCTGGTCGAAACGGGCAATCAGGGCGGTCAGGGCTGCGCTATCCAGCACTTCGACCGGCAGTTCCAGCGAATCCCCCGCCAGGCCGCGCTCGGCCAGGCTGTGGCCGCAGGCGAACAGCTCCTCGACACCGAACATCGGCAGCGCCTGGAGATTGGCGGCGAGATTTTTCTGTTGCAGTGCGCCTGGCTGTTGGCCGGGGGCGAGTTGGAATACGCCATCATCGAGAAAGAGCATGCCCAGGGGCAAATCGAAGGCGCCGCCGGCCAGGGCGATGTCCAGGGCTTCGCGGGCGCTGGGGCCATTCCAGGGCGCCTGGCGGCTGATGATCAACAGGGATTTGGCCATCTCAATCACCTCCGAAGCAGATCAGGCGGTCGGCCACTTGTGCCGCTTCATGCAACTGGCCGAGGCCCGACAGCTCCCAAGGGGCCGGCAGGTTCACGGCCGGGCGCTGATAGCGGTTGGCTTCGCTCTCATCCAGTACGCCTCGACGCAGGGCTGCGGCGATGCAGACTACGGCATCCAGCTGATGGCTATCGATGAAGGCGCGCCATTGGGCAGCAACGTCCAGTTCATCCTGGGGGGCAACGATATTGGCCGAGGCGCTGTGTACCCCGTCCTGGTAGAAGAACAGCCGGGCAATCTCGTGCCCAGCGGCCAGCACTGCCTCAGCGAAGCGCAGGGCGCGACGCGAGGAGGGCGCATGGGCCGGGGAAAAAACCGCGATGGCGAATTTCATGGAAAGCTCGTGCAAAGGAATGGGGCCATGATAAAGCAAAAAAGCCCGCACCTGTCGGCGCGGGCTTTTCGGGCCAACGGTAGTATGCGTCAGGCCTGGCCCTTGCTCTCTGGCAGGAACCAGTTCAGCACCAGGGCGCAGATGCCGCCGGTGGCCACGCCCGACTCCAGCACGTTGCGCAGCGCCGCCGGCATGTGCGCCAGGAACTCCGGCACCTGTGCCACGCCCAGGCCCAGGGCCAGGGATACCGAGATGATGAGCAGTGCCCGACGGTCCAGGCGGGTGCTGGCCAGGATGTTGATACCGGAGGCGGCTACCGCGCCGAACATCACCATGGCTGCGCCACCGAGCACTGGTTCCGGCACCGCCTGGATTACGCCGGCAACACTCGGGAACAGGCCCAGCAGCACCAGCATCAGGGCAATCCACACACCGATATGGCGGCTGGCGATGCCGGTCAGCTGAATGACGCCGTTGTTCTGCGCAAAGATCGAGCTGGGGAAAGTGTTGAACACACCGGCCAGCAGCGAGTTGGCACCGTTGACCAGTACGCCACCCTTGATGCGCTGCATCCACAGCGGGCCTTCGACCGGCTGGCGCGAGACCTTGCTGGTGGCCGTGACGTCACCGATGGCTTCCAGCGAGGTCACCAGGTAGATCACCAGCATCGGAATGAAGAGGGCCCAGGAGAAGCTCAGGCCAAAGTGCAGCGGCATCGGCACTTGGAACAGGGCGGCTTCATGCATGCCGGTGAAGTCCAGACGGCCGAGGTAACCGGCCAGGGCATAGCCCACGGCGAGGGCGATGACGATGGCGCAGCTGCGCATCCACACCACCGGAATGCGGTTGAGGATCACGATGATCGCCAGCACCACGCCCGACAGCAGCAGGTTCTCGCCGTTGGCGAAAGTGCCGTTACCCATGGCGGTGAAGCCACCTCCCATGCTGATCAGACCGACCTTGATCAGCGTCAGGCCAATCATCAGCACCACGATGCCAGTCACCAGAGGGGTGATCAGGCGTTTGACGAACGGCAGGATGCGTGACACGCCCATCTCCACGAAGGAGCCGGCGATCACCACACCGAAAATTGCAGCCATCACGCTCTCTACCGGGGTGCCCTGCTTGACCATCAGTGCACCACCTGCGATCAGCGGCCCGACGAAGTTGAAGCTGGTGCCCTGCACGATCAACAGCCCTGCGCCGAACGGCCCGAAGCGCTTGCACTGGACGAAGGTCGCGATACCGGAAATCACCAGCGACATGGAGACGATCAGGTTGGTATCACGCGGGGAGACCCCCAATGCCTGGCAGATCAGCAGACCAGGGGTGACGATCGGCACGATGATCGCCAGCAAGTGCTGAAGCGCAGCCAGCAGGCCGATCAACGGCCGTGGCTTGTCCTCTAGACAGAGGACCAATTCATTGGCAGGCGCCGCCGCGCCCGGCCCGTGTTCGATGGAACTCATGGGAAGCTGCCCAGGATGAAAAAAGGAGCGCATTCTACGGGGCAGGACTGGATTGGGGTAGGGGAAAATGCGTGAGGGCGGGCGTGCCTGAGGCCTGACAGGCTTTTGCAGGACCACGCATGGCTCATGTGTTCGCAAAGCGCTGCAGGAGCTGGCTAGTCCGCGGTGGGTGTGCAGGGACTTGAAAATCAGCCATGAAAAAGCCCGCCGAAGCGGGCTCTTTCTTGTATCAGGGCTAATCAGTCGTCACGGCCCATGATGCCGAACAACTGCAGCAGGCTGACGAACAGGTTGTAGATCGATACATACAGGCTGATGGTCGCCATGATGTAGTTGCGCTCACCACCGTGGATGATCGCGCTGGTCTGGAACAGGATGCAGACCGACGAGAACAGCACGAAGCCCGCGCTGATCGCCAGTTGCAGGCCGCTGATCTGGAAGAAGAAGCTGGCCACGACAGCGCCCAGCAGCACGAAGAAGCCAGCGGTGATGAAGCCGCTGAGGAAGCTCATGTCCTTGCGGGTGACCAGCACGTAGGCCGACAGACCACCGAACACCAAGGCGGTCATGGCGAAAGCCGAGCTGACCACTTCGGCGCCGCCGCTCATGCCCAGGTAGCGGTTGAGGATCGGGCCGAGGATGAAGCCCATGAAACCGGTGAGTGCGAAAGTGGAGACCAGGCCCCAGACGGAATCACGCAGTTTGGCGGTGAGGAAGAACAGACCGTAGAAACCGATCAGCACCACGAACACGTTCGGGTAACCGACCCGCATCTGCTGGGCGATGAACGCCATGACGCCGCTGAAGGCGAGGGTAAGCGCCAGCAGGCTGTAAGTGTTGCGCAGGACGCGGCTGACTTCCTGCTGCTCGGCCTGCTGGCCGTGGTGGACGGCATAATCCTGTTCGCGCATGGCGACACTCCTGTGGTGTGAAACCTATGGTTTCGAAACGAATGGTTGCAATGAGGATACCAGAGCAGCCGCAAGCCGCGACACAGAGAGTTTGACAGCTTGTTTCATTACGGTATGATTGCCGCCGCAAAATTGATCTTGGAAGCGTGGCCGAGTGGTTTAAGGCAACGGTCTTGAAAACCGTCGATGGGCAACTATCCTAGAGTTCGAATCTCTACGCTTCCGCCATCTAAGCGCCTGATTTCATTGATGTTCACGACTGCTGATCCCTCGAATGGGAGCGTTTTGGGAACACTTTGGGAATGACGGGCAAGAGAAAGGGGCCCTCTGTGGCCCCTTTGTCATTTCTTCAGCTCAGCCTGAGCGCCTGGTTCAACAACCCCACCACATCCGGTCCATCCTCGCTGATCCACTTCGCGTAGTGCTTGAAGATCATCGCCGTCGATGTGTGCCCATCTGGTCCGAGATCCATTCCGGTGTGGCAATGCCGCTGCTCAGCATCTGTCTGGCGAACGTATGCCTGCAGGTGTTCGGCCCGCGCTGGTGGACACCGGCTTTTTCCAAGTGCGTGATCCACCATACATGACGCAATACGTCTGAGGAGCGGTATGGCTCGCCGGTGGCGGTGTTCTGGAAGACGAACCGCACACGTTGCTCGCGCACCGTCCGGTTGTCTCGATCGAGAACCTCGATCAGCTCCGCCGGCAACTCCCTGGTGAACCGCGTCTGGTCCTTCAATGCACGCAGGGCAGGGGCGAGGAGCTTGATCTTGCGCGTCGAGCGCTGGGTCTTGGTCACCTTATGCTGCCCGGCCACGCGCGCGCGGCGGATCTCCACGTGCCGGCGACCAGGTCGACGTCTTCCCAGGCCAGGGCAATCGCCTCACTTACCCGCGGGCCGGACCAGATCATGTACTCCGACAGGTTGATTTCCTGCTGCCGGTCGGTCGGGTGCCCGAGGATCGCGTCGATCTCTTCCCGGGTGAATGGGTCGGGATCATCGGCATCCGAACGAGATGGTGATCCCGTCGGTGGGGTCGAACGCGAAGCGGTTCCGGGTGCGGTACAGACGGAAGATCTGCCGCAGGTGGCTCACGATCTCGCGCACGGTTTTGTTGTGCAGCTCGGGCATCAGCACGGTTTGCACCCAAAGCTGGATATCCAAATAATCGATACGGTCGGCCTGTAGGGCACCCCAGCGTGGCCGGATGTGCTTCTCGGTGCGGCTGAGGTACATGGCGAAGCCGCTGGCTGCCATCTGATTGCGTTTGATCTCCAGCCACAGGTCGATGTAGTTGCCCAAGGTATTGGTTTTCGCCATGGGCGAGTCGGGGAAATGCCGGGCATAACTGAAAGTGCCGGTCTGGATTTCGTAGTTGATGATTCCCACCAAGCGCTCAGCGTTGGCCACGCTGGCGGGGGAGGCGTCGCCTGGGGATGGACTCCCGGCATAGTTCGCCCTGGTAACGGAAGTACACGCGGACACGATTGCCACGCACTTCGACTCCACCTGCCATTGAAATTCACTCAGTAACGAAGAAACGGCCCAGTGTATGGGCCGTTGACGGGGGTTGGCTTGTTGCCGGATCTAGGAGATCAGAGCGTCAGTTCTAGCATGCTGAGAAGTTGCGCCTAACGAACGTTGCGGTGATTTCCTTGTGCCCGTTTCGCTTCGACGTTGGCCATGTAAGCGGCCCAGAACTCGGATTGACGCTGCTGGCGAATCTTGCTGCAACTCTGATGGTTACCGTGCGAGCGAGCTTTGTTGCAGACGTCGCAGTGGTTCGGAAGGTCCAGTGAATGGCTGGCCAGACGAGGGCGGGTTTGCTGGGGCATTCCGAAGTCTCCCCCATCAGGGCGCGGGTCAGCGCGTTACGTTCACTGGCATGTGTCAGGTGTTTGAGCATCACGTTACCTTTCATGCCATTGCGATATTTCACCGTGGCGCGTGCACCATAGATTTCAAAGATGGTCCCGTCCGATCACCTATCGCTACCGAAGTGATCACCGGGAACGATTGACGAGAGGGTATTCGTATTTGCGAGGAGCATTTGACTGGACGTCAGGCGGACAAATACCGTGCGTGGTCATCCTCCGCATTTCTGGATCAGCGCGGCAAATTGTTCAGGGTGGTCGATGGAGAGATTCGATGCCCGCACTCCGTCGTTGAGAACGGCACATTCCGACGCTGCCGCGGGCTGTTTCGATGAGCCGGTGACGGTAGAGGTCTTGCCGGGTCGCGGGTAAGCGTCGCCCATCTCCTTGATGGTTTTCCGCAACCCCTGCATCTCACCGAGCATCTGCTGTTGCATGCTGCCCAGTGCTTCGAAGCTTTCGCTCTGGATCGCCCTGATGATCGGGTTTTCACTCATGAATGTCGAACCCTGGGTCATCTTCTTGAAGCCCCAGTCATAGAACTGGTCCGTCGCCTCGATGCCATAAGGATTGAGCCTGCCATTGGTGTCGAATACGGTATCGACAAACTTGCGTTTGTTCTCCTCGCTGAGTTTGTCTGCGATTTTTTCTCTTATATAGCCTTCTGGGTCGGTGACGAATGCAGGGTAGGCGTTGATTTCACCCACCAAGGCATCGGCCTCGATGATGTCGGAAAGCACCTTGTCCGTTCCGGATGACCTGCTGCTTTGAGCCCTGCTCTGTTCCAGGCACTGGTCAGCGTCCGCTGAAGCCCTGACCAACGCGCAGTGATACTCCGCATCCTGGCAATGCGGCCAAGCGTGTAGACCGGTACTCACCTGCCCGGTCAAGTCATTGCACTCAGCACCGTAGGAGATATCTGCGCTGGTCGAGGAAATACAACTCAGCTCCTTCTGGAACTGTGCATGCAGTGCCTGATAGACGTCTTCCTTGTAGGCTTTGCAATTTTCCACGCTCTCTATGACCGGATGGCCCGGAATGTCCTTTTCGCCTGCCAGCACCGACGTCGACGCCATCAGCAGGGCGACCAGCAGCCCGCCACCCTGCAGTGCCTTGAGCGGCCTCGTCAAAGCACCCATTGATTGGTCCTTTTGAAGCACATCAAGTTTGCCGCTGCTGCCCGGGCGGCAATCGCGCCATATTTGGCGACAATGGCTGCACACAACGCGGAGTCGTGGATGCCGGAGCAAGTGCCGACGGAGATGTTGCCTGATTTGATAGCGCGTTCGAATTCCACATCGGTCGTGCCGAAGACATTGACTTGTTCTGCGGTCGATAAGGCATCGCGCGCACTTTGATCGTAGGCGTCGGCCTGCTGCAAAGTCTGTTGTATGGCGACTTCCGGTGAAATGCCTTGTTGATTGATGGTGCCCATCATGGCGATCATGTCGAGCGCCAGTATTTGGTTTCTCACGTCATCTATCAGGGCAGGTTTGAACTTTTTCAGTCGACTGGACAAATAGGAAAGGTTTCGTTCACAACCGCCCCCTGGCTTGTAGGCAGAAGCGTCGAATCCGCTCACGTCATAACCACCGGATGAGTCGGCGGCCTGGGTAGCCGCAGCGGTATCCGAAGTGCTGTAAGTCAGAAGATCCATCGACTGCTGCATCATCTGCTGGTTTTGCGTCGCCCCTGTCGAAGACTGCGCGGCAGTCGTCACGGGCGCCCAGGCGGCTTCGGACTCCTCAGGTGTAAGCGTGCCGCCCAGGCTCACGACATCGACCACGCCTGCGATGAAAACGCCGACGGTAGAGCGCACTGCCACAGCCATGTAGTCGCCGCGGTCAGCGAACTTTCCAATATCGTCGAAGTTCTTTTGGGAGTGGGCGCAACCTGATAGAACGGTGCTGGCAAGAATCAGAGAAGTTATTTTTATTTTCATGGCGATAACCCTGGGGAAGTTGACCAGAGTGCCATCCATTGCGTTGTAAGGAAGTGTAGTTGTGGTAATGAATAAGCCGGGTGGGTGCAAGTATATCTTTTTGCGATAAGTGCTTTGGCTGACTTGTCTTAATGCTTGGTCAGCCAGAGGGACCGGACAGCAAGCTCAACGAGACATAAGCCAGTACCTGATGAACCATTACAACTGGATCCGCCCCCATCAATTCAATGATGGACTGGCTCCGGCGAAAGCTGAAGAAAAACTCAAAACCGTGTCCAGGATGAGTTGACCACTACAGACCCTGAGGTTCGAGGTCATGCTGTTCGAGCGTGATGTGCCGCTTGAGTTGCTGGAATACGCCCGCTATTGCTTGGGGAGTTCGTGCCGTACATTCAAGAACGAGCGCCATTCGTTGTATAGAGCGAAGGGATTTCGTTTCTATAGCGAACTGAAATAGATGAGCTTTTTTACGCGCCAAACACCAAAGGAGGGTGTAGGCTCGAAAATCGAACTGCGGCATTTATTTCAAAAAAAGGGGCAGTGTGGGTCCGAACCTATCCATTTCAGTGGGGTGGCCGGAGATTTCACATGAACAGTTCCATTTCACCCAAAACGATGGCGCATGGCGCGATGCTGTCGATCCTTGCGGGTTTGTTTCTTGTCGGCTGTACACACGATCCCGACATCCGCATGGGGCATGACAATTCCTCGGGGTACACGGGGAAAAACCCATCGGCTTACTTGAGTTGTGTGAAGAGTGAGCTTCCGGTGAGCGCGAAGACCTATACGCAAGAACATCAGGGCGCGCTCGCGCTATATGTCGACAGTACCGACCCGAACCAGGCTACAGGCCTTGTCGAAGTCAAAGGTTCAGGTCAGCAGCATCAGTATCTGGCGTACCAGCGAGATGCCTGGTACGACCAGGGTCGGTTACTCGATGCGGCGCTGATGTGTTCAAGAGCCAGTCTCTGAATGTTCTCTCCCTCATCAAGCCCAGCCTGTGCTGGGCTTTTTGTATCGCCCTTGCGCAGCGTCAGGGCAACGTTTTTTTTTGAACGAGGAACTTGATGACTGCGGCACGTATGCCTTCGACGCCGAGCAGTCCGATCACGCCGCCGAAGAACGGCGCGGTCTCGCTCGGTACGCCGATCAGTGAAAGGCCGTGGCTTGCAGCGAGTGCGAGGGCGCCGCACAAGGGGGATTCGATCAGCATCCGTCGCAGCGGGCCGCCCCCATAGATCACGCGTAACGCTGCGATGATCACGGCCAAAAGGCCTGCGTACAGCCCTGGCCAATTGTCGTGAAGCCAGCGTTCGAGCCAGGCCCAGGCCTCAGGTCGGTCAATCATGATTGCGCACTCCCTCATGGCGATGCGGTTGTGGCTGGTCAGGGCGATAAAGACCGGCAATGTTTTTCGTGAAGCAATAGGCAGGGCTGGGCATGGAGGAGTCCTGTTAACGGCGCGATATCGCCTTGATGAGGGCATGGTCAGCAGCAAGTCGGAAAACGACAATCCGCAGATGTTCTAGGATTGGCGCTTCGTGGCGCGCTGCACGTCTTTCCGTTTGTGTACATCGGCGGCACACTCTGCGTTCGTTTGCCCTCAGATGAGCCAGCCATGATCGATATCCATAATGTGACTGCCTTCCAGCAGCAGACCCGCGTACTCGATGGGTTTTCCCTGTACATCGGCGAAGGCGAGAAAGTCGCCATCCTGGGCCCCAACGGCGCCGGCAAGAGCACGCTGCTCAAGCTGATCACCCGTGAGCTCTACCCGGTGGAGCGCGAAGGCAGCCACTTGCGCCTATTCGGGAGCGAGACGGTCAACCTGTGGGCGTTGCGCAGCCGCATCGGGTTCATCTCTCAAGACCTGCAGGATGATTACACGCCCTATACCCAGGCCCTGGATGTGGTGGTTTCCGGTTTCTTCGGCGCCATTGGCGCTCATGGCCACCTGCAGCCGAGCGATGAGCAGCGCGAGCAGGCGCGTCAGTTGCTGGCAGTGGTCGAGATGGCCGGATACGAGCAGACCATGTTCCAGCGTCTGTCCACCGGGCAGCGACGCAGGCTTCTGCTGGCACGGGCGTTGGTCCATCAGCCGAGGGCGCTGATTCTCGACGAGCCGGCCAATGGCCTGGACATGGGTGCCAGCCTGGGCATGCTCAAACTGTTACGGCGTTTTTGCGGTGAAGACCATGCGATGATCATCACCACCCACCATATCGACGAAATCATTCCGGAGATCGAGCGCGTGGTGTTGCTCGAGAAGGGGCGCATTATCGCCGATGGTCCCAAGGCCGAAGTGCTGACCAGCGAACGCTTGTCCGCCCTCTACCAGACACAGTTACGCATCACCGAACAGGATGGCTGGTACCGCTGCTGGCATGCCTGAGTGCCGCTGGCCTGTCTTGCCCGCGCCCTTTAATTACCACCCCTGGCATTCCCCGAAGGGCGGGGCTTCCCCTGACCAATCCCTGCACCCAATAACCGGATAACCGGTCATTGACTCTCGAGAGCAGAGGACTAATCTCATGACGTGGGAAATATTCCCACGCAATAAAAAGACGCTGACTGGCTTAGAAGGGAACGTGCACAAGTCTCTGCACTTTCATCATGAAGGAGCGACCGCTGGTTGGCTGGTTGCCCGCAGGGCGGCTGGGATTCATGGGTTGTTGCGTTCGATTCGAGTATGAAAATGCAACTCTGAAACGGAGATTTGTCATGCTGCTCAAAAAATGCTTGTTGGCGCTGGCCATCGGTGGCGTCCTTTCGGCATCGCTGGTGTTGGTGCCTGACTCGATCAGTGACTTCTCCAGCGCATACGCCAAGGATGGCGGCGGCGGTGGAGGTGGCGGTCATGGCGGCGGCGGCGGCGGTGGCCACGGTGGTGGCGGTCATGGCGGAGGTGGTCACGGTGGCGGCGGAGGCGGTCATGGCGGCGGTAGCGGCGGGGGCCATGGCGGTAGTGGCGGCGGCCACGGCGGCTCAGGTCACGGAGGCGATGGCGGCCACAGCGGTAACAGCGGCCATGGCAACTCGGGGCGTGGCAGCGATGATGGTGGTGCCCATGGGGTCGGCCACGGTGCCGATGATGGCGCCAACCATGACGCCGGCGGGCCTCATGGTGTCGGCCACGGCGCAGATGATGGCCCCAACCATGACGTTGGCGATGATCACGGTGCAGGTCGTGGCGCCGATGATGGCCCCGACCACGATGTTGGCGATGATCGTGGCGGTGCCTGACCGCTGAACCTCGGAAGCCGAAACCCGGAGCGATCCGGGTTTCGGGTCGGGGAGGCGGGCCCTGAACGGTTGTGATGTGCTGGGCAAGGTGCTGGAATGTAACGCCCATGAGCATCGTGCGCTCGCCCCTTGGTTAAGGAAGCTTTGCAATGCATCTGCCCACTTTACCGCCCTCCCTTTTGCCGGCATTGCGCTCTGTGATGCGGCCATTGGTGCGGTTGATGCTAAGAAAGGGGGTGACCTTCAATAGCTTCGTCAACCTGCTCAAGGAGGTCTTCGTGGAGGTCGCCGAGCGCGAGTTCCGGCTTGACGGTAAACCGCCCAGCGACAGTCGGATCAGCTTGCTCACTGGGGTTCATCGCAAGGACGTCCGGCGCTTGCGGGCCGAGGTTCTGGAGGACGAGGCCAGCCTGCCGGAGGCTGTATCTTTTGGCGCGCATCTGGTGAGTATCTGGCTGAATCATGCGCCATTCTGCGAACAACCCGGTCAACCTCGGGTATTGCCGCGTTTGGCCAGCGTGGGCGGCGACCTTTCGTTCGATGCCTTGGTCGCGTCGCTGAGCACGGATATCCGCGCCCGTGTCGTGCTGGATGAGTGGCTCCGCCTAGGGGTCGTGAGCGTCGATGAAGACGATCAGGTCCATTTGCAGACCCGAGCATTCATCCCCCAGCGCGGTTTCGAGGAAAAGATCGCCTATTTTCGGCACAACCTGCATGACCATGCTTGTGCTGCTGTACATAACCTGACCGACGCAGGCGAGCCGTTCTTCGAGCGCAGCGTGCACTACGACAGCTTGTCCCTGGCGAGCGTCCAGCAGCTCAGAGACGCTGTGCGTACCGATGGCATGCAGGCCCTGCTTGCGCTCAACCAGCTGGCCGCCGAACTCGAGCAGCGCGAACAGCCGCCTGCTGACGCCCGTCAGCGCATCACGGTCGGCCTTTATTTCTACTCCGAACCCAGTCCGCCCGAGGCCGCGTCCGCGACCAAGGCCAGTGAACCATGAACATGACGTCGCGCCTGCTGAGTTCGCTCGCAGCGCTGTGCTGCGCGCTTGTCCTGTCGGCGTCGCTGAGTGCAGCGCCTGCCTGCCTCGAGCCGGGTGGCAGCGGCGGCACAGGCATGATGGCGCCGGGCGGCGTCGGTGGGACCGGAGCGCCCGACAGTGGGGGCGTCGGCGGGACCGGTGCGCATCCGGGCGGTGGTGGCATCGGCGGTACCGGAGCGCCGCAGGACGAAGGTGGTGTGGGTGGTACGGGCATTGTCGGCACCATCACAGGATTCGGTTCGATCTGTGTCAATGGCGTGGAGGTCCATTTCGATAACAAGGTGGTGCTCAGCGAGAACGGCTTGCCTGCCGGCAGCCAGCGATTGGCGATCGGCCAGGTGGTGGCCGTTGAGGCCCAGCCGTCCCGTCGGGGCCTGGAAGCGCGCAGCATCGCCATACTCAATGCCTATGAAGGGCCTGTGACCGGGCTTGCGTCCGGCGATACGCCGATGCGCGTCATGGGCCAACCGGTGCGGGTGGCGGCAGGCGCCCGGGTGGCGCCGGGCCTGCACATTGGCGAGCCGGTGCGTGTCAGCGGTTTGCGCAATGCCCAGGGCGAGGTGGTGGCCAGCCGCGTGGATCGAGCACCGGGTCTGGTACAGGCCAGTGCCATCGGCGATATCGGCAAGCCGGGCAACTTGCACGGCCTGGCCCTGAGCAAGGCGTTGCCATCTACGGGGGAGGTGCTGGTGCGCGGCGCCTGGAACGGCCAACAACTGAACGTGGCGCAAGCCAGCCGGGATCCGAGCTTCCCCTTCGCTGGGCGTGTGCGCAATGCCTTGGTCGAAGGGCTGGTGCGTGGGCAGCAGGGTAATCGCATCGAGGTCGGTGGTTTCACAGCCTATGTCGACCGCGCTACCCGGGGACAGGTCGAGACGCTTGCTATCGGCCAGCGCGTCCGCGTCAGCGGTGTGTTCGACACTGGGCGTACCATTCATGCGCAGCGGGTCGAGGTGGTGCATGAACATCACGGCGACAGCCACTCGCATGGCGTGCAGCCCGCTCAATCTCAGGGGGGCGAGTCCGATGAGCCCCGGGAGGTCGAATCGGGGAAGCAAGGTGGCAGTGGCTCCAGCCATGAACAGGGTCAGACTCGTGAGCGCGTCGAGAGTGGCGAAGCCCGAGAAAAGGTGGAGCGCACAGAGGTATCGGACTCGGGTGACGTGGAGCGTCGAGAACGCATCGAGACGCGCGAATCCGGCGATCGGGTGGAAACGCGCGAGCGCATCGAGGTCTTCGAAAACGGCGTGCGTGTTGAGCGGATCGAACGGATTGAGAAGATCGAGCGTTCGGACCGACCAGACAAGCCTGACCGCATCGAGAAGATCGAGCGCATCGAGAAAGTCGAGCGTCCCGAGAAGGTAGAGCGGCCGGAGAAAGTCGAACGTCCTGAGAAGGTCGAGCGCCCTGAAAAAGTGGAACGGCCCGAGAAGCTCGAGCGCTCTGAACATTCTGGCTCTCATTAGGCTCGGTTTGCCTGCGCCCGGCTATGCTTCAAGGCATCCAGACCAGGCTGTACCGCACCAGATGTGAATGTGAATGTCCTGATCGCCACGAGGTAGGCATGATTTCAATGCGTGCGTTGTTTCCCTGCCTGATGACTTTGGCCTGGCCAGCCCTGGCCGATGAAGTGACCTTGTCCACGGGTGTGGATTACTCGCGGGGGGACTATGGCACGGCGGCCACCAGCGAGACCTGGTACGTCCCGGTCATCGGCAAGTACGAAACCGGCCCGATGATCTACAAGTTGACCATTCCCTATCTACGTATCACCAATCCTGCGGTAGGACCGGGTGGTGAACCGCTGGCGGGTGACAACTGTGGCCGCGTCGAGAGCGGGCTCGGCGATACGGTGGCCAGCGCCGACTATGCACTGCTCGATGGCCGCGACGGCGGCAATCTGCTTGTGGATCTGGTGGGAAAGATAAAGCTGCCCACCGCAGATGAAGACCATTGCCTGGGCACCGGCAAGACCGATTATTCCGCCCAGGTGGATCTGGTACGGGCATTCGGCGCCGTGAGTGGCTTTGCCACATTGGGTTGGAAGAAGTTCGGCGATCCAGCCGATACGGATTTCCATGATCCGATTTTCACTTCAATCGGCCTGGTCAGCCGGATCGCACCTGACACGTCGATAGGGGCGGTGTACGACTGGCGACAGAAAGTGACATCCGACGGCGATGAGATCCAGGAATTCACTCTGTTCCTGACTCAAAAGCTCAGCGAGGACTGGAAGGTCCAACTGTATGCGTTGAAGGGCTTTTCCGACGCGAGCCCTGATTCTGGCGGCGGGCTGCTGCTCAACCATTCGTTTTGACCCGGGACGGGTGCCATTGCCTCGGGGTTGCTTGCCGCCTGGCCGTGAAACCAGGCGGCTTCCGTGTCAGGTATTACTGCAGGGTAGGGGTGTCCGGTACCTCGCGCAGTGTCGCTTCTATGCCCGCGATGGTTCTGGCGAGCTTGTCGGCTTCCTGGTCGCGGCCTTGGGATCTGAGTAGGTCACGCTGTTGGCGCAGGTTGAGCAGCGTCTTCTGCAGGGCCAGGGCGGAGGTTCGATAGGGGTCCATGTCGCTCTCGTGCGTTCCATGCTGGGGTAGGAGGCCGCGACCGTATCAGCTCGTTCAAACAGGTGAAACTGATGTTTCATACAGCAGCGCCCAGGCTCGTAGTCTGAAGACTACTAGTGCATAGGAACGCTCCTACATGAAAGGTGGCAGGAGTGTTTCAGGTCATGTAGCGCCTGCCGCTTGGCACTCAATGTTCATGGGGGCTGCATGGGCTCCAGCCTGCTCAGTGTTGCGCTCAGGCCGCGTAGGGTCAGTGTCGGTCCACTGAAAAGTTATGTTGCAAATGGGGCCCGAACTCACGCGTCGCCCATGGCTTGTCGCTCCAGAGGTCGCGACCACGACCGCCGCCGATCCCGTTCGGTCTGAGGCACAGACTTGCGCTAGCATGTCGCTCCGTTTTCGTCTTTCGGATATTGCCCCCATGAGTACCCCGCATTTGCGCCAGGCCACCTCCAAGGATGTGGATCGTTGCTATCAGATCGAGATCAGCGCCTACGAAGGTGACGAGGCCGCCACCCGCGAGAAGATCGCCACGCGCATCGCTCAGTACCCAGAAGGGTTCCTGGTGCTGGAGCTTGAGGGGGCGGTGGTCGGGTTCATCAACAGTGGCTGTGCGTTTGACGTGGTGATGTCCGACGAGGCCTTCAAGGAATTGGTCGGCCACGACGCCCAGGCGCCGAATGTAGTGATCATGTCGATGGTGGTCGACCCTGACTTTCAGGGGCGAGGGTTCGCTGGCCTGCTGATGAGCCACTTCGTCGACCAGATGCGTCAGCGCGGTAAGGCGACCATCCACTTGATGTGCAAGGACCGGCACGTGGGGCTGTACGAAAAAATGGGCTACCGCTACGTGCAGCCTTCGGCCTCCGACCATGGCGGGATGGCTTGGCACGAGATGGTCATGGCTTTGTGAAGTTTGCTGTGCGCCTGGGCCTGCGGGCCCATCTGATATGCTTTTTTTCCAAGAACCTGAATCTGTAACCGTATCAGCCTTGATCAGACAATACCCATCAAGCCCAGCCTTCCGAACCGGCGTGCGCTGGGCAAGCTGCGCTGCTCTGCAACAGCACCGGCCAGCCTCGCCGTTTCGTCATTATCTGTAGAGGTTCCGATGGGCAAGCTCGCACTGTTCCTGGGTGGATTCCTGTTGCTGACAATCCTGGTCGGCCTGTTAGGCACTATTCCGCCAAGCTGATACGTTCGCGTCGGCCCGCCTCGTCAATGGGCGGGCTTGTTTCCTGGGCATAGCCCGCTTCCAGACGCTGCAGAGCAATACCCTGCGGCGTTGCTGTGCGTGCGATAAGTCATTCTTGGCGTTGGGAAATCTGTCCACAAAAAACGTGGGTAGGTCTGTGGATAAATCGCTGCAACCCAAGCCGGCGGCGGGCTCTGTTAAATTGAACAGAATTTGAGCAGCGCTGTCGGGAAGGTGCCATGCGCGCGCGAAGACTCCCTGACCTAGTGCTGTGGATAGGCGCGGCGCACCCATTGCAGTAGTTCGCGCACCCGCACGGGCAGGTCGCCGGCTGGATACAGCGCGTGCATCTGCGGATCCTGGCCGCTGCTCGAGGTCAGGCGGTAGTCGGTGCAGACGCGAACCAGGCGCCCGGAACGCACCAGTGGCTCGGCCACCCAATCGGCCAGGCGGGCGACGCCTGCACCGGCTAACGCGCTTTGCAGGATCGCGCCCCCAGCGCTCAGGCGCAGCCGCGGATGTGGGCGCAGGCTGGTGATCTGGCCATCGCGATAGAAGTGCCAGGCCTTTAGCACGCGCGGTGCGGTATGCAGGATCAGCGCGTGCTCATGCAATGCCTCGGGGTGCTCTGGTGTGCCGTGGCGGGCCAAGTAGTCGGGACTGGCGTACAGGTAGCGCCGATAGGACCAAAGGGGATAACCGATCAGCTCGCTGGACTGCGGGAAGGCACCTCGGATGACGAAGTCGAACTTGCCCTGCAGCGGATCGAGGGCCTGGTCGCTGAACTGCACGTCCAGGGTGACCTGCGGATATTGCTGGGAGAATGAAGCGAGCACCGCGGGTAACAGTTGCTGGCCGAGCAGTTCCGGCGCGGCGAAGCGAATCCAGCCTTGGGACGAGCCGCTGAGTGCCGCCAGTTCGTCGACTGCGTCCCGTTGCACATCCAGCAAGCGCTCGGCATGCGGTAGCAGGCGTTCACCGGCCTCGGTGAGGGTCACGGTACTGGCGCTACGATTGAGCAGCTTGGCCCCGGCATTGTCTTCCAGCGCCTGCACGGCGCGTGTAACTGCGCTCGGCGAGCGCCCCAGGGCACGGGCGGCGGCGACGAAGCTGCGCTTGTGGGCGACGCTGACGAAGGCCTGGATTTCGCGCAACATGTCCAATGCCATGGAAGCTCCTGATTGCAGTTTTCGCAACGTCGCATTTCAACATAAGCGCCGGCGTTTGATTAGCCTTGGCGCTCTGCTTTTCGTTCTGGAACCCACCCATGATGGATATCGCGCTGCTTTCGTTGTTCGCCTTCGCCGCCGGCCTGATCGATGCCGCTGTTGGCGGTGGAGGGTTGATCCAGATTCCGGCGCTGTTCAACGTGCTGCCGAACGCGCAACCGGCCGCGCTACTGGGTAGCAACAAACTGGCCTCGGTCTGCGGCACCTCGTTCGCGGCCCGTTCGTTCCTGCGCAAGGTGCATCTGGATTGGGGCCTGATCGTGCCAGCCGCAGCCAGTGCCTTCGTCATGTCGTTCGCCGGTGCCGCCACGGTGTCGCTGGTACCGCCCAGCGTGATGCGCCCGGCGGTGCTGGTGCTGATCGTGCTGATGGCCATCTACACTTTCTGCAAGAAGGATTTCGGGGCCCTGCACAAACCTGCCCGGATCGGTCGCAAGGAGCAGTGCCTGGCGGTGCTGATCGGTGGCGCCATCGGCTTCTACGATGGCCTGTTCGGACCGGGCACCGGAAGCTTTCTGATCTTCCTGTTCATTCGCTTCTTCGCCCTGGATTTTCTCCATGCCTCGGCGTCAGCCAAGCTTGTGAACATCGCCACCAACCTGGCTGCACTGGTGTTCTTCATTCCATCTGGCAATGTGCTGTGGGCCATCGCATTGCCGATGGCCGCCTTCAACATCCTGGGGGCGCTGACGGGCACTTGGCTGGCGGTGCGCAAGGGGGCAGGGTTCGTTCGCGGTTTGTTCCTGGTGCTGTTGTGCGTGCTGATTGCCAAGCTGTCCTGGGACATGCTGGCAGGTTGAGTCAGACGACCTGGCGCTGCGCGTCGGACTGCTCGATGCGGTTGCGGCCTGCGGCCTTGGCACGGTAGAGCGCTTGGTCAGCCTGTGCCAGCAAGCTGTCGAGGCTGGGCGCCAGCTGCTGTGCGCGGCAACCCGCCAGGCCGATGCTGACGGTGATCTGCAGGCGGCGTTCGAGCAGCACCACGCGCAAGTCCTGCACGGCGCGACGCAGGCGTTCGGCAGTGAATGTGGCCTGCTCCGGCGCAAGCCCTGCCACAATGATGACGAACTCTTCGCCGCCGAGACGGGCGAACAGCTCGCCTTCGTGCAATTGATCCTGAATGGTATGGGAGAACTGGCGCAGCACCTGATCGCCTACAGCATGGCCGTACTGGTCGTTGATGTTCTTGAAGTGATCGATATCCAGCATCATCAAGGTCAGGGGCATGGCTTGGGCAAGCTGCTGACGGCTCTCGAGCAGGGCGTTGGCACGACGGGTGAAAGCGCTGCGGGTCAGGGCGCCGGTGAGGTGATCGATGGTGGCTTGGTGCGCCAGGCGTGCCAGCAGACTGCGGTTGGCATTGCTGACACAGGCGACCACCAACGGGCCGAGCACAAGCATGGCGATGCCCAGGCGCGCCGACATCAGAGTGTTCACCCCAGGTATGCTCTGCGGGAGACTGAAATGCATGAGGCTCAGCGCCACGGCGACGATCAGCGTGGTACCGGTGGTGAAAGTCAGCAGCGACACCATGAATGATGAGTACGTCCAGGCGCACCACAGCAGGGCGGCGATGGGGAAGGCGATGGCGCCTGGCCCGCCGAAGGCGATGCTCAGGGCCAGGGAGCCTAGCAGGATCAGTAGCGGCATCAGGCGAATCGCCTGGCCGCCGCCTCGAATCAAGGAGCGCAGGTTCGGTGCGGTGAGTAGCATCGGCAACACCAGCACATTGGTTGAGAACTGTTCGCTGAACCAGGCCAGCCAGGTGGCCTTGAGCGATTCCTGGAACCAGGGGGCGGCCACTACACACGCCATGCTCGCCGCGACGACGGCTCCGGCGGCGCTGGCGCCGAATACACGCAGTACCCCTTCTGGCGTGCGCATGCGGCGGTGCACCCGCGGCAAATGCGACAACACCCGCCAGAGGGTGATGATCACCCCCAGGTTGCACAGGTTGAACCACAACGCAGGCTTCCAGGCGCTGCCGGTGGCGAGGTCGGCGGTGACCATGGCCAGCCAGACCAGGCCGAATCCTGCAAAGGTGGCCTGGCGTGGGTAGCGCAGCAGCACGCCTGCGAGCACCGCATTGACGGGCCAGAACAGCGACAGGGATTCGATCGGTCGGGCTAGGATACCGCCCAGGGTCAGGGCGAGGGACAGGCCGAACAAGGCAAGAAGGGGAAGCAGGCGCGACTGGGCTGGGAACACCATGGGCTCGACCGGCTAGCGGAGACGGAATCCAGGAAAACGCCTGTAAGCACCTGGGGTAATGAGGCGTCAGTGTGTTTCCTGAACGGAGGGATGTCAATTCGCTGGTGTCTGGGCAGCCTTTTATGCGCCAGCGGCAATTTTCGTCGAATTATTGACGCTGGCTACAGGCCGAAGAACCACGGCACCATGAAAACGGTCACCAGCAGCACCACCACCGTGAACGGCACCCCAACCTTGACGAAGTCGCCGAAGCGGTATTGGCCTGGCCCCAAGACCAGCGTGTTGACCGGCGAGGACACTGGCGTCATGAACGCCGCCGAGGCCGCCAGGGCGACGGTCATGGCGAACGGGTAGGGCGACATGCCTAGCTGCTGTGCAGTGCTGATTGCAACCGGTGCCATCAGCACCGCCGTGGCGGTATTGGAAATGAACAAACCGATCAGCGCGGTGACGGCGAACAGGCAGCCGAGTATGGCGTAGGGCCCCGCATCGCCAAGCAGGCTGACCAGGCCGCTCACCGCCAAGTCGATGCCACCTGTTTTCTGCAGAGCCAGGGCGAAGGGCAGCATGCCGACGATCAGCACCAGGCTTTGCCAGTGGATGGCGCGGTAGGCGCTGTCCATGTCGATGCAGCGTCCGGCGCCCATCAGCACGCAACCGATCAGCGCGGCAACGACGTTGGGCACCATGCCGCTCACCATCAAGCCGACCATCACCATCAGGCTGATCAACGCAAAGGGGGCTCGGGTCCGGGCCGGAGCTACTTGGTCGATTTCCGCGGGCAGGCTCAGGACCAGAAAGTCCTTGGGCTGGCTTTGCAGTTGGCGTATGGCCTTCCAGGGACCGACCACCAGCAGGGTGTCGCCCAGGCGCAGTTTTTCTTCCACCAGTTGCTCGTCGATGGCGGTCTGCTCACGACGCAGGCCGACGACATTCAGCCCAAAGCGGCTACGGAAGGCCTGCTCCAGGATGCTCTTGCCGAGCAATTGCGAACCGGGCGGCAGGGAAACCTCGGCCATGCCCAGGTCCTGGGACTGGTCGATGAAGTAGGCGGCCTTGAAGTGCAACGGCTCCAGTTGCATGGTCTGGCACAGGCTGCGCAAATCATCGCGATTGGCGAACAGATCGAGCAGCAGCACATCGCCTTGGTGCAGCACTGTGCTCGAATCGGCGACCATGACCCGGGTGGTGAACTTGTGCTGGCGCTCGATGCCAATCACGTTGGCGCCGTGGCGGGTGCGCAGCTCCAGCTCGCCCAAGGTGTGTCCGATCAGCGGCGAGTGAGGGCGAATGCGCAGGCGGCGCTCGCGGCCGTTGAGTTTGTAGTCCAGCACCAGGTCCAGGAGGGTGCGGCGGGTTTCCACCCGGCCATCCTTGCGCACCTCGCCATTGAGCCAGCGGCGGGCAAACAGCATGTAGCCGATGCCGAGGACCAGCACCACCAAGCCGAACGGGGTGAAACTGAAGAAACTGAACCCCGGGCTGCCATGACGCACCAGTTCGCTGTGCACCACCACGTTGGGCGGTGTGGCCACCAGGCTGAGCATGCCACTGATCAGGCCGGCGAAGCTCAGCGGCATCATCAGTCGACTGGGCGATAGCCTAAGGCGCGCAGCGATGCTCAGCACCACTGGGATGAAGATCGCCACCACTCCCGTCGAACTCATGACCGAACCCAGTCCGGCCACTGCAATCATCAGCAACACCAGCAGACGCGCCTCGCTGTTGCCGGCCCGTTCGCTCATCCATTCACCGATGCGGTAGGCAATGCCAGTTCGTACCAGGCCTTCGCCGATCACGAACAGCGCTGCGATCAGCACCACGTTGGGGTCGCTGAAGCCGGCCAGGGCCTGCTCGATCGTGAGGATGCCCGAAAGCGGCAGGGACAGGATCACTAGCAGGGCGACCACGTCCATGCGCGGGCGGTTGATGACGAAAAGTGTGACGACGATGGCCAGCAGGCCGAGGACCCAGAGCAGCTCATGGTTCATGGAGAGGGGTGTTCCTTCACTCAAGGGGCACGGTAGAGAGTAGCGCCGAGTGTGGCACCGTGCAGTGAAGGTGGTGTTGATATGTTGCAGTGTTTGGTGACAAGAAGGGGCTGCAAGCAGCCCCTCAGGTATAGCGGCAGGATCAGTGACGGTGACGACGGTGGTGCCTGTGGCCGCCGTCGTTGTCACCCATGTGGTTGCCCAGCGCGCCACCTGCTGCGCCACCCAGGCCCGCGCCAATGGTCGAACCGGTGGATCCGCCAACCGCGCGGCCCAGGATCGAGCCGCCGGCCGAACCCAGGCCACCGCCAATAGCGGCTTCGGTACGATTGCCCTTGCGTGCGCCAACCGCACTGCCGGCAGCGCCGCCCAGGCCTGCGCCGATGGCAGCACCGGTACCGCCGCCGATCTGTTGGCCAACAATGTTACCAAGGGCGCCACCCAGGCCGCCGCCGATGGCAGCGGTGCCGTCGCCGGCAAATGCGCCCTGGCAGAGCAGCAAGCCGAGGGCAAGGGAAGGCAGAGTCAGACGCATGATGTGAACCTCAAACGAATCATCAGGGTAAGGTGCCGCGGCACGGGCGGCGGGTCAGGGGAACAAAGGCGTTGCAGTGTCAGTCGTCGTCATCGTCGTTGCGGTCGCGATGACGGTGGTAGCGATCACGGCGGTCATGGTCTCGATAGCGATAGCCGTCGTCATCACGGTCGCGGTAGTAGCGATGGTCCCGGTCACGACCCCGCCAGCCATCATCATCGTCGTGGTAGTGGTGGTAGCAGCCACTGAGGGTGAGCACGGTGGCAATCAACGCAAAACTCGCAATGCGCTTCATCACGATATAGGTCCTTGATCCGCAAAGATTTACGGGGTACCTCCTGAGACCGGAAGCGCGCGATTTGGTTTCTTGGGCACGCAAAAATCTGTCGCTCCAGCGATGAGCGGCATGTCGGGCGTTTTTTGATCCGGCCGCGCCTGGCGGTCGGCATATCCGGGCCTTGCTAGTTCGAGGCGGGCTCGATGGCGAGAATCACCCCATTGGTGGTCTGCACCAGTATGTAGTGGTCAGCCAGGCGTACCCAGTGGCTTTCCTTTTCCGGAGCCGGCAGGCCCTTGGCGTGCCAATCGCGGATAACCCAGTCGTCGCGCTTGTACTGATCCGGGGCTTTATCGCCCACTTCAAGTTCGCGTTGGCTGTGCGGGGCCGTGACGCTCTGTTCGTTCGGGTCCGCTGCTGACGCGATCAGGGGGAGGGCGGCGGTGAGTGCTAGGGCATAGAGCAATGGCTTCATGAGGGCTCCTTGAAAGCAGGACATGCCCTATCTGCGACCCTCACCTGCGCGGGATAATTCATTTGCCGTGACTGCAGTGCTAGAGTCGCGTTCTTTTTTGCCTTGAGGATGGAAAAATGCGAGCACTCGTGCCGATGGTCGCCGCTCTGGTGTTGGTCGGTTGCGCCTCTGCCACCATGCAAGCTGCACGTGGCAACGCGCCGACCGCGCAACTCGACTCGCACAAGGCGCCGGAGATCGTCGCCCAATGCATCCAGTTCAGCTGGCAGGAAGAAGCGGCGTTCGGGGTCGATGCCAGCGGTTATCTGGAGCCACGCAAGCAAAGTGGTTTCACTGTCTATACCCGCGAGGCCGAGTCGTTCGCCGACATCTATCCGCAGGCCGGCGGCACCCATGTGGATTACTACGCGCAGAAGAACGACACCATGGCCCTGCGTCGCCGCGCCGCGGCAGCGACCTGCCTGTGATTCAACGGGGCATATAGCGAAGCTGCCAGCGCCTGGGGATTTTCAGCGAGGCCAGGCCCAGCAAGACTGCCAGCAGGGCGCTGGCGATCAGGGCCAAGCGGTCGAAGTGCTGTTCCAGCAAGACGCCGGCGATGGCTCCCAGGAGCATGCCGCACCAGGGGATCAACTGCACCCGCCAACCCAGCTTGCGCTGGCCGAGCAGGGTGCGTCCCAGGCCACGGCCAAAGCGCGACAGGGCACCGGTGACATAGGTCAGCCCGATGGGTAGGCCGTTCACTTCCTCTACCACGGCATTGATCATGCCCATGGCCATGACCGCCGCCAGCAAGGCGGGCAGTTGAAGAGGCTCGGGCAGCAGGCCGGCCAGGGCCAGCAGGGCGGCGATCAGGCTCAGCAATGGCCAGGGACGACGGCCTGTCTTTGCCGCAACGACCACGCCCAAGGCGTTGCCCAGAACGAACGCACCGATCACCAGCATCAGGCGCAACACCGGGCCCAGCTCGGCGCTGCCCAGTGACACCGCCAGGCGTGTGGTGTTGCCACTCATGAACGAAACGAAATCGCCTGTGGCCATGAACCCGATCGCATCGGTCATGCCAGCCAGCACGGACAGGCCGGCGACGAAGTAAAGGCCCACCGCGCCGCGGCGCTGCACGTGTCTATGGCACTGACCATTAACCGATTGGCTTCCTGGTAGCATCGTCGGTTCTCCGGTTCAGTTCAGGCGGGCCTGCAGCCCGGCGATATGGGCTTGCAGACGTTCATGCTGGTCGCGTTCGGCGGTGATGTCTTCGAACACACTGATCAGATGTTCTGGTCGGCCGTCGGCGTGTCGCTGCAGTGAAGTGCGGGCGCGTACCCAGAGGTAGTGGCCGTCCTTGTGGCGGACGCGCTTTTCCACTTCGTAGCGGTCGATTTCGCCCGCCAGCATACGTTTGAGGAGCACCAGGTTGTCTGGCAGATCGTCGGGGTGGGTGAGCTGCTGGAAGGTCATGCCATACAGTTCCTGCTCGGTGTAGCCGAGCAATTCGCAGAAGGTGCTGTTGACCCGCTGCCAGCTGCCATCAGGGTCGATGTAGGCCAAGGCGCCCCAGGCCAACTCGAAGATGGTGCGAAAGCGCTCCTCGCTCTGGCGCAGCTCCGCCTCGGCGACTTTGCGCTCGGTGTCGTCCATGCTGATGCCGACCATCTTCACCGAGCGACCGGCGCTGTCCTGCAGCACGGTGGCGCGCGACGCGATCCAGCGTTGGCTGCCATCCGGGCGGGTAATGCGAAAATCGCACTCGCATGGAGCGCCGGTGGCGACCGCGCGGGTGTACATGGCGTGCATCTGTTGGGCGTCTTCGGGAGCCACATGGGCCCAGAAGTCCTCGTTGCGTCGCACCGGCCAGCCATACACGGCCTCGACGTTGGGTGAATAGGTCACCTCGTCGCTGACCAGGTTCCACTCCCAGGTGACAATTCGCGCGCCTTCCTGGGCCAGCTTCATGCGTGTCTCGCTCTCCATGATCTCGGCAGTGTAGCGCCGCCGCAGATCGGTCATCGGCAGCTCCACCACCTCGGCGTGCTGAACGCTTTGCATGGCCTCTTCGCCATAGCGCAGCCAGATCCAATTGACGTTCAGGAAGTCCGCCAGTTTGCGCAGGTTGTCATAGTCGATCTCGCCGCCCCGGGTCCACTTGTGCACGGCGGTGCGAGAGATGCCCAACGCAGTGCCTACCGCCTGCAGCGTCAATTTGTGGTGTTCGAGCAGTTCCTTGAGGCGAAAGGCGAAGCTGTTTTCCGTCATGTTCAGGGTCCTGGCAGAGGCGCGAGCTGCGAGTATACCTGAGCTGTCAACTTGAGGTTGACGAGGTGCAAGGGTGCGATCGAGCGTAAAGGGCGCCTGCCGCAGAGCTGCACGTGGCAGGCGCCCAATCTCTAGTCAGGAGAGAAAACCGCCGTCCACGTTGAGCGCGGTGCCGGTGGTGTAACTAGAAGCGTCGCTGGCCAGATACAGCACCGCACCGGCCATTTCGCCGGGATCGGCCACGCGTTTGAGGGGGATTTGCTGCAAGGCGGCATTGCGGATGGCGTCGTTCTTGACCAGTGCCGAGGCGAACTTGGTATCGGTCAGACCTGGCAGCAATGCGTTGCAACGAATACCGAACTGCGCGCACTCCTTGGCGAACACCTTGGTCATGTTGATTACCGCGGCCTTGGTCACCGAATAGATGCCTTGGAACAATCCGGGCGACACGCCATTGATCGAGGCGACGTTGATGATGCTGCCGCCGCCGTGTTCACGCATCAGCTTGCCGGCCTCCACCGACATGAAGAAGTAGCCGCGAATGTTGACATCCACGGTTTTCTGGAAGGCGCCGAGGTCGGTGTCCAGCACATTGCAAAACTGCGGATTGGTGGCCGCATTGTTGACCAGGATGTCCAGGCGTCCGAACTGTTCACGGATGCTGGCGAACACCTGCTGGATCTGCTCCATTTCACCGATGTGGCAGGCCATGGCAGTGGCTCTGCCGCCAGCGGCAGTGATGGCGTCGGCGACCGCTTGGCAGCCTTCGTGCTTGCGGCTCGAGACGATCACATGGGCGCCTTGCTGGGCCAGCAGATGGGCGATGGCCTCACCGATGCCGCGGCTGGCGCCGGAAACGAAGGCGATCTTGCCGTCGAGGTCGAACAGCGTGGTCTTGGACATGCCGGATTTTCCTTGTTATCAGAGTGAGGACTTATCGATCACTTGCAGGGCCATGTGCTCCAGCAGCCGGTTCATGTGGATGAACTGGGCAAAGCGCTTGTCCTGGGTCTGGCCATGGTGGAAGCGGTAGTAGATCTGCTGGACGATGCCGGCCAGACGGAACAGGCCGTAGCAATAGTAGTAATCGAAATTGTCTAGGTGGATGCCAGCGCGTTCGGCGTAGTAGTCGACGAACTGGCGGCGGGTCAGCATCCCAGGGGCATTGCTCGGCTGACGCCGCATCAGTTGAACCGGCGGCGGGTCGTTGGCCTCGATCCAGTAGGCCAGGCTGTTGCCCAGGTCCATCAACGGATCGCCCAGGGTGGTCATCTCCCAGTCCAGTACACCAATGATGCGCATGGGGTTCTCGGCATCGAGGATGACGTTGTCGAAGCGGTAGTCGTTGTGCACGATGCCTGGGCGCGGGTGGTCGGCGGGCATCTTGTCGTGCAGCCAGGCGATCACCTGTTTCCACAGCGGTGCATCCGGGGTCAGGGCTTTTTCGTAGCGGCTGGTCCAGCCTTCGATCTGACGCTGCACATACCCTTCTGGCTTGCCCAGGTCGGCCAGGCCGCAGGCGGAGTAGTCGACTTGGTGCAGTTCGACCAGGCGATCGATGAAACTCTTGCACAGCGCCTCTGTGCGGCCGGCATCCAGGCCCAGCGAAGGCGGAATGTCCGAGCGCAGGATGACGCCCTTGACCCGCTCCATGACGTAGAACTCAGCGCCTATCAGCGACTCGTCTGTGCAGTGCACATAAGCCTTGGGGCAGTACGGGAAGCCACTGTTGAGCTGGTTGAGGATACGGAATTCCCGCCCCATGTCATGGGCGGACTTGGCTTTTTGGCCGAAGGGTGGACGACGCAGGACAAACTCTCGATCCGGGTAGGCGAGCAGATAGGTGAGATTCGACGCGCCGCCAGGGAACTGGCTGATCGAGGGCGTACCCTGCAGGCCTGGGATATGAGCCTTCAGATAGGGATCGATGACGGCCGTGTCGAGCTCTTCGCCGGGGCGTACCTGGGTGGATTGATCGTTGAGCGTCATGCGTTTTCCTTATTTTCTAGCGCAATAACTATTGGCTAATCTAATTTCGCTAGGTCGCTGGCACAAGCGTACCAAGGTGCTTATAGGCGAGGGTGTTGCCGATCGATCACTCATCTTGATGGGCCTTGCGCGGCTGCTGGCAAAAAAAAACCGAAGCCGGTTGGCCTCGGTTTTTTCATCGGCAAGCGCTCGAGCCACTCAGGCGGGGAACAGCTCGCTGAGTTTCATCGACAGCATCATGTCGCCTTCGACACGCAGCTTGCCGCTCATGAAGGCCTGCATGCCATCAGTGTCACCGCTGACGATACCTTGGAGGGTTTCGCTGTCCATGACCAGGGTGCAGTTGGCGTCTGGGTTCTCGCCTTCCTGCAGGTTGCAGGTACCGTCCTTGACGATCAGTGCGTAGTGCTTGTTTTCGTCGGTGATGTTGAAACCGAACACCAGGTCCAGGCCGGCGGCAGCGGATGGGTTGAACTTCTCTTGCATCTTCTTGACGGCATCAGCTACGGAGGTCATGGCGCATTCCTTATAGAGTGATATTCACGTCCCCGGTGGGGACAACAGGCCGGGCTCATCGATAGGTGACAAGCTCCGGCGTCCTCAACAGCTGCACATGGGCTTGGCTGTTGAAGGAAGCCAGTGTCACGTCGTTGCCCCGAAATTTCAGGTGGCTGAGCGACGTGTTGATGATCTGCCAGTTCAGCGCGAAGGCTTGGCTGGGGGTGATCCGAGTAACCAGGTGGAGCAGGGCGGCGATGGTGCCACCGGAAGTAAAGATGGCAATGTTGTCCCCTCGGCTTGCGCTTTGGAGCACTCGAGCGAGGCCGCCCTGGACTCGGGCGATGAATGCCTGCCACGTCTCCAGGCCATCGCTTTGGTGTTCGCCGTCGTGCCAGCGTTGCACCATCAGCGCGAACAGGCGCTGGAACTCGCTGCGATGAGTCGTGCCGTTGCGCAGGATATGCAGCGCGTCGGGCTCTTGCGGTAGCAGGTCGGGAAGCACTGCACGGATAACGCCATCGGCATCGAACTCGTTGAATGCCGCGTCGGTCTCAATAGCCGGCGTCGAGCAGCCTTGGGCCTGCATGGCTTGCAGCGTCAGGCGCGCGGTGTCTTGCTGGCGGCGCAGGTCGCCGGCCAGGCACCGATCCAGACGCAGACCGAGCTGGGCCAGATGCTCTCCCAGCGCGTGGCTCTGGCGTGCGCCGACGGGTGAGAGGACGTCGTAGTCATCGGCACCGAAGGAGGCTTGGCCATGTCGGATCAGGTAGATATTGCCCACGGAGAGGTCCGGCCCAAGGGAGTTGCTGCGAGGTTAGGATGCGGCAGACAGGCTGTCAACGAAAAAACATACAAGCGTTTGAAAAGGTTGTTTGAACTATGTTGCCAGCGTTTTCCCTGGCTGGCAGCGCTTGTGACGCAACGGTATGCTTGATGCAGTTTCGCGCCTTCAGGCGCTGGTCTATCAAGGAGTCAATGTGGAGTTTCTTGCCGAATACGCAAGCTTTCTCGCCAAAACCGCCACCCTGGTGATCGCCATTCTAGTGGTCCTGTCGGCCATTGCCGGCTTGCGGGGCAAGGGGCGGCGCAAATCGGGCGGGCATTTGCAGGTCACCCGTCTCAATGAGTTCTACAAGGAGCTGCGCGAACGCCTCGAAGCAGGCATATTCGACAAGGCCCAGCTCAAGGCGCTACGCAAGCAGCAGGCCAAGACGGAAAAACAGCAGAAGAAGGGTAAGGCTGAAGAGAAAAGCCGTGTTTACGTCCTCGATTTCGACGGCGACATCAAAGCGTCCGCCACCGAAAGCCTGCGCAACGAGATCACCGCGCTGCTGAGCCTCGCCACGCCCCGTGACGAAGTCGTGTTGCGTCTCGAGAGCGGTGGTGGCCTGGTGCACAGCTATGGTCTGGCCGCCTCGCAGCTGGCGCGCATCCGTCAGGCTGGCATTCCGCTCACCGTGTGCATCGACAAGGTTGCCGCCAGCGGCGGTTACATGATGGCCTGCATCGGCGAAAAAATCGTCAGCGCCCCCTTTGCCGTGCTCGGTTCGATCGGCGTGGTGGCTCAGTTGCCCAACGTCAATCGCCTGTTGAAGAAGCACGATATCGATTTTGAAGTGCTCACCGCCGGTGAGTACAAACGTACGTTGACGGTGTTCGGCGAGAACACTGAAAAGGGCAGGGAGAAGTTCCAGGAAGACCTGGATATCACGCATCAGCTGTTCAAGGATTTCGTCTCCCGGTACCGCCCTCAGTTGCACATCGATGAAGTCGCCACAGGCGAAGTCTGGCTGGGTGTTGCCGCGCTGAATCGAAAACTGGTCGATGAGTTGCGGACCAGCGATGAATACCTGAGCGAGCGCGCCCGTGAAGCGAATCTGTTCCACTTGCGCTTTGCCGAGCGCAAGAGCTTGCAGGAGCGAATCGGCGTGGCGGCCAGCAGCACTGTGGAGAACACGTTGGTCGGTCTCTGGAGTAAGCTGGGTCGCCTGCGCTAACACCTTGAGCCCCTTGAATATTTTTTCTAATCAGGGGGTTGCAAGGATCAACGAATGTAGACATAATGGCGTCCATCGAAACGCAGCAAGCTTAAAAAGCGCTGAAGTTTCAAGGAGATAGCGGCATGAAAGCAGCTAGATCCGAACTTTGAGGCCGAGTAGCAAAGTGGTTATGCTCCGGATTGCAAATCCGTCTACGCCGGTTCGATTCCGACCTCGGCCTCCACCATTCAAAACCCCGCAGATCTAGGTTTGCGGGGTTTTTCGTTATGGCGCGGAAAAGGAAGGAGTTCCGAAACTTCAGCCTTGCGAGGGCTTGGCGATCGCTCCGACGCTACGGTAAACGCGTTCTGTGATGCCTCTTTCGAGGCGATGAGCTTCGAAGTAGGCGAAGCTCTATCCAGGAGCAGGCGGGTCCTTCTCTATTACGAGATAGTGCCCGGCCGTTATCGCATCAGCGATGAGGGAGCATGCGATCACAAAGGCTGGTCGGGATCGCCTTGAGGTAATCCGAGAATAACTCGACCTGTCGGCTGATCATTAGGCAACAAAAAGCCCGCTCCATGGCGGGCTCTCTGTGACGGGTGCTGATCCTTCAGCTTGGTAGGATTGTAGGGCGAGTTGATGACGGAATGCTAGATAAAAAAAGGCCCGCCGGAGCGGGCTGAATGTCCCAACATGAACGAAGTTGACTTTACAGTCAGCTTTGTCAAGAAATCGTGAAAGCACGCGTTTCATCCTTCTCCTCAATTAGCCGTCAATCGGGTTGTTCTACCTTCGTGGATTGGTGTCCCGTCGGCGTTGATTGCTAGAATCCATTAGCCACTTTGGATCTATCGTAAATGCATCGACTTCCTATTCTTATTTGTTCAGCAGTGCTCGCTACCCTGGCAGGATGCGCATCGCCAGGTGAGCCAACCGGCAGCAAGCTAACCAGCAAGACCCCCGAGGCATACGCGGCGTGCGTACTGCCAAAATGGCAGGCCATGGCGCCGCTTACCACGCAGAAATCCATCTCCAATGGATACCGCATCACAGCGCCCAGCGCGGTGACTTCCGATGATGTGCTTGAGGTCGTCAAGTATCACGAGGGTAGCCGCGCAACGTTCTACAAAGGCAGCTTTTTGTCGACCGATAAGCTGCGCACAGCGGCACGAGAATGTCTGGATTGATGCCTGAAGTCACAGCTTGACTTTGCGCATCAAGGCGAAAACCCGGCACGGAGCCGGGTTCTCGGTAGATGGGGTCAAGTCCTTTTGGCTCGATCAATAATGATCGCGTTGCGTGACAGGTGTGTGACAGACCTTTCCCGTGGGTTTGATACTTTATTCGCCTGGTAGGCCTCGGACTTCGAAGCGGCTCGGGTCGGCGCCAGATCCCATGCAGGGGTAGCAAATGGAACAGGACATTCTGACAAGTTCCACCTGAGGTGAGAGGGGGTAACACGGGGCACGTTTTAGGTAGCGAAAAAAGAAAACCCGCCAAGAAGGCGGGTTGAAAGAACGTATGAAGCAGTCTCAGTGTGCCCAGTCGTTTGTCAGAAATTCGTGAAGTGCCTGTTCACAGACTGTCGATGGATCTCAAAAGTGGTCCAGCTCAAGGTGACTGATCACGCAAACCGAGCCGTCTTCAGCGGGCGTGGAGTCGGTAAAGTCGATCTGGTTGTACAGGCCGCCGTGGAAGTTGAAGATCCGAGTGTTCCATGAGTTCGCCAACTGAAGTGTTGGAGAGTGGCCCGTGCGTCCGTTACAGGTTGCGCTGAGGATAACGGCGCCGCTGGATGAGACTTTGATAACGATCTCGAACGGTGTCCCCAGTGGCACCTCGGTCAGAAGGGTGGTCGTGGGTGCGGTTGCTTGGTTGAATTCCGGACGAAAACCATAGGTGAGCTTGCCTTTGTTCCAGAACACTTTGATGGGTGGGCTGTCGTCGTCCTTTACGTGCAGTTGTGAAATCACCACTTTTTGTAACGAGTTCACCTTCTGCAGCGTAAACGTTTGGTGGTTACGGTGGGTGGCGGCGCTACCCAAGGCCCAATAGAGAGGTTCCTTCCACTCGCAACGGGTTCGGTGGGTACTTTTGCTGGCTGCGCCCTTGGTTGGGGCGTTCAGGCGAATGGAACCATCGGGCAGACGGGCGACAAACTCACTCAGCGTTACTAGGGCAACGGCACCGGTGACCTCCAGGGCCACGGGGTCGGTGTTTGATTTAGGGGCGGGCGTGGTGATGATCAGGTTGTCGATATTCACAGTCATGCGGGTTCTCCTTGATAAAACACAGGTCCACATGTGTGCGAGCATCGAAGCCGGGCATATGGTTCCCACAAAGATTGCGCAGGCAGACCAAATGAGTAAAAAAAAGCCCGCCAGGGTGGCGGGCAAGAACGTTTGAAGGGAGAGATTCGAGACTAGCGGTTGAGCGGTTAAGCCAGCGTTAAGCTGCCAGCAATTGACCGCGACTGATGATCGGCCTATACAGGCCTGCTTTGACTCTTGGAGCCCAGCCATGCACGACGAAGACGACCTGCACGAACCCGAGCACGATCATCTGCTCGACCACGAGTTTCTGGAGGAGGATGTCGATCCGGAAGCTGACGCCCATGGATTTCTGGACGAAGCCGAGGAAGATGAAGCGCTTCTGGATGATTTCGAGGATGAGGAGCATCCCGCCTGGCACGACGACATCGACGATTGAGTCGCCGTACCAGCGTAATGGCTGTCAGCGACGGTCCAGGGAGAAGCGTCCGGCGCCGCTCACCGCCAACAACAACAGCCCGCCGACGATGCTCATGTTTTTCAGAAACTGGGTCATGTTGGCGCTACGCTCCGGGTCGACCATGTTCCAGTACGGATGCCCGAGCAATGCAGTACCCAGCACGAACAGGGCGAACAGGAAGGCCAGCGGGCGCGTATAGAAGCCCAGGATCAGCAGGATGCCCACGGCGAACTCCATGATCACCGCAATCGCCGCCGCGAGCATGGGCGCAGGGGCACCGAGTGAGCTCATGTAGTTGACCGTGCCTTCAAAGCCGGTCAGTTTGCTCCAGCCGGACAGGATGAACAGGATCATCAGCAGTACACGGGCGAGCAGGATGATGATGTCGCGTTGGCCATCGAACAGGGAGTAGCGCATGGTGGCGTTCCAGTGAGCGGGGACATGTTCCACTGTAGCAGTCGGTACACGTTTTGCCGGGCATGAAAAAGGCGCCGTAAGGGCGCCTTTTCAGAAGGAGATGGTGCGAGTGGCGGGACTCGAACCCGCAAGGCTCACGCCGACAGATTTTAAGTCATTCTGCCCCACATCAGATGTCGAGAGCTACAGGGAGCTACGCACCGTGATTTTGAGCTTAAAAGCTTTGTAAATCAGGCGTTTGAGGGCAGCATTAGCTCGCTGGAATGCGTAGGCGTAGCGCAAGGAGAGATATGGCGAGATACCGTGAGATACCGGCAGCGCTACCAAGCTAGCTACCAAGGGCTCCCAAGTGAATTTCAAAGCGTCGTCGCTTCGATTTGATCGTTTCTTGAGCAGGTAGAAGGGCTGGCAATGCCTGAAAGGCCTAGCCGCGAGAGACGAATCTAGGTGTCTGGCCGAGCTGGCCTGTGCTTCAAGAATGGTGCCCCGGGCCGGACTCGAACCGGCACGCCCAGAAGGCGGCGCATTTTAAGTGCGATGTGTCTACCAATTTCACCACCAGGGCAGGTGAGGCAGGCGATTAGACACTAAAAACACGCAAAAATCAACGGTTTAGATGCTGAGTAGGAGTGTGGACGTGGCTCTGCGGATCAATTTCACTAAAGACTTTATTCGTGATCTTGTATGTCCTGACGGCAAGTCTGAGATGTATGTTTACGATAGTCACACCAAAGGCCTTGCTGTCCGAGTAACAAAGGCCGGTGGGAAGACTTTTTATGCAATTAGAAAGGTTGACGGTAAAGACCAGCGTAGAAAGATTGAGGTGTTCGATTATAAGAGCGCAAAGTTGCCTGTGGTCAGGGAGGCGGCGGAAAAGATTTATGCGAATCTTGATGTGATTCTTGTTGCAGAGCGCAAGAAAAATTTGAGGGAAAGCATCACCGTCGATCAAGCGTTTGAGTCAATGATTTCTAAAAAGACGAAGCTTGCAAAAAGCACCATCGGTGATTATAGGAAGACGTATGACAATTACATCAGGCCAATATGTGGCGGCATGTCGCTCATTTCAGTGACAAACGATGTAGTGCTTGATCTGCATGCGAAAGTAACATCCCCTGTTATGAGAGCCAACGGCAAGATGAGCCAGCCACGAAATCGCTCTGCGAATAAGGCGGTATCTCTGCTTGGTTCTATTTGTTCTTACGCAATTGTATTTTACAAAGATGTGAATCGCCCCTGGTTTCCTAGACACTCTCCAAGCTCAGAAAATGGCGTCTCTCATACTCTACTGGCGACAGCTGCATAGCACTGCCGTGTCGGCGTTTAGGGTTATAGAACATCTCGATGTAATCGAAAATATCACTTCGGGCTTCGTCACGTGTTGCGTAGATTTTTCGTCGGATTCGCTCCCGCTTCAACAGCTGGAAAAAGCTCTCGGCTACGGCGTTGTCATGGCAGTTTCCTCGCCGACTCATACTGCTGACCACGTTGTTGGCCTTCAGGAAGCTTTGCCAATCTGAGCTACTGAATTGACTGCCTTGGTCTGAATGAATCATCACTTGCTGCTGTGGCTTGCGGCGCCACACGGCCATCAGCAATGCGTCGATCGCCAAGTCGCTGCACATCCTGGGCTTCATTGACCAACCAATTACTTGGCGTGAGAAGAGATCCAGCACTACCGCCAGGTAGAGCCATCCTTCATAGGTGCGAATGTAGGTGATGTCTGTCACCCAGACCTTGTTCGGCTCACTGACCTTGAACTGCTGCGCAAGGTGGTTCGGCGAGGCTACGGTCGGCTTTCCGCCGTAAAAACCTGGACGCCGCCGATAGCCCGTTTGCGAACGCAGCCCCTCTGCCTGCATCAAGCGCCCTACTCGATTTCTCCCGCATGCCTCTCCCAGCTCACGCAGGTCATCGTGAATCTTGCGGTAGCCGTACACACCTCCGCTTTCCAGCCAAGCATGTTTGATCAAGCCAAGCAGACGTTGATCTTCTTTTGCTCGGGCAGATTGAGGCTCGGCCAGCCAGGCGTAATAGCCGCTGGGATGCACCTTGAGGGTTTGGCAAAGGCGACGCACCGGGTAATCCGTCGAGTGCTTCTTGATGAAGGCGTACTTCAGCCACACTCCTTGGCAAAGTACGCGGCGGCCTTCTTTAAGATGTCTCGCTCTTCCGTCACGCGCTTGAGTTCAGCGCGTAGCTTACGCAGCTCGGCCTGCTGATCTTCGTCTTGCTGACGCTGTTCTTGGGGCTTGCTGTAGAGCTTGATCCAGGCGTAAAGGCTGTGAACGGACACCCCCAGACGCTGGGCAACATCAGCGACAGGCCTGCCTTTCTCGGTCACTTGCTTGACCGCTTCGATCTTGAATTCTTCGGGGTAACGCTGACGACTCATGGCACCTCCTATTTGGGCCTCATTATGAGGCTTGGAGGTGTCTACGAAACCAGGGGCGATTCACTCATAGCAATCTCATAGCACTCAACATAGGCCTCGGAGCTTATCACCAGCGTGGACACCCATCCAGTGTGTCTAGGTAGGGGATTTGAGGGCCTGGGGCAGGGCAGTCTGACCATTATCCATCGATGCTACAGGTGCTAACACGGCGTGTGCGGAGGTCGCCTGCCGATTCATGGTTGCAACTGGGGGGGCCGGGTTTTCGGAAGCTGACGAGTTGAGCGGGGGAGTAGGGCAGCTGCTTGCTACGCTTCAGAAGGGGGATTTAGCCTTGGCTAGTGTCAAGGCACCTATCTCTGCGAGGTCGTTATGAAAAAAACACCTGACTATGAGGCTGGCTGGACTACCCCAACCATCAACCCAAAAACCTTGCGGCGATGCGCCGGCGGCGCCGCCCGGAGCTTGAGACTAAAAGCCGCAGGAGGGGCGAGCGGTGTCTACAGTGCGGGTTTTAACGCAGGCCTAGCTCACCTCGCACCGTTGATAGAAAAGTTTCAGCGGGAGCTTAGGAAGGCTCAAATCATGAACGTTGCGATGATGAAGCAGTTGGAGGCTTTGAGCAGTTCTTCCCTTGCTCGCGGGCGACGACGCACTTAGCAGTCGCGGTGTGTGGATCGGGCGGTATGGAAAGCCGCCCAGATCTTCCCTGAAGTCGTCAACGACGTCTCCGACTACAGGTGCGTGGCGTGCTCCAAATTTGAATGAGCTTGGCTGCTCGAAACAAGGTCGCCGACTGAACCTACAGGATTCATCTTCTCAAGTATCTCTTGATGTTTGATCGCTAGTTCAATCAGTGAAATCATTCGTTGATAGCGGATGACGTATACGTTAGCTAGGACACCAAAAGCAGTAAAAATGACATTGCCCCAAGCTAGTGAGGTGGCAAGAGCTGCAGAGGAACTCCCGGTCGAAGTAGCGTAGATGATGGCAATACAGCCAGGTAGTAAGCCAATTTTTTCTACTGAGCCTACTACCCAACCAGTGCATTTCTCCAGGAAAAGTGCTTCATTCTTCAAGCTTGTCAAGCCTAAATCCAGATCCAGGCGAGACAGTGCCATCAGTCTCGGGAAATGGAGTTTATCGACCTCCATTGGAGTCTGGATATTAATTCGCATTGTGGCTGTGAATGGTAGGCGCAACGTTTCTCGTAAGGCGCTACGGTGAGTCCATGCCATTAAAAAGGGTTGGGCAATTATTAAGACGTAGCAGGAGGCGACTGATGCCAAGGCTGCGCCCGCAGCCCACTGAGCTCCTCCAAGCTTCGCCCAGCCCCCAAAGAAAACTGTAAGGAACATAAGTGCAATGCCCGTCCACCACGACAAATGGCGTTGCAGTCGGACAGGTGCTTTATCACGAACGAGCGTCCTCTGAGCTTTGACCATTTGTTTTTGGTCACGCTCGATGTTCGACAGTATCTTAAGCAATGTGTCTTTTTCTGAAGTCATGTGGCCTCGTTGCCAACAAGCATTGAATCGCAGCTTGTTAAATTGGGGGGTTCTTGTAGCGGCAGCATTATTAAGAGCGGTTAAGTGCTCGCCTTGCCTTCCACCGGTCAGTAACGATAGTAGCTAGGATCGATCCAAACACGCCGATGATAAAGCCGTAGAAGTAGTTCAGGAACGTCTCCATGGCGTTCGTGATGCTAGCAGCCTTCTTGAAGCGGTAGATCTCTTCGTCCGTAAACGACCTGAGCTTGAGGGCATCCTCATACTCCAGCTGGATGCGCGCGGTTTCGGCAGACTTCTCCTGAAGCTCGAACTGGTGGGGGTGATTGCGAAACCGTAGATTAGCGATCACCTGCCACCGAATGTCTGTCATAAGAGAGGCCATTCAAGCGCTGCATGGCACGCTGGGCGTCGTCCAGAATGTCATCGAAAATCTGTTCCACTGGCTGCACTGCATTCGCAAACACTGCCGATGGCCCGTAGTCGAGCATACCGATGCTGCTATCACCCGTAAGGTAGGCCTGGGTGGTTAATTTGCCCATGACGTGTGGGCGGTAGTGTTCAAAATCGCTGGTACCCGTCGCATCGATGGCAGCTACGGCTTTCGCGCTTTCGTTGTTCAAAACCCGGTGATGTTGGCGTAGGCCGGTCTTGACGATGACGCTGTCCGTGCCATCGCTGTTCACCAGTAGATCCTTGTACTGGCGGTGAATCCACAGCTCTTCCGATACCAGCATCCTGGTGCCCATCAAGATCGCGTCAGCTCCCATCACTAGGGTGGCGGCGAGTTGGCTCCCTGTTCCCATCCCTCCGCCAATCACCAAGGGTATGGAGAGCTCCCGTGAGGCCTGAGGGGCCTGCACCATGCTGCTGATACCGTAGGTTCCTGGATGGCCTCCGGAATCATTGCCAACAACAATCACGGCATCAACGCCCAAGCGTTCGGCTGACCGGGCGTGTCGGACGGCTGAAACCTTGTGCAGCACTTTGATGCCGGACTCCCGGAGAGCAGGAAGGATTGCCTCGGGGCTACCACCGGAGGTCTCGACGCAAATGACATCCTCTTCAGCCAGGATTTTCACCTGCTCCTGAATGCGGTTGGCTGCATTGGGCTGACCAGATATGTAGAGATTCACACCGAACCTTTTTCCAGGTGCCAGCTGCCGGCACTTACGAAGTTCCTCGCGAAACTGCTCCGGATCAGGGTAGGCAGAAGCAACGATGAAGCCCATTCCCCCAGCATTGACCACAGCCGCTACGTAGGTCGCGTCTGAAACGCCAGGCCCCATCCCGCCGCAAAGGATTGGATGGCGGATGCCGAGCATTTCGGTGACCAATGCCTGAGCCGTGGGAGAAACAGAGCTCTAGTCTGGCGCACAGGGTGTCACCAGATGACCTTGGTAACCAGGCTCAGATCTTGAAAGGTCGGCTTGCGCGTGTGCCTGCAACCATCAAATTGATATCATAGCGTAAGGTACGGCGCCTGGATGAAAGCCTAGCCTCAGGGTTTGAGACATTTCCATGAGCGTACAGCAGGCCGGTCGCCACAGGAGCGAGCGCTCCAGGCTATCAGGGCAAAGGCCGTTCTGTTCCAGATTGTGCACCAGTTACCCATTGAGCTCTTAAGCGATGCAGGAAAGGAATTCCATGATTGAACGTGTGCTCGATTGGCGAAATCGTCGAGCTTGGCTAACGGCCATTCCAAGATATGCGAGCCAGATTCTCAGCCCAGCTGTACGCAAGCACGTAGAGACTGAACGTCCCAATTGCTGGGCAGATGACCTTCGGTGGCTGCCGAATCATGGGGAATTGGTGTCTGCTTTCAGTGAGAGGCTCTGGAGCCATTACAGCCATGTCAAAACCTTCCATGGCTGCCGGCCAAAGAGCTTAGCGTCATACTTTGATAAGGGTGTCCAAGGCCAAGATCCAGGCCGCATCGTGCAAGCATTTCGAGAGATCTACGCTGATGTTCCAGTAGCTGCTGTCAATAGGGCTATTGAGGTGATGCGAGGACGTCGCGCTGACGAGCGTGGTTCAATCTGGCTTGCGGCTGATGATCGAAAGATGATTGACGGCTTTGGGCACTACATCATAAGCGGAAGCGAATATCTCTTGGCGCTAGCAGCGCATATTGAGGTTGATGACCCGTGGGCAGAAGACTATAGACTGCGGCTTCGAGATATAGGTATCCCCACCATCCTGGAAATCGACGTACCTGTAGAGCTGATTTCAAAGCAAGACAAGCTGGCCGGGGCGAAGGTGATCCTCTCGAACTGGGGGCAGCTGCGAGCAAGAAAGCCTGTGGGGGGAGCATCGCCGCCGAGCTACAGGTTAATGCACGATATCTCCCCATCATGCATTAAGGCTCATTACCACCCGAGTCGAATTAAAGACATGCATACAGAGTATGGTCTCTTTGTAAATAAAGAACTGGATTGTGATATTTGTCGTGGATAGCTTGTGTTGCGAGCGCAAACAGATTTATACGATAGGGTGTTTGGAGTTAAGGTGATCCCATGCTTCGGTACGACGCCCTTGAACGATGTCGTACCGAAGCCCGGGTTATTTACTCTTCCATCATGCTTTTAATGTCTAATTTAAGGTTTATCGACTTGCTGTAGTCGAAAGCCCATCGAATAAATTCAGCTCGCTCTTTAAGATCCGTTAGCGCTATGAAGTCAAGGGCGTCGATCTCTTCGAGTCCTTTAATCCTTTCTAGAGCTTCGGCCCTAAGTGGGTCTGCTACCGGATTTCCTTCGGCATTGAGTGATATTTTCATTGAAAATTGAAGCGGCTGCTCACCCGCACGGTCGACGCTGAAACATTGGATTTGCAGCGTATCTTCAGTTTGTTCGCAGAGACTTGATTCAATAATCGCATAGTAAGGACGGCCCAGCTTTGTTCCGGCTGTCACTACGTAGCTGCTTTTTTTGGCCTCAGCCGGTGATGGGCATAATTTTTCAAGAAGTGCATTGTTTTTTAGTTCGCATTTTAGTTTCTCAAATGCGTCAACTACGGTCAGGGCGTAGTCCCCAACATTCTCGAAAAAGGCATCGATAGCTTTAAGGTCTAATTCACCTTCGCCTGATTCTGCTTGAATATCTGCGTAAGCCTTTTCTGATTCTAAGCAAAATGCATATACCAGTTTCTTTGCGTCTTCTGCAGAAACCTCGCAATTTTCTTCAAGAAGAAAAGCGAACGATTTCATTAGGGTTCCCATTCTAAAGGGAGGTTGAGGTTGGCCACTTTTTTCTTGTGATTCGGGGTTCCAGTGGTTGTCGCAAAGGATTCTGAGTGGCAGGTAGCTAGCGAAAAATACAAACCGAACATTATGAATCGTGTCTTTGTAAAAATTGAGCCATGACTCTTTGATGGCAGGGTCAGATTCAAGATTTAATTTCTCTTCAATGGCCCGGGCGAACTCCATGTAGTGAAGTGTGAGCTCGATAGCCCCGCAATCTGCGTCAAGCTCAATGGCCTGATTTTCTAATGCGGTAAACTCATCTCGGGAGCCAGCTTTGATTGAGTTTTTTATTCGAGAGTGGCCTCTGATTACGTGAGAGATCTCGTGAGAGTAAATTACAGTCAATGCGGTTAATGCCATGTGCCTTGCAAATGCTGATCTAACTGGGCAATTGGGGCGGCGTGCTTCAAATGTATTCGAGTCAGCTATGCGAGGGATGTAAAATGAATAACCTACTCTGGTCTCGGCGCCTGAATTTCCTACATCTGGGAATACTAATTCGTTACTTAGGAGTCGGGTAAATAAGGAGGAGAGCAAGTGGATGGCTCCATAGTTCACGCCTATGAAGTCAACGTCGCCTTCTCCTGTGGATGCAAATGCACCCACTAGATCTGACTTAATAATCCCGAATTTAAGTTCGCGGCCCGCATTGTAAAAATAACGATTGTTGGCCTGGCCTGTTAGTTGCTCGAATATTTTTATAGAGTTATTGAGCAGGTGTTGGTCAAAATTTTGGTTGTGGGGCTTGCATTCGTAAATGCCACCCCTGGCACCAACAGCTTGAGCAAGAAACTTTGGAAGTTCATTGAGATTGGTGATCATCGTAAAAGTCCACAATGTAAATCGATCAATGGGAAGACAGGTTCAAGCCATTGACGAATCAGCGGAAGCGGTGACGATAACCTGCGAGCTCTGGCCCGTATTCGAAGAGAGGAACCCGGATGCAGGCCAGCCGAGAGAAATATAAGCGGATGCGAGTTACTAGGGCGTGGAAGTCAATGCCCGATAGCTTAGAGATGATAAACTGAGCGCGTCTAATAAGATGAAATTGCTTGAAGAAATCGACGGCTCTGGTTTTATAGTAACGGGCTCTTTTTTGAGCTCTATCAATAAGCGCATGAATGCGATCAAAATAACTTACGCGGACAACCCTTCCGTCGCCCAGAAAATTCAACATCTGTTCATCTACTGGCCCACAGCTTTCCAAGAGACGATCAGCGATCTCTTGAAGTTCTGTTAAGGCTTTTTCAGTAGATACGTTCACGTTCTCACCTGGCACGCCGGGATCAAGGTCAACATCATCAGACTGATTTTCAGGAACGAGGTCAAGTAGGATTTGGTTGAAATGACCGTTCGTCGGTAGTGGTCGCTCAGCGGTCAGTCGCGAAATTCCCCAATATTCGAAATTTTTTACAGATTTTCAAGGAAGATCGACGCTTCATCTTTTGTCCTCTCAAATCTCACTTGCTGAGGATACCCGTCCAGCCCTACGACCATGATGGGCGCAGGATCCCGGCTATGCATGCATACGAGGGTGATTGTGGCTTGCTGCTCTGGCACTACCGCCTCGTGGTACGTATGACGTTCGAGCCGGTAGTGATCACCTATTCCGAGCTGCCTGTGCCCGGTCGGGGTAAGAGTGATCCTTTCCCCCGTGTTTTGGAGCACATTGGATGTGTTACCTAAGTACCTGTCGCCCGCGTATGTGACCGAGTACAGGGGATGCCCATGCTCATTCGTCGTTGTAGGGAGGTAATCCAGATTCAGCAGGCTCCCCTTCAGGATGCGACTCTCTACATGGCGGTCATGTGTGTGGATTCGAGCCGGCATTCCTGTGCTTTGCCGCACCGTCGAAGGCCAAAGGTGCAGTCGCCACTCTTCACCCTCACTACGCTTCAGCAGCAGCACGTGAAAGCCGTGAGGGTGTAGCAGGCATGAAGGTTTCGTTGTCGAAATCCATCTCCGTATAGCAGCGAGTAATGTTGGTACCGGAGCTTCCCAAGCCAAAGGCCTCTGCAGTAGGGAATCGAGTTCAGCTGGCATACGGAGCTTTCCTGACAAGAGCATCATTCACAGCTTGCTCCACCTCTGGAGTCACTTCTTCCTGGCCGAACATGGCTGCGAGCAGGCTTCCTGATGGAGCAGTCCTGGGCAGGTCGATGCGAGATGCCGTGTCGCGAATCCACGTAAATTCGGTTAGGTACGCCGCGTGGTCGGGGTGGCTGTGGTGAAATTTGTACGCAAAGTCTTTGGGGCCTTCCCTGGTGACCAACAACTCATCGGCGCTGCCCTCGATCCTGAAGACAGACAGACGACCACTGAGATACAAGGACGCGGTGACCAGAGACGAGTTGTCCAGGGCCGCTTTAGCCAGCGCTCCTGCAGTCGCGAGGATCTCAGCCCTAGCGTTTTCTATGCTCCACAGGTGGCCATCGAAGGTGTCTTTACGGAATCGTGCATACAGATCGCACATTTGATGATCGCGGAAATCGAGCAGGACGACTTCAATGTTGATCGGGCGCCTTGTCGACCTGGCTCGCTCGATGAGCCTTCGTAGGGTATGTGAACGGAAGTAGCGGCCTGTACGACGTAGATCTTGTAGTCCTTGGCCTCGGTCGCAATCCTGTCCATCTCTCCCTTGAGGTCTTGGGGTAAAACCACGATCTTGTCTCGCTCCGCCCCAGGATCTAAAAAATACGCCACGTACCCAATCGAGAACAGGGCGAAGACTCCACTGGCAACAAGTGACAGCAGTAGGCCGTTCAGCGTGTCCCGCAACCACTTGGGCCCGGGTTCACCCCACGCTACGGCAAGAGCGGCACCAAGGCACGTGATCACAAACAGTAGGCTGAAACTCACGAATAGCCTGCGCTGCGATTTGGATTTCATAAAACCAGGTAGGGTCACTGCGCCGCCTTCTGCTCAGTCCGATAGGGGAAATAGCCAGGCCTCTTCAGCTGAAGGCCGCAGTGTCAATATATGCGTATTCAAGTGCTCTTGCACCTAGCCACATTTTCACGGGGATTGACATTTCTTGGGATTGCAGGTGCGTGTAAATGGCTACACGAAAGGTAGATTTCTGCTGGATTGGGCCACAGTCGTTTGAATGCCATCACATTTTCATTGGCTCTAAAAAGACGTTGTATCTGGTTTTTCTAGGTGTTCGCAGGCCGTAATTTTTTAGATATCATATGGCCACTTCCGGGGGGTTTTTTAGAAAGTAAACCACTTGGCTGGAAATGAGATGCTTGGTGCTTATAGGTAATCGGACAGGGAGTTGATATGCCCGTTGTAGTAAGTTTACGCATTGATGATAGATTGCTCGATCTTGCGACCCCGGAAATTCTTGATATGGGCCGAATTTTTGAAGTTGACTCAATGAGTTTGCTTCTTGGGAAAAATGGATCTGGTAAAACCCGTCTTCTTAATTTGATAGCAGAAGCAATATCTACTCCGGGTCATAGCGGCTCAATGGTTTATGTGAAGAGCAGAGGGGGAGACATTTCACTTCTGACTGAAGACGAAACAGACCTGTGTGCTATTTATTATTCAGGACTCCCTTACAGAAGAAAGCTGAGTCGGCGGGGTAGGCTGATAGATGCTTCTCCGAATAATAATACGGAAAAATTAAATGAAGAGCATGGGCGAATGCGGCAGCTTGGAGAGGTTGCGGCTGCTTTAGGAATTTATGCTCAGCTTAAAGCGAAGTTGGCTTATTCTAAAAATATTCATAGGTCAATCATCGTGCCTGCCCTGAAACAGGCAAGACATATAGATAGTCCTATTCTTTTAACACTGATTAGTAATCTTAAGAGTTTAGAGTCTGGATCAATTAAAGATCCAGATCGATTGAAAGAGTTGGATAGGCAGATTGAGGTTGCATTAAAAAGTGTTGTGCGTTTCGTGGAGGATCATATCGAGGAACATCTTCCTGGTAGGGATTACATCTATTATCTATCAGTGCTTGAAAGCCTTTATGCTCATGAGGATTATGATGGGGAAGATTATGCCTTGTCTTTCCTGAGTTACTTAGGCCTTGTGAAAGCGGGCTACTTCAAAGAGCTTGAGGTCGTTCAAGATCTCGTAGACAGTTCACGAGAGGCGATCAGAAATTACGGTGGTATGCCCACCTATACAGAACGCTCAATATCTTTTGTTATTGAAGGTGTGGATCAATTCAATGCTATTAGGCAATATGATGCACCAATAAAAATTGAGTGGGGCGCCCTCAGTTCAGGCCTTCAGGCTCTGATCGATCAGTTTGCGCACCTTGGCGATGCCATAGATAAAGCCGCGCGTCGGGGACACGAGTCAATAGTTTTGATGATAGATGAGGGAGATGCTTATCTACATTTAGACTGGCAGCGGAAATATGTGACGCTTTTGAATAGGTATTTGGGTAAGCTGAAGAGATTTTTTGAGTTGCGCAGCTTGCAGGTTATATTGGCCTCGCACTCGCCTATTGTTGCTGCAGACATGCCAGGTCTATTTGTAACTAATCTTGACTCTGATTCTCGTATAAAAACTTTCGGCGCTCCAATTGAAGATGTGATTTCCGGGTCGTTTGAGTCAAGCTCGCTCGGAGAATTTGCAGCAAGTAAAATTAACGAAATTTATGATCGGGTACGCAAAAACAAATTATCAAGCGCTGATAGAAAGTTGATTGATGAGATTGGTGACGAAGCCATACGATCTGTCCTTATGAGAGGTAGGTAGTAATGGTCATCAATATTCAAGATGTATGGGCGGATGCAGCAGCTGATCATGCGAGATTTTTGAAAGATACTATTGACAAGGGATTGGTCAAGCTGGGTGGGACTTCTGTTGAGTTGGCAGTTGTAAAGTTTGTAATTGATAATAAGGACTCCATTGTTAATGGTGTGCCGAGTGATCTAGCGCTGTGTATTAAGAAATACATACATGCCTTTCCTGATTTGGCGATTAGGAAAGTGGCAGTCGGCATTATGGGGAAAATATTTGATTATGGGGCTTTTTCTGCTAAGTCAGATAAGCCGTGGACTGCCTACCATCTTTGTTCACTAGCTCGTTATAAAGTATGTTGTTACTGCCATATGGTCGAGACAGGTACGTGTTTGCCTGATGAAGATACCAAAGGCTACCGTCCCCCGATTGATCATTACTACGGCAAAGCTGAGTATCCCTTCCTCGCCCTCTCGTTGTGTAATTTCATACCTTGCTGCGAGAAATGCAATGGCCCTCAAATGAAAGGAAAAATCGATTTTTCTGAATCAATTCATCTCAACCCGCTAGTTGACGAAGAATCAATTGAGTTCGCACTGGTGCCTGTCCAAGCTGCCGATACGAAGATTGCTGAATTTGCCGCATTTAGCTTGCCAAAAGATCAATATAGGCTAAGTGTTATTGCCATCGGCAACCATAAGGTATCGGCTTCATCAATAAAAACTTTTCAGCTTACAAGTCGTTATGCTAACTATTCGGAGCGTGCTTACTACTTGGCTAAAAGGCTCCGAGGATTACCAGCCAGGCAGCGCTTCTACGATGAAGGGCTAGATTTCAAGGTTGGATTAGAAGAGCATTTGGAATTCGAGCCTGAAGAGTATAAGAACGTACCTTATGGGAAGGCTAGAATATGTATAGCTAAACAATTCGGGGTTGATATTCCTTAGTCACCGGTCTATCGCTAATGAAGTTGTGCTCTGGCACGGCGTAGTCTATGTAGCTTAAGTTTTTCTGCCTGGTTCCATACGCTTCGCTGTGACCGGTGATAAAGATATCCGGTTCACAGCGATATGTAAGCGCTACCTATGAAGCCTTTCGCTGAAGAATACTGCCTGAATTAGAGCCGTAAGTTTTTCCTGTAACCAAGCCTTGCTTATAGTAATCATTCAGCAGCTTGAGCAGTGTAGCGGCGTCGTCTTTATTCTCAATAAGAATTTTGCCGTCTGAAGTGGTTTTCAGTTCCTGGCCATCATAGTCCAAAAGCATTTGCTTCATTTTCGCTATTTCTATGGCGCCGATAGTGCTGTGGTTCTCGTTTTTTGTAATGTTAACCAGCGTTCTCATAAGCGAAGGCTTGGAAATGATTTCGGCTTGGAGTATATCCATGCCTTGAATGACATCCTGTGCTTCTATGACAGAGAGGGTTTCTTTAGTTTGTTCAGTGAACTCATCCTCGAGTTCAACGATTTTTTCAAAGCCAGGCTTCGAGAAAATAAGGAATGAGCCTTCAACTAAGGCGCAGTCAAATTTGTCTTCAAAGGTAATGTGCTGCGGTTGCACTGGTACAAGCTTAGGGTCGCTAGAATCAAAGCTGGCTTTGAGCTTATGCAGGAGTTTTTGAGGCTCGTCAGTGGCAACGTTAGATTGAGTTATTTTCTTGAAGAGTATGATGGATTTTACGTCGCCATCGACAGACGCAGTCGCCTTTACGCAGTAAAACCAAATGTTCTTTTTGATCTGACCTAAAGAAGTTGCGGAGCTGATCGCAGTGCCGTCCAGCATTTTTTTCCAAGTTTGATCGGAAAGCTTAAGCTTGTTGGCATCTTTGTAAATGTAAAGCGAGCGGGGTATGTCATCGCCAATGACAGCATAGTTCTGCGGGGTTGTACCTGCGTCCAGATAGCGGCTTACCTGAGTTTTAACCGACTTTTTGAAAAAGTCGTTAATTTCTTTGCTGGCGTCTAGCTTGCTGATCGTATAGCTGAACGATTTCTTCTTTTGAGCTGTTTTTGATTTCCTCTGGACAAAGAAAAGCTCAAGAGAGATATCGTCAAGCTCTAAGAATTCATGGAGATCTGTTAGTTCTTTGCTACTCATTGTTACTTACCAGTCCTTTTCCGAAATAAAGTTTGTGAGCAATGCGTTTTATTTTTACGATGTCTCCTTCCTCCATGAATCTTTCACTGGTCAGAATTATGACTTTTTTCTTGTTTGCCCCAGCTTCAATCTCGACGTGATACAAGGAATACCAGAAACTGAGGGTGGGGTTAATTAGGATCATCGATGAGTTGACGTAGATGGTATAGGTGACAACCATTAGCGTGATGATCGGTACCAATTGTGATGGGTCGGATGAGTCTTGGAATACGAAGGGAATGATGTATGTGAATAGGTAAGCGATGCATTCCGAGTTCTTGTTTTCCACCTCTGTGATTTTTGTGGTCTCGCCGCTCTCACTTGCTCTTTCGGTTAAATTTCGCAACAGCAATAGGAGCGCTATGAGCGACGCAACAGAAATAGAAACTAAAACGGTGGTTACGCCGAAGTTTTTCACAAAACTCAAAAGCGCAGCTTTGTTTAAGCCGCCGAAATGTAGATTTTCGCTGTTCTTATACAGCTGCTGAAATATCATTATGAGAAACAATGGTATGTAAGAAACCAAAAATAGGGTGAGCCTCGCAAGGCGAGTCAATCCGTGTTTTCTGTCCTTGTTCTGCACAGGCGTATCCCCTCACACATCAGCAGACTGTAGCGCACATGGCGAATTGCCTCCACTACCGAAATTGAGGTGGTGGGGCTCGTTTATAGGAAGGCTGAGCTTCCTGGCTGCCTTGGCCCTGCCGGCCAGCGCGTACTGATTGACCGGGCACCGCGAAGCAGCTTTACTGTATGAATATACAGCATAGGTATTTCTCGTCATGTTCACCATCCTCGGCCCACTCAACCCAAGCACCACCGACCTCCCTCTGTACTCGTTTCAGGTTCCTGCAGGCTTCCCTTCTCCAGCAGCCGACCACCTTGAGAAGCGCATTTCGCTCGATGAGTTGCTCGATGTGCGGGCCCCTCACATCTACTTGGTGCGCGTGGAAGGGGACAGCATGATTGGCGCCGGCATCTACCCAGGCGACCTCGTGAATAGTCGACCGCTCCATTGAGGCTGAGCCCGGCCACATTGTGATCGCCGCTGTGAACTGCGAGCCGCTGTGCAAGCGTCTTGCTCGGGATGGCAGCCAGGTGGTGCTCAAATCCGAGAACCCGCGCTACCCGTGTTGTCCCCCTCCAGCTCACGCTGGTGGTGAACAAGGATCGAGGAGACCTCTACGACGTCTACATCGGTCGAGGCACTATCTGGGGTAACCCGTACCAGATGGGCCAGGACGGTGATCGCGACGAGGTTATCCGCAAGTTCGCCTACGATTTCGGTCGTGGCTTCCTGAAGGCATCCGAAAACCTCGAGCATAATCTGGGCATCATCAGGGGCAAGGTGATCGCGTGCCACTGTAAGCCTGCTGCGTGCCATGGGGACGTCTTGGCTGCGCATTTGAACGCTCAAGATGATGAGCTCTAGCAAGCGGTGAGTTGGTTGGTAGGGAGTGGCACATACGCTGATTGCTCTGGCCCCGCTTTCAACAGTCGAGCTAGAGAGCTTGATTTACTGATCTACTTTGCGATGGAAAGTTGGTTTAAATTTATTATTATGGCGTATTCTTTTGGTTTCGCCGAGCCTGATCGCTGAGAGGTTGTTTTTGAAGTATTTTAGGAAGTGTATGGCATTCGTGGCTAGTCACCCGTGGACAATGTTCGGTGTGATGGTTTTGGCCGGGGCGTTAGGTGGAGTCTATGTGCTATTTAAAACATATTATGAGTATGTAGGCCCTAATATTTCACACAAGCACGAGGCATGGTCTAGCTTTGGGTCACTGCTAAGTGGTGTGTTCACCTTGTTTGGTGCTGCAGCTACTATTGCAACCTTGATATTTCTTGGGCGTCAGTTTAAAGAACAGCAAGAAATATCGAGAAAGCAAATAGAATCCTTGACGTTTGAACAGTATCTCAGTCATCGAGGTTTATTTTTTACAAGGCTTGCAGAGCTTGAAAAGTTATTTTTGGGGCATATAAGGTTCGCTAATCCAGATAAGCTGTATGGTATTTTCTTTCCGAGGAATAATCCAACTTTTTGTGAATTTCAGGTGGACGTGGATTGCTGTGGTTTTGAGTTTAAGTCTATACGTGAGTCGTTTGAGCGGCTGCCTGAGCTCTTTGCGGGGAGTCTGAAGGAATATGAAGTGCTCGATATTGTTGGGTATGTAGGGGGTATCTCAGATAGTCTTCAAATTGACTATATTTATGAGCCTGGAAATGGCGATGTGATGTTCTCGGGGAAACATACGGGTTTGAATATCTATTCTCTTGATGTAGGGGTGCTTAGGCTATATGAGGTTTATAATAATCTCCTCTTCTTCTCGGGCTGCTCTTCAGTCCAGCCGATTGAATGGTTGGATTGCGACGAGGAAATCAGGTTTTGGTTCTTGAAATTTTACTCGCGCGCGTCGGCTCGTATGGAGCCATATGTAACCTTCAATGATCCAGACTTGTACTCTATCCATATGGCTTATGTTCTTGTTCTAGAAATACAACGATTGGGTGATGGGTTAAGTGTGCCAAGCCATCTGCGATGGCAGTTGGATTCCTTGTTCTCTACGGCTATATTGGTTAATCGCATAGAAGACAAGGTTATGCTCAATGGCCTTGTGGATGAGGCTATAAAGGAGGTTGAGTTGCTTTTGGAAGAGTCGCTCAAGTGCTTGATGGTCACTGAGGTTTTGGAGGAGTTGTATAATCGGCTTAAGTTTGTTGATTTGGATCTTTTTGAAAGGAAATTGAAAGATATAAGGTATGACTAGGGGGTAAAGTTATTGACCTCTCTTGGGGGTGGTGCTGGTTCTCGATTTTCCTGTCGAGAGAGTTTGCAAAAAGTTTGGCACTTTTCTCTCATTAGAGTAGAGGGTGTGGGGGCGAGGGGAATAAACTTTTTCGGCGCGATAGTTATGCTTTTAGGCGTGTCGGCTTGCTCTGCACAATGTCTGAATAAGTGCAGAGCTTCCCAGGGAGCAGGTTTTGTTAACCTGAATCAGATTTTTAAATCTAGGAATAAATGGCCACGCTACCAATGTTTTTGAACTGTGACATTTCAAAGTCAGTTCTTTCTAGGTAAGTCGCGAGCCCTGCGAAGGAGTGAGAGAGCTTTCTGATTTCATTTAGCATATCTTGCTTCGGCAGCTTTAGGATATCGAAAGTCAATCTTGCTGCATCAATTGCGGGCGCTGATTTTAAGTGAAAAATATTTATCAATCCAAATGAGCACGCATACACGGGATTGACGGGCCAAAGATGCGATATCACGGTTTGTGCTCCGTTAGCCAATGCTGGTGCAATCCCTCTGCTATAGGGGATGCAATTGATCGCAGACGTCGCGCCGTCGCAAATGTTAAGTATGATGTTGCTTTTTGTTCTTCTTCTAAGAGAACACTTTTTTATCGTGCTCATAGTGATTGTGGAATCATCGCTAAAAATTATTTCATCATTGGAACCATATTGCCAGTGGTTGTATTCACCATGTGCTGAAATGTAGAATGCGTTGAGGTCTGCATCGTTGAGGGTTTCTTCAAAAACTTCTGGAGAGGGATTTGTGAGTATTTTGGCGTTCTCTCCGAACTCACGTTCAATGAATTCTTTTTCGATGTTGTAAGAGCTGGTATGGGTTGAAAGCATAAATGCAAAATTCTTCTGCTCCGGCTCTTCGGTTTGATCCTCTAAGCTTGTGGATATTAGTGGTGAATGTTTTCCAAGGCTGAAAAGCGCTGATTGAATTGGAAAGCTGTGCGATGGTGCTAGAGTTAATAAGCTGATTTCCCCATATACCTTATCGTTTAGCTTGAAATGTTCGATTGTCGCAGCGGCGTATGATTCCAGATCTAAGTTCTCGGGCGGGGCCCCAGCTCGACTAGGGTCTAAATTTCGAACTCCATCCTCAGTATCACCTAATAGCGAAGTAAAAGTATTGGTGGCTCTGTTTTTTTGGTTGATTAGCTCTTCATAATTTTCATAGTTATCTTGGTTTTCAAATATGTCGAGCCAGTGAGGGGAGAGTAGTGATAGTTGTGCGGAGTTCGATATCAGGAATGCGTGTGGTTTTGATAAGCCTTGAGGGCTATGCTGAGAATTTTTAAGGCTGCCTAAAAAATTAAGCATTAGATTGTATTCTTTTTGCTCGTATAGATGCATTATCAATGGTTGTAGAAAGTTTGTTATGCCATTTGCGATGTCGGCTCTCAGGTTAGGCCCTTTCAATACTCTGATAAGCTCTTCGAGGTGTTCAGGCTTTTTGGATACCTTGCAATAATAATTTAGGATTACAATTGCAAGTTGTTGGTGGGTAAATGCACTTCGTTGTTTGTATGTGTGTTCAATATTTTTGATTATGTCTGCGGGGTCTGGATTCAGCTCGGTTGTAAGGAAGAGTGATCGATGATTTTTTGCTGTCTTCGTTTTGAACTTTTGAGTTTTTATATGTTTTAGCAACTGGTGGTGATATTTTTTGCCGTATTGGAAGTCCCAGAATGCCATTTGTGTTAGCGCGTCAAGGTTTTCAAGTTCGTCAGTTTTGAATTTCTCTAATAACTGCAGGCAGAATGGAAAGATCGTCTTTGCTATAGTCGGCATAGCGGCTTTTTCTTTGAAGTAGCAGTAGGTTGCCGCAACCCATCTTGGTAGCAGAGCTTTATTGGTGTGGCAGGCGTAAGACAGATCAGTGAGGTTGTAGAATGCAAGGATATGCTGAGAGCTGACGATGGCCTCTTTTCCTATGACATGTTCCTTTCCTTCAAAAAAACTGAATACTGCTTGGCCAGCTCCTTGTATGTCTCCAGAGGCTAAGTGGTTAATGGCTGCAATCATTTGCTCTTCGTAAAATTCTTTGGTTGAGAAGCTGAAATCCATTTTATTTCGAATCCTTTAATGATTTTGAATGTGGTGCGGATTGAGAGTTGGAGCTTGTAATTTTGGTGTTCATCAGAGGCTCCTTTAGACAATCTCGATGAGGCACTTTTACATTTTTCGAGGCTACCATTGGATAACATGTTTCACGAATGGATTTTGTTCGTTTGTTCTTGACTCCGTAGAGACGGACAAGTAACTCGCAGGTGTGTGTGCCGGCGTACCGCCCCTGCAGCTTGGAGGCAAGTCGATTCCCGAGACAACCGTGAATCTCATTTATGAACTGCCGCATGCCTGCGATATCGTAACCGAGGTTAACAAAGAGATAAGCTCGAATTCTTTGACTTGCTCACTGAGGCGCAGTCAGTTAATCGCGCGCGTTCAGACGTCAGTGACGTCGTTCACACCTATCGACACTGGTTGAACTATTTCAAATGATTCAGGGGAGATCCATTTATTTGCTTCCTCTAGGAGCTCGTAGAAGCAGCCTTGAAGAGCATCCCTATAATCAGTCATATTGCTGAAGTAGCGTATGAAATCCTTGTGGCCTTGGTCTAAATCTACTGTGTCGTCATAAAAAACCTGAGAAGGTCTGTAAACTTCACTTTCTGGATGTTTTTCGTACTCGTCCACAAACAACCTGACCTTGTCGGTGATGACTAGCCACTGAAGTGATTTATGGGGCCCTAGAGGAGATGCGATAGCTAGGGTCTGCTGGAAATCCGCAAATCGGGAGTGCGCGGTGAATAATGCACATTTCAATTTGGCGTAATCAGGTTGTTCCTTTACCTCCTCTAAGAGTGCGTCGATCTTTTCCTTCGTCAGTAATGTCACGTCTGCCTGTGTAATCGCCATTGTATGAGCGAAGAAATGTCTTTTCTCGTAAGCCTGAATAATAGATACGATCAATAAATTGAGTATTTCCGTAGCCTTTTGTTCATTCTTATAACGCGGCCAAAGGTCAATTAATACGTAGAAAAAGTAGGCTGCTATGAGGCCTGTTAGTAAGTCCCCAACAATATCCTCAAAAGCGTCTGATCTCAGCGCGGCGATGAGGCGGGGCCAGTCTTTCATAGTTTCCGGTACGTCAAACTTGATTTTGACCACGAGCAACAGGGCAAAGGCAATCCAAGCACAGCAAAACAACCAGAACTCCCTGCGATCCTTCAAGAAGCCAAACATTCCCATCTCCACCAAGAAGGGCGCCGCCGGGCCCATGTGCATTCAGAGCTGATATCATACTGCTGGCACAGCCTGATCAGCTAGCACGCACGATCTCACCCACCAAGCCCCGTTCATTACGAAGCGGAGTCGAAGAGACGAATGAGCAGCTCGCCTGTAGGTGTGCTAGCGTACCGCTCCTGCAGCTCTTGTAGCTTGGCAGAGCGCCGCTCCCCGGACAGCAGACTCAAACCGTGCAGGGCATTAAGCAGCTGCTGCATGCTAGCGATATCGTCAGCCAGATTCAGCCAGGTGGAGTTGACCTGCTGAGCACGGGCCTCAGACTCACGGCTCGCGATCTGAGTTTCGATGAGCTTGTTGGCATGCGCCAGAGTTTTCAGCGAGGTGAGCGATTGCTCAAGCTCTTTCAGTTGCTCACCGAGGCGTTCTGCCTGATCGAGCCCCGAAGCCTCACCATTCACGTAAACGACGTCGTCCTGTAGTGAGTAGATCGCCAGGGGCCCATCCCCGCCACCAGTAATGTCTAGGGCAAGGACATTTCCGAAGCGCAGGGCATGCGGAATCCATGTGTGACCGACACAGACACGCCATGCGCCTGGCACACCACCTCGATGATGCTTCTTGATCCGCTCGCGACCCCACAATGCAACATCCTGGATCTGCGGGTTTTCGAGACTCTGGGTGAAATCATTCCAGGCCAATCCCACGGGCACATCTGCGTGTACTACACCGACTGCCCCCCGATCTGTCTCCACTTCGATAGCCATGGGCAAACTATCGAGCTTGTCGATGATCACTGGCTTTGAGTCGTCATCAATGGTCATCCACCACCTAGCACCGTGAGCCGAGTAGGGGAGGTGGGGATTGGCACGGTAAGCATCGATGAGCATCTGCTCGTGATTGCCCTTCACGGTGAAAAACCACGGTTCGCCCAAAAGCTTCAGTCCATCGAGCATGCCAGACCCCCGATCAATCAGGTCACCCACTGCGATCAGCCGGTCTACAGATTTATCGAAGCCGAGCGCCAGAAGCCCCTTGTGGAGCTCTCTGGTTTTGAAATGGATATCACCCACCACAAAGTCACGGCCAGCTTGGTTTCGGGGAAGTTTTAGCAGATGAGGCATACGCTACGCACGCTCCGGAGTCGGCCTGAAGGACTCGGGTATTTTACCTTGCTGAGTCAGGCTTACGGCCTCGAATGAGAGGCTCTATGCAGTGAAATTTCGCACATTGCTATCCATCGGTGCCCCGCGTTGTGGCCAGCCAGTTTCGCGGATTTTTCGAGGAATTAGAGGCCTTGTTTTGCCTGGGGTGCAGGCCAATCAGTGCCGAGATTATTCGGATTTAAATTCTGATTTGAAGCTGGTGAAAATCTGCCTTATCAGGGGGAGGGCTGGCCGCACGATGCCGGTATCAGCGTGTATTCAAAATGCTTATCAAGCTACGAGTGTCCTCCAAGCTTATCCAGAGAATTGGCGCATGTCGAAGTGCTACCATTGCGTGCTTTGCCGTCGCTGAATTTCGCAAGATCTTGATGGCCTATTAGGGAAATATGGAGGTACAAGGTGGTGCAGGTCATTACAGCGAATGCCCGGCTGCGTAGAGGTATCCGCTCTCTTCAAAAGTCTCTGATCGATCAGGCTGAGCCACGTGGGATAGAAGAATGGGCATTCCCGAGTGGAGATAAAGCACCATGCCGCACATATGCCTTGGAGACCGATCTGGGGGAGATGCTATTTGCTGTGCCTCCGCCTTGGCATGGTCGACAAGCACACCTGTTCAAGCTGGGTTACGACGGTGGCACGCTGTCACCAGATGCTGAGATCAACATTCCTGACGGCCTCAACCGTGGTGTTTCGGGGGTGTTGGTAGCTGCTCCTCAGGGTGAAACCCTCATCTGTCATCGGGGCTCCTTCACAGCGTTTCGTGGTCGGGTACCTCGTCAGTACGCTTTTGAGCACTTTCACGACTGGCTTATAGAGGTAGACGACGACGGTAAGACGGCAGATGTGATTGCTGTGTCTTCAACGAACTCACCCAGCATCGCGAATGACATCGCAGAGTTCCTATTCAAGGTCAAACGACTCAAGGAACAGAGAAAAGCGGAGCTCGGTGGGGATGCCGAGGCTGCAGATGAAGCCATCGACGACGAAGATGGATCGGGTGCTAAATGGTGGGAGCAGGAAGAGTTCGAGGGCAGCAAGTCCTATACCCCAAGCAGCGATACCTGCGAGTACCAGTATCTCCATGGCCCACTCTGCAATGCCCTCCATCGCAAGTTGGATGAGCTTGTTGAGGGGCATCCGGAGCTCAAGGTTGGTAAGCATCAGGTCGATTTAGCGTTAGTGGACAAAGCTACTGAGAAAGCCAAGGTGATTTTTGAGGTCAAGACCAGCGCCTCAATGTCGGCCCAGCTTTACACCGCATTTGGTCAGCTTGCGTACTACAAGCACCGCTACGGTGAGGCCAACACCAAGCTCATCTTGGTGCTTCCAACAAGCACTGCATCTGACTTCGCTGCTGCCGAGTTTTTCGCCCAGGCCAACATCCAGGTGGTGTTCGGTGAGGCCGGTGTGTTTGAGAGCAGCAAGGGCGAGAGCCTGGAGGAAATGCTTAGCAGCATCTTGTAGAGGTAAGCCAGGATGTTCAGTCCATGAAGGCCAACTCGGTCTGCAGTGCATTCGAAACCCCGGTGCTCTTCCCTTGAGGCCTTCGTTGGCCTTCGGAGGGAAAGGATTCTCGAGCGTCGCTCACCGAAATTTTCAGGCCGCTCAGACCTCCATTTCGATGTAGCTCGGCAAGCTCCGACCTCAGTATTGAAATCAAGTCGGTCGCCGGCTGTGCGGTATCTTCACTCAATGTGAGCGTGAGTAGCGTCAGAGGACTGAGCCCTAGGCGCTCACTCACTTGCTTGAGCTTGTCCAGGGTGATGCTCGACTTACCGAGCTCAAGCTTAGAAAGATAGGTACGACTCGTGGTGTCAGCGAAGTCTCTCTGGGTGATATTTCGCTTGCAACGCAGTGCGCGAAGCACGCTGGCGAAAGAGGCTTTGAGCGTCATGCTTCAGTCTCGGCGGATTTGCTATCTCGATAGGAGGCTACGTATTCAGCTTTAAGCCTCAGGGGTGGCCTCGATGGCTACCTCCTGGCGCTTCACGTCTACGGTGCGGGTGACTTTCTGAATCAGGCCAGTGGTCTCGGTCATGATCTCGATGAGCTTCGAGCCGACCAGCAGGGACTCGCGGGCAGTCCACTCCTGCCATGCGATGTTGCGCGCCTCCATGTTGTGCAGCATGGTCAGGCGCTGGCGGCGGTAGCTGCTGCCGTTGACCCGCTTCTCGCGCTTGACCAGCCAGTCGTAGGTCTTCTTGTCCGCCTTGGCGAACTCACGGAAGGCCAGCTCGTCCTCGATCAGGGACGCAACGCGGCGAGCCAGGGGAACCAGCAGGTCGCCCTTGGCCACGCCATCCAGTACCACCCGTGCGGTGATCAGGGCTGCGGACTCGGGTTCGATCTGCTTGAGCAGGGGATATGCGCTGTGCTTGCGGCCAGCCTTGCCGGACTCGCAGCTCTCGATGAACTGGCGGATGCCTTCTGCGATCTTGGCGACTGACGAGTTCATCAGTCGGCGGACGGAACGGGTGCTGGTTTCCTGACCACGCTCCCTGGCCTTGGCCACCTCTGACCAGTGCCGGTCGACACCCATCCCCCTCATCTTCTCTTCAAGTTCTACCTGTCGGTCGAACTTCTCTTGCCACTCTTGGTTGTTCTCAATTTCCTGAATCAGTTGGTTGGTGATGATGGAAGTCATCTATTGGATCTCTCTGAGTTGGCTTTTAGGAACCGGTCTCGGAGGTCACCTCTCGGTGCTCCAAGACTGTGTGGTAATTGCCAAGCAGGGCGTCAGAGAGCCGTGACGACACAGATCGCTCGTGTCCTGTGTCGAGCAACCTGAATTAATTACGATAGTGGATAGTTGCGGGCAAAAGAAAACCCGGAGGGTTCCGGGTTTATTGATTCGCTAGTGCATAGTGGGATGCAAGACCTTTTAAGTCTGCTGTGTATACCAATTCCACCACACTCGCACGCTTGAAAGGGTCGTCACGACCGGCGCGCTTCAAGGCAGAAGGGCCTGACAATCAAGCGCGCTTTATAACCCACCGTTATAGACAAGTCAACCGCACCTGCCGTTTCAGAGGGTTATCGCTTGGGCGATCTGGCGCAGCGTGCAGGCCGAGGATTGCAGACCTTGGGCATGGCTATCCATCGCCTTGGCATCGTGTCCATGCACACGGTGGCGAAGGTAACGGGTGTGTCCGGCAAGCCCGCGGCAGACATCTTCCAGCTCGGTGGCGGTGCGTTTGAGATCATCCTGCAGGCGCTGCATGCGCAGATTGGCGAGCATCTTCGTTCCTGGCTGTGCAAATGCCGGAGCACTATAGGTCAAGCGCCACCTTGCTGTCATCGAGCCCTTGCAGGGCCGGGCTGAGGATCCAGCGCGTTTCGGTCCTTCGCTGACCGAGCGGGAACCATGGACTGTCCAGGCTTGTCTGTGGCTTACATGGGTGCCGGTCTTTTGACTACGCTCAGTGGATGGCCCTGTTAGTGCCTGCGGAGTCTGCATGGTTTCCAATGAGCGTTCCGATCAACCGCAAATGCCGCCCAACCGCTATGAGCAACTGGTTCAATCGGTGGTGGACTATGCCATCTACATGCTCGACCTGTCGGGCACGGTGGTGTCCTGGAACCCAGGTGCAGAACGGATCAAGGGCTACCGTGCCGATGAAGTGATCGGGCAGCATTTTTCGCTGTTCTTCACCGACCAGGACCGGGCCGAAGGCCGTCCGGAGTATTTGTTGCGCCAGGCTTTGGAACAGGGTGTGGCACAGGATGAAGGCTGGCGCGTACGCAAGGATGGCACTCAATTCTGGGCCCTGGCAGCGCTGGATGTGGTCCGGGACGAAACGGGACAGGTCATCGGATTGGCCAAGGTTACCCGGGACATCACCGACCGACGCGAGTCGGCCCTGCAACTGGACGCCATCCGCGCCCAGCTGTTCCAGGCCCAGAAACTCGAGGCCTTGGGGCAACTCACCGGCGGCCTGGCCCACGACTTCAACAACCTGTTGACCATCATTCTGGGGGCCGCCCGGCTCGCCATGAGTAGCGATGATTTGCAGCGTATCCGCCGGCTGCTCGAACACATTGTCGATGCTGGCGAACGAGGCACGCAGTTGACCCGGCAATTGCTGACGTTCGCCCGTCATCGCCAATTGAGCACGGCGCGTATCGCACCCGCTGAACTGATCGAGTCCACCCGTGGTCTTCTGCAGCATGGACTGACCCAAGGCATCGAGCTTGAGGAATACCTGCAGCCGGACCTGCCATCGATCGAAGCGGACGCGGGGCAACTGCAGATGGTCCTGCTCAACCTGCTGTTCAATGCCCGTGATGCCATCGACGGCGAGGGGCGTATTCGCCTTGCCGTCACCTGTGTCGAGCTGTCTGGCGAGGTGGAAGGGCTGCGAGGACGCTTCGTGCGGTTCGAGGTGCGGGACACAGGCCAAGGCATCGATCCGAAGGTGCTGCCGCGAATCTTCGAGCCTTTTTTCACCACCAAGCCCTTTGGCCGGGGCACAGGCCTGGGGCTGAGCCAGGTCTATGGCTTTACCAGGCAGTGCAACGGCGCTATTTGCGTGGACAGCCGGTTAGGCGAGGGCACCTGCATGAGCCTGTACCTGCCCGCATGCCCGGACGTCACCGATCCCGGGCCACAATGAGTAACCACCATGGCAGAACCACTCAAGCGGTTGGCGACAGGCATCGACGGACTGGACGTGTTACTCAAGGGCGGCCTGGTCGCGGGGGCCTCCTATATCGTCCAGGGGCCGCCGGGGGCGGGCAAGACTATTCTGGCCAACCAGCTGGCGTGCAATCACGTGCGCAGCGGTGGTCGCGTGCTGGTGGCAACCTTGCTCAGCGAATCCCACGAGCGGCTGTTTCAATACTTGTCGACGCTGGAGTTCTTCGATCCTGCGCTGGTCGGCGACCCGATCCAGTTCGTCAGTGCCTTCGATACCTTGGAACAGGAAGGGCTCGATGCGGTGGTCAGGTTGTTGCGCCAGGAGATCGCTCGTCAGCAGGCCAGCCTGCTCATTGTCGATGGGTTGCTCAACGCCCGGGTCCGTGCGGAAACCAGCCTCGACACCAAAAAGTTCGTCTCCGAGCTGCAAGGGCATGCCGCCTTTGCCGGATGCACTGTACTGTTGTTGACCAGCGCCCGGCTGCAAGAGGGCAGCCCGGAGCACACCATGGTCGATGGGGTGATCGAGTTGGGCGAGCAACTGCTAGGCAGTCGGGCGGTGCGCCAGATCCAGTTGCGCAAGACCCGTGGTAGTGGCGCGCTTTCAGGGCTGCACGAGTGCCTGATCGACCAGGCCGGTTTGCGAGTGTTTCCTCGTCTGGAGGCGCTGTACAGCCACCCCAGCCAGATGGGAAGCGACACGCTGACGCGGGTCGGCACCGGTATTGCCACGTTGGATGAAATGCTCGGCGGTGGTGTGGCCAAGGGCTCGGTCAGCCTGGTCATGGGGCCTTCGGGGATCGGCAAGACATCGTTGGGCCTGGCGTTCCTCGGGCCTTGCACTCCCGAGGCGCCGGGCTTGCACTTTGGTTTCTACGAAACACCGGCCCGGCTGCGCCTGAAGGCCGCGGCGCTGGGGCATGACCTTGCCGAGCGTGAACGCGAAGGCAGCCTGGCGTTCTGTTGGCAAACCACCACCGAAGGCCTGCTGGACCAGCTGGGTGGATACCTGCTCGAGCGTGTCGAGACCCTGGGTGCCCAGCGGGTGGTTATCGACAGCCTGGGCGCGTTCAGTCGCCTGGCGTTCGATCCTGCACGGCTCAATGCCTTCTTCCGTGCCTTGACCGGCGAGTTGCGTGCTCGTGATGTCAGCGTGCTGCTGACCTGGGAGATGCGCGATATCTTCGGCTCGGAGATCACCGCGCCAGCGCCAGATCTCTCAAGCATCGTCGACAACCTGCTTTTGATGCGTTTTGTCGAACTGGAGTCGCAGCTGCGACGCATGGTCTCGGTGCTCAAGGTGCGCGATAGCCATCACGACCCGGCGCTGCACGAGCTGTGCATCGGTCCTCAGGGGATTGTCTTGCGCAAGGCCTTCGAAGGTGCCTGCGGCGTGTTGAGCGGCACGCCCGTGCCCCAGGGGAGCGACTGATGGAATAGGGCGATGAACACGATCCTGATCGTCGACGATGAATACCTGATAGCCGATATCCTCGGATTTGCGTTGGAGGACGAGGGCTTTCTGGTGGAGAAGGCGAGCAATGGCCGCAAGGCGTTGGAGGCGCTCAAGGAAAAACGGGTGGAGTTGGTGATTACCGACTACATGATGCCGCTGCTCAACGGTGAGGAACTGGTCAAGGCGATCCGCGATGAGCTGCAGCTACCGGACCTGCCGGTGATTCTCATGAGCGGCGCGCAGGCCAACCAGGGGCGCATTTGCCCCGAATTGTTCGTTGCGGTTTTCGACAAACCTTTCGACATGGACAGGATGATCGCCACGGTGCGGGAACTGCTAGACACCTGAGGCGTGGCCGCCCGCGTGAGCGGGCTGAACGGTCAAGCGCGTCCGTGCGACTTGAAGCAAGGTTGTTCAGTGCTGGTCGTCGTTCTTCTCCGGAGCAGGGTTGCCGGCCTGGATACGCTTGAAGATCTCTTCACGATGAACCTGTACATCCTTTGGCGCATCGATGCCGATCCTCACTTGCATCCCTTTGACTCCCAGAATGGTGACTTTGATGTCATCGTCGATGACGATGCTTTCGCCAACCTTGCGGGTGAGTATCAGCATGTAGTTCTCCTTGGTGATGATGAAATCCGCGCGGCCATTTACCGCGGCGGTGGGAGCTTGTCCCTCTTCCTTCTCATTAAAGACGCTTTCCGCGAAGAGTAATTCCCGCGCAGATAAATTCTGTTATCTGTCTTTAGTCGCAGGTGCCGAAACGACCAAGTCGGTCAATCAGCGAAGGTGCTCGTTGGCAAGGATAGGGGGCTTACGCTCAGATGGGAAATTTCTCTGTTTGATAGCGCAAATAGAAGCGGGCAATCATCGATTAATCCCCTAGTAATTGCAGAAAGCGAAGTAAGGCAGCTTCCTGCGCCTCCAGGCCCTGGCGTGCCCTGGCCTTGGGCAATGTGGCGAGCCGGCCGAGCTGATAATGCTCCAGCACCGCCGGGTGGATGTAGCAGCGCCGACACACCGCAGGCGTATTGCCCAGGCGCGTGGCCACCTGCCGGACAATGGCGGCAACCTGGCGTCGGGCTTCGCTTTCCGGTTGCCAGGCCAGGGGACGCAACAGGTCCAGGGCAAGTGCGCTGCCAGCCCAGGTGCGGTAGTCCTTGGCGGTGAAGTCTGCACCGGTGAGCTGCTGCAGGAACTGATTGACCTCGCTCGAACCCACGGCATGTCGCTGGCCCTGTTCGTCCAGGTACTGGAACAGGGTTTGTCCCGGAAGCTCCAGGCAGCGCTTGATCAGTCGTGCCAGGCGTCGGTCGCGCAGGCTGACGTCATGTTCGACGCCCCGCTTACCGCGAAACTGAAAACGCACGGTACTGCCTTCGACGTGTACATGCCGGTTGCGCAAGGTGGTCAGGCCATAGGATTTGTTTTCCCGCAGGTACTGGCGGTTGCCGATACGGATCAGCGTGGTGTCGAGCAGGCTGACCACCAGGGCCATGACTTTTTCCCGGTCAAGGCCGGGCCGCGCCAGATGGCTATCCAGTTGCCGACGCAGCTTGGGTAACGCTTGGGCAAAGGCCAGCATGCGATCGTACTTGTGCTGGTCGCGCAGTTCACGCCATTGGGTGTGGTAGCGATACTGCTTGCGCCCTCGAGCATCGCGTCCGGTGGCTTGCAGATGGCCCTGGGGATCGGGACAGATCCAGACCGCGGTGTAGGCGGGAGGGATCGCCAGGGCGGCGATGCGGGCCAGCGTCTGGGCGTCGCGTATGCGTTTGCCATCGGTGTCGAAGTAATGAAAGCGCTCGCGCCAGCGACGCCGGGTCAGCCCCGGTTGGCTGTCGTCGACATAGTGCAGGGCTTGGGGCAGTGGGCAATCGAGCATGGGGCAATGTCCATCGACCAGTCACAGGACAATGGACAACGGTTGTCCGGCCAATGCTCAGCCCAGCAGCGCCACCGACTTGATCTGGGCCCACAGTGTCTGGCCCGGGTGCAGGCCAAGCTGGTCCGCCGAATAGCGGGTGATGCGCGCCAGCAGGGCATTGCCCGTCGCATCCAGGCTCACCAGCAGATGGGCCGGATTGTCGGCAGGGCGGCATTGGAGGACCTGCACAGGCAGGCGGTTGAGGATGCTCGAGGTGCTGTCGGCGGTCAGCGCCAGGCTGACATCGCGCGCCTGTACCTTGAGCCTCAAGGTGCTGCCGATCACCAAGGCGGGATGGGCGATGCGCAGCGTGGGGGCGCAGTTGCCCATCAGGCGCAGATCGAACAGTCCGTAGTGCGGGTCATGACTGACGACACTTCCCTCGAGCACCACACCGGCATCCTCGCCTTGGGCCAAGGGCAGGTCGAGTCTTGCCAGGGTTTCGCTGATCGGGCCGCTGGCCAGTGCCCGGCCCTGTTCCAGCAGCACAAGATGGTCGGCCAGGCGCGCCACTTCGTCCTGGGCATGGCTGACGTACACCACGGGGATCTCCAGTTCATCGTGCAAACGCTCCAGGTACGGCAGGATCTCGCGTTTGCGGGGGGCGTCCAGGGCGGCCAGCGGTTCGTCCATCAGCAGCAGGCGTGGGCTGCTGAGCAAGGCGCGGGCAATGCCGACCCGTTGTGCCTCGCCACCTGAGAGGGTCGCGGGGCGACGCTCGAGCAGAGGAGCGATGCCCAGCAGCTCGCAGGCATGAGCCAGGCTGACCTTGCGGTCGGCGCTGGGGATGCGTCGCCAGCCGAATTCCAGATTGCCGCGCACCGACAGATGCGGGAATAAACTGGCCTCTTGGAAGACGTAACCCACTGGCCGTTTGTGCGGTGCCAGGAAATAGCCTTTGGCGCTGTCCTCCCAGACTTCGCCGTTGACTTCGATGTAGGCGTGCCTGGCGCGCTCGAGCCCGGCCAGGCAGCGCAGACAGGATGTCTTGCCCGAGCCTGAGTGACCGAACAGGGCACTGACGCCGCGTCCAGGCAGATGCAGGTCGACGTCCAGGTTGAACTCGCCGCGCGCCAGATTCAGGCGTGCCAGGATCGATGAAGGCATTTCAGCTCCAGCCTGTTTTTCCACGGCGGCCAGCATAGAGCATCAGTAGCACCAGGAAGGAAAACACCAGCATGACGCCTGCAAGCCAATGCGCCTGCGGATAGGCCATGGCCTCGACATGATCGAAGATCTGCACCGAGACCACGCGGGTCTTGTCGGGAATGTTGCCGCCGATCATCAATACCACGCCGAACTCACCAACGGTGTGGGCGAAACCCAGGACACTGGCAGTGACAAAGCCGGGGCGGGCAAGTGGCAATACCACATGGACGAAGGTGTCCCAGGGGCTGGCGCGCAGGGTCGCAGCAACTTCCAACGGACGCTGGCCGATGGCGCTGAAGGCATTTTGCAGCGGCTGGACCACGAAGGGCATGGAATACACCACTGAGCCGATCACCAACCCGCTGAAACTGAATACCACGCTGCCCAGCCCCAATGCCTGCGTGGCCTGGCCTAGCCAGCCGTGCGGGCCGAGGGCGATCAGCAGGTAGAAGCCGATCACTGTGGGCGGCAGCACCAGCGGCAGGGCCACCACCGCGCCGATGGGGCCGCGCAGCCACGAGCGTGTCTGCGCCAGCCACCAGGCGATGGGCGTGCCCAGCACCAACAGGATCAAGGTGGTCAGGCTGGCCAGTTTGATGGTCAGCCAGATCGCACCCAGGTCACTGGCGTCCAGTGGCATCAGATTTCATACCCGTAGGACTTGATCACCGCAGCCGCTTTCGGGCCCTTGAGGTAATCGACCAGGGCCTTGGCGGCCGGGTTGTCCTTGCCCTTGACGAGGATCACCGCGTCCTGGCGGATCGGCTCGTGCAACTGCGCCGGCACGATCCAGGCCGAACCGCTCTGCACCTTGCCATCCTTGTAGACCTGCGACAGGGCGACGAAGCCGAGCTCGGCATTGCCCGTGGAGACGAACTGGAAGGCTTGGGTGATGTTCTGGCCCTCGACCAGCTTGGCCTGGGTGGCTTCGGTCAGCTTGAGCTTGTCCAGCACCTGGGTGGCGGCCAGGCCATAGGGGGCGGTCTTGGGGTTGGCGATGGCCAGGTGCTGGAAGGTGTTCTGCTTGAGGATCTCGCCCTTGTCATCCACATATCCAGGCTTGGCCGACCACAGGGCCAAGGTGCCGATCGCATAGGTGAAGCGTGAGCCGGGGACGATGGCCTTTTCCTGCTCGAGCTTGGCTGGCGTGCTGTCGTCGGCGGCGAGGAAGACGTCAAAGGGTGCCCCGTTCTTGATCTGCGCGTAGAACTGGCCGGTGGCGCCGGAGGCGACCACCAGCTTGTGGCCGGTGTCCTTCTCGAAATCCTTGGCGATGGCCTGGATGGGCGCGGTGAAGTTGGCTGCGACGGCCACTTGGACTTCATCGGCCCAGGCGCTATTGAGCGTAATCAGGCCGGCCAGGGCGCCAGCGGCCAAGGTGGACAGGCGAATGAGCATGCAGAAGGGCTCCTTGAGGGATCGTTATGGTGCTGACTATATAGCGATAGGCCGCCGGACAGGAAGAGGCACGAAGCAGGAGCGGGCTGGCCTCGCGATGGTGTCAATCAGGGCTCAGCTCAGCGCCCGAGCTGCTCCAGCGCCTGGTTGGCGATTTCTTGGGTCAGCTCGCTGGCCGAGCGGTGCCGACCCAGGCGCAGTGCCTGGCCGGCCCACAGGTTGCTGAAATCGCTGTTGCCTTGTGGGTCGCGGATCGCCCTGAGCGGCATCAAGGCGCCGCCGGCGAGTGGGAAGCGCGGTGCCAGCGGGCTCATCGGCCCCAGCTCGCGCATGATGCGGTTGTTGATGCCTCGTGCCGGACGTCCGGTGAACAGATTGGTCAGGGCGGTATCGCTGGCCGGCGCGTTGTCCAGCGCATGGCGATGAGCCGTTGATACCTTGGCCTCGGGGCAGAACAGGTAAGCGGTGCCGATTTGCACCGCCGAGGCGCCCAGTGCCAGGGCGGCTACCAGTCCGCGGTGATCACCGATGCCGCCTGCCGCGATCACCGGGATGCGCACGGCATCCACCACCTGGGGCACCAGTGCGAACGTGCCGATCTGGCTGGTGATGTCGTCGCTCAGGAACATGCCTCGATGCCCGCCGGCCTCGTAGCCCATGGCGATGATCGCATCGCAGCCGTTGGCTTCAAGCCAGAGGGCTTCTTCCACCGTCGTGGCGCTAGACAACACCTTGGCACCGCTGGCCTTCACCCGTTGCAGCAGCTCGGCCTGGGGCAGGCCGAAATGAAAGCTCACCACCTCGGGGCGCAATTGTTCCACCCACTGGCAACCCTGCTCGTCGAATGGCGCCCGGTTGGATACCGGTGTCGGCGCCTCGAAATTCGCCCCGACCTCGTCGTAATAAGGCTTGAGCGCCTGTTTCCAGCGCGCGTCGCGCTCCGGGTCAGGCATTGGCGGTTGATGGCAGAAGAAATTGAGATTCAGTGGGCCCTGGCAACTGGCACGAAAGGCTTGGACTTCGCTGTGGACCTGCTCGGCGGTGAGCATGGCGCAGGGCAGGGCGCCCAGCCCGCCGGCATTGCCGACGGCGATGGCCATGGCCGAGCCGCTGGCACCGGCCATGGGCGCCTGGAGGATGGGCAACCGGATGCCCAGCAGGTCGAGGATACGACGGTCGGGCCAGGTGCTCATGCGCTACTCCTTGGTGACGGGGGCGGGGTTACAGGGCCTTGCTGACCTGGATGTCGCTGATCTTCTCGGCATCGTCGCCGTGGATCTTGCGCAGTGCTTCGAGCGCCTGCTCATGGGAAGCGTCAGGCATCAGGGCGAAGTCCCAACGGCGCTCGCCGTCGAGCTTGTACTTGATCACGTATTTGATGGTTTGAGTCATGACGGGCCTTAGACGAGTTTGGACGACGAGCGGCGGATGATCTTGATCTTGTGGGTGAAGGTTGGCTTGCGTGTCACCGAGATCGGGCGCGGGCTCACGGTGTCGATGGTGATGTTCCAGAAGCCGGTGCTGGGCACGGTGATCTTGGCTGGGAACTTGATGAAATGGCCACCGTGGTAGGTGTGCCGGCCGCCGTTCTTGAAGCTGCGGAAGTTGGCGTCATTCATCAGGCGGATGTTGCAGCGCTGGGAGCACTCGATGACGACCACGTCGTCCTCGTTCAGATGCTCGCGCTGGTGTACGAATTTCATGGGGTGCTCCGCAAGGATTGGTTCTGCAAACGTGAACGATACCATGATGTCAGGGTAGACTTGCGCGCGAGATGGTCGGGCCCAAGATAAATCTGCCAAAGCAGGGAGCAAATCAGCCTGACAGTGGTCGAAGCGTTTCTCGATGAAAGAAGGGGTAATGCGAATGAAGTGGTTGGTGCCCGCGATGCTGGTGGCATTGGGCGGCTGTGCCAGTGTTTCGGAGCTGGAGCAGTCGCGCGAAACCTTGGATGTGATCTCCGGCAAGACGCCGCGCCAATACGCCGATTGCGTCAAGAGCAAGCTGGCAGATAGCCGTGACCCGCTGGTCGAAGAGGCACGTGGCGATGGTTTGCGTCTGATCGTTCCACAGAAAGTGCCGACAAGCGGTGGTCCCGCCGCCCTGGTGGACATCGACGAACGTGGCAGCGGCAGCAGCATCAAGCTTCACGAGCGGCTGAACAACTTCCCGCTGCGCCTGGGCGATGTACGCACCGCTGCGACCCAGTGCATCTCTGGAACTTGATCCAGCTCAGCAAATGAGCACTTAGCAGGTGCAATGCCATTTTCTTGCCCGGTGATCGTTGTCGGTACCCGGGGATAGGCCTACTCTTCATGGGCTTATATCGTTTAAGCCTAAGCTTATAACAAGGAAATGGAGCGTCCCGTGAACACACCGTTGAGTCGCGTCGTGATCGGCAGTCTGCTGATCCTGGCCTGGCCTTCGGCGCATGCCGTCGATGGCCAGAAGATCTTCACCCAAGGTGGGCAGAACCCCGCCGCTATGGCTTGCCTGGGCTGCCATGGTCCGGATGGCAAAGGCATCGCCGCCGCAGGCTTTCCGCGTCTGGCCGGCCTGCCAGCGAGTTATCTGAGCAAGCAACTGGCGGATTTTCGCAGTGGCAGCCGCAAGCAGGCGGTCATGGAGCCGCTCGCCAAGGCGTTGGGCGAAGACGAAATCAGCGCCGTCAGTTCCTACCTGGCCAGCTTGCCGGCCGACCCCGCGCCCGCCTTTCGCCGCCAGCAGATCGCCAATGACCCGGTGTCCCGCCTGGCCCTCTACGGCGATTGGAGCCGGCAGATACCCGGTTGCGTGCAATGCCACGGGCCCGGTGGCGTTGGGGTCGGCGAGCACTTCCCCCCGCTGGCCGGACAACCGGCAGGCTACCTGACCGCACAGCTCAATGCCTGGCGCGACGGCAGTCGTAGCAACGACCCCAACCAATTGATGGTTGGCGTGGCCAAGGCCATGACCGAGGAGGAGGTCAAGGCCATCGCTGCGTTCTTCGCCCAGCCCGTGCGTCAGGAGGCCAAGCCATGAAGCTAATGATCCCGAGCCTGTTGCTGTTGGCCTTGGGCAGCGCCCAGGCAGCTCCCATCGCCATGGAAGACCAGTCCCAGCTCAAGGTCCCTGGCAGCCAGGCGCCTGCGATGTTCACCCCGCCGTCTGAACGTGACCTGCCGGACAACGCCTTCGGCAAGATGGTCCGCGAAGGCCATGCGCTGTTCGTCGACACGCGCCGGCTGATGCCTGAAGCGGTCGGCAACGGCATGAACTGCAGCAACTGCCACCTCGACCAAGGGCGCCTGGCATATTCCGCGCCGCTGTGGGGTGCGTATCCGATGTATCCGGCGTATCGCAAGAAGAACGACAAGGTCAACACTTTTGCCGAACGTATCCAAGGCTGCTTCCAGTTCAGCATGAACGGCACGCCGCCGGCGGCTGACAGTCCGCAGATGACAGCCCTTAGCGTCTACGCCTACTGGCTCTCGACCCAGGCGCCGACGGGTGTCGAAACACCCGGGCGCGGTTACCCGGAAGTAGCCCCACCGGCTGGCGGCTATGACTTCAAGCGTGGCGAGCAGGTCTACGGTGAGCAATGTGCGATCTGTCATGGCGATCAGGGCCAGGGCCAGAAAGTGGCAGGCGAGTATGTGATGCCACCGTTGTGGGGCAAGGATTCCTATAACTGGGGGGCCGGCATGCACCGGATCAACACGGCTGCTTCGTTCATCAAGCACAACATGCCCCTGGGCCGCGCTGGCAGCCTGAGCGATCAGCAGGCCTGGGACGTGGCAGCCTGGATCAACCGCCATGAACGGCCCCAGGATCCGCGGCTGGTGGAAGGCTCCATCGAGAAGACCCGGGTGAAGTTTCATGCCAACGATGGTGTGAACCTGTATGGGCAGAAGGTCGAGGGCGTGTTGATCGGGCAGGGCACCGGAGGCTGACGGTAGCTCCTGTCACACGCGTGACCCTGCGCTGTCACTGCTCTGCAACGGTGCCTGGGGTGCAATGGCCGTCATCTTCGACAAGGAGCGCGGCCATGGAACTCTGTGTGATTGGGGCGGGGTATGTGGGGCTGGTCACGGCGGCTTGTTTCGCCGAAATGGGCAACCGCGTCGTGTGTCTGGAGCGTGACCAGGCGCGCCTGGCGCAACTGCGCCAGGGCCAATGCCCGATCTACGAGCCTGGCCTGCAAGCGCTGCTGCAGGCCGGCCTGGAGAGTGGGGCGTTGAGTTTCAGCGACCACTGGGGCCACGCCCTGGCACGCGCCGAGGTGGTGTTCATCGCGGTCGGCACGCCCAGTCAGGAGGACGGCTCTGCTGACCTTGGGCACGTATTGGCGGTTGCCGACAGCCTCGCACGTCATCTTTCTCGCGCGTGTCTGGTGGTGAACAAGTCGACTGTCCCGGTGGGCACGGCCGAGCGGGTCGCTCGACACATCACCCACGGCTTGCGCGAGCGAGGTGTTCGGTTCGGCGTGCACGTGGCGAGCAATCCTGAATTTCTCAAGGAGGGCAGCGCCGTCGAGGACTTCATGCGTCCGGACCGCGTCATCATCGGCAGCGACAGCGAACAGGCCAGCCAGTGCCTGCAACGCCTCTACAGGCCGTTCGTGCGCAACCGCGAGCGCGTGTTGCTGATGTCGCCGCGTGCGGCCGAGTTCAGTAAGTATGCGGCCAATGCCTTCCTTGCCACGCGCATCTCTTTCATCAACGAGCTGGCCGGGCTTTGCGCGCTCCTGGACGTGGACATCGAGCAGGTACGCCGCGGAATCGGCAGCGATACGCGTATCGGCAGTCACTTCATCTATGCCGGCTGCGGCTATGGCGGCTCGTGCTTTCCCAAGGATGTGCGTGCGCTGATCCACAGCGCCGAGCAGGCCGGATACCAGCCTGCAATCCTGCAGGCGGTGCAGGCGCGCAACGAGGTGCAGAAGACCGTGTTGTTCGAGGCACTGCATCAGCACTTCGGTGGTTTTGTACGTGGGCGCACTGTGGCGATCTGGGGGTTGGCCTTCAAGCCCGGTACCGATGATGTGCGCGAGGCGCCCAGCCTGGTGTTGCTCGAGGCCCTGTTGGCCGCAGGGGCGCGCGTCCAGGCCTGCGATCCGGCGGCGACGGCGGGGGTCGCCGAGCGCTACCGGCACGCGACGATCAGCGGTCAACTGCGCCTCACGCAGGATCCCTATGCCTGTGTCGAAGGCGCGGACGCGTTGGTGCTGGTGACTGAATGGAAGCAGTTCCGCCAGCCGGATTTTCGCCGTGTACGGGGGCTGATGCGCATGCCGGTGCTGTTCGATGGCCGCAATATTTACGATCCATCGGAACTATCTACACTGGGTTATCTCTATCATGGCATCGGTCGGCCAGGGGCGGGGCATTGTAAGGTGACCGCCGCCTGATTAGACTGCGCCGAACTCCACAGGCCCAGCCTTTGTTTAAGGATGTATATGATCAAAAAATGCTTGTTCCCGGCAGCCGGCTACGGCACCCGCTTCCTGCCTGCTACCAAAGCCATGCCCAAGGAAATGCTGCCGGTGGTCAACAAGCCACTGATCCAGTATGGCGTCGAAGAGGCGCTGGATGCAGGTCTGAGCGAGATCTCCATCGTCACCGGTCGCGGCAAGCGCGCCCTGGAAGACCACTTCGACATCAGCTACGAGCTGGAAAACCAGATCAAAGGCACCGACAAGGAAAAATACCTGGTCGGCATCCGTCGTCTGCTGGATGAGTGTTCCTTCTCCTACACCCGTCAGACCGAGATGAAAGGCCTGGGCCACGCCATTCTCACGGGTCGCCCATTGATCGGCGACGAGCCGTTCGCCGTGGTTCTGGCGGACGACCTGTGCGTCAACCCGGAAGGCGACGGCATCCTCACTCAGATGGTCAAGCTGTACAACCAGTTCCGTTGCTCGATCGTCGCCATCCAGGAAGTCGATCCGCAGGAAACCAACAAGTACGGCGTGATCGCCGGCGACATGATCCGCGATGACATCTATCGGGTGACCAACATGGTCGAGAAGCCCAAGCCGGAAGATGCCCCGTCGAACCTGGCGATCATCGGTCGCTATATCCTGACTCCGGATATCTTCGACATCATCCAGAACACCGAGCCAGGCAAAGGCGGCGAGATCCAGATCACCGACGCGCTGATGAAGCAGGCCCAGGATGGCTGTGTGCTGGCCTACAAGTTCAAGGGCAAGCGTTTCGACTGCGGTGGCGCCGAAGGCTACATCGAGGCGACCAACTTCTGCTTCGAGAACTACTACAAGACCGGCAAGGCGTACTGATTCGCCACTGTTGGTACGAAAGCCACCCCTCGGGGTGGCTTTTTTGTTCCCGGCGGGCAACGGCGTTATGCTGGTCGCCAGCCAAGGAGACTGAATACATGGCCTACGATTTTGATCTGTTCGTGATTGGTGCCGGTTCCGGCGGTGTACGCGCGGCGCGTTTCGCCGCAGGCTTCGGCGCCAAGGTGGCGGTGGCCGAGAGCCGTTACCTGGGTGGCACCTGTGTCAACGTTGGTTGCGTGCCAAAAAAACTGCTGGTGTACGGCGCCCACGTGGCCGATGAGTTGGAGCAGGCTGCCGGTTTTGGCTGGACGCTGGAGGAAGGGCATTTCGACTGGGGCACCCTGATCGCCAACAAGAACCGTGAGATCGAGCGCCTCAACGGTATCTACCGCAACCTGCTGGTCAACAGCGGCGTGACCCTGCTGCAAGGGCATGCCCGTATCACCGGTGCCCATGAAGTCGAAGTCGAAGGCCAGCGCTACAGCGCCGAACACATCCTCATCGCCACCGGCGGCTGGCCACAGGTGCCGGATATCCCGGGCAAGGAGCTGGTGATCACCTCCAACGAGGCGTTCTACCTCAAAGAACTGCCGCGTCGTGTGCTGGTGGTCGGTGGCGGCTACATCGCCGTCGAGTTCGCTGGCATCTTCCAGGGCCTGGGCGCCGATACCACGCTGTTATACCGCGGTGACCTGTTCCTGCGCGGCTTCGATGGCTCGGTGCGTACCCACCTCAAGGAAGAACTGCAAAAGCGCGGTCTGGATCTTCAATTCAACGCCGATATCCAGCGTATCGACCAGCAGGCCGATGGCAGCCTCAAGGCGACCCTCAAAGATGGCCGCGAGCTGGTCGCCGATTGTGTGTTCTATGCAACCGGGCGGCGTCCGATGCTGGACAATCTGGGGCTGGAAAACACCGGTGTCGAGCTCGATGACCGCGGCTTTATCCGGGTGGACGACCAGTACCAGACCACCGAACCCTCGATCATCGCCATTGGTGATGTGATCGGTCGCGTCCAGCTCACGCCGGTGGCCTTGGCCGAAGGCATGGCGGTGGCTCGTCGTCTGTTCAAGCCCGAGCAGTACCGCCCGGTGGATTATCAGAACATCCCCACTGCCGTGTTCAGCCAGCCGCCGATCGGCACCGTGGGCCTGACCGAGGAGCAGGCGCTGGAGGCCGGGCACAAGGTTCAGATCTTCGAAAGCCGCTTCCGCGCCATGAAACTGACCCTGACGGACATCCAGGAAAAGACCTTGATGAAGCTGGTCGTCGATGCCGAGACCGACAAGGTCTTGGGCTGCCACATGGTCGGGCCGGATGCCGGGGAAATCATCCAGGGCCTGGGTGTGGCCTTGAAGGCTGGCGCGACCAAGCAGCAGTTCGACGAAACCATCGGCGTGCACCCGACGGCTGCCGAAGAGTTCGTGACCATGCGCACGGCGACACGCTGATCGCGCCTTTTCCGCTCCTGCATGGCCTCGCCATAACGAGGCCATGATTCTTACATATCAGTTGAAACTTTCACCTACATGACTGGTAAGTCATCCGACATCTTGTTCTTGGAACCTTGCTGATACTGCAGCTGCGTCCGGCAACCGGACAGCAGCCTGACACTTGCATGGCTGTCAATCAGCAATCAGAAGGTGATCATGAACACACTCTATAAAGCCTTGTGCGCAGCCTGCGGCAGCGCGCTTCTCTATGCTGGTACCGCGCAGGCGGATCACGGCGAAATCAGCATCAGTGGTCAAGTGCGTGCGCCGACCTGCATCGTCAATGGCGGTAATGGTAACTTGCCGGTCAGTCTGCCTGACGTCAATGCGACCTTGTTGTCTCGGCCTGGGCAGGTGGCCGGGCAAACTTCCTTCCAGCTGCGCTTGACCAACTGCGCCCCAACCGTAAGCCGGGTCTCGACCTACTTCGAGCCTGGCCCAACCATTAGCCCCGAGGGCCGGCTTATCGTGGATGCCGGCGGTAGCCGCAATGTCCAGATAGAACTGCTCAATAGCAGCTTCGCACCGATGGACTTGTCGGCCGCCAAAGGCAGCCAGCGCTCCCAGACCGTGCAGATCGTCGGTGGTAACGCCACGCTCGACTATCACGCGCGTTACTACGCGACCGGGGCAGCTACGCCAGGACTGGTCTCCACCCGCGTCCAGTATTCGCTCGATTACCTCTGAGCTTCCTCGGACAGGCCTGAGCGCCTGTCCTCGCCATTTACAGAACAAGGCATTCGATGTTCTTTCAACTCAACGCCCTCAGGCGCTGGGCGCTGCTGGCTGTATGGCTGTCTTGCGCCGAAGCAGGCGCCAGCGTGGTCATCTCCAGTACGCGTGTCGTTTATCCGGCCGATCAGGCCGAGATCACCCTCAAGCTCAGCAACGAAGGGCTCAATCCATCGTTGGTCCAGGCCTGGGTCGATGACGGCTCTGCCCAGGTGGATGAGCAGGCGCTACAGGCCCCGTTCAGCCTCGTGCCCTCATTGTTTCGCCTGGATCCAGGCAAGGGGCAGAGCCTGAGACTGTTCCATACGGGTGAAACGATGCCCCAGGACCGTGAAAGCCTGTACTGGCTCAATGTGCTCGACGTCCCCCCCAAAGGCACAGGCAACACGCTTCAGGTTTCCCTACGTACCCGTATCAAGCTGTTCTATCGCCCCATGAGGTTATCGGGCAATGTCGCAGAGGCGCATCAGATGCTGCGCTGGCGTGTTTTGCGCGATGGGGCTGGCGGGGTGCTGCAGGTCGACAACCCCAGCCCGTGCTTCGTCAATCTCGCCAAATTGGAGGTGCACCAAGGGAGTCAGGTGCTCGACATCGAGCCCGGCCACATAGCGCCTTTTTCGAACACTCGATTCGCCACGCCAGGCCTGAAGATTGGCGGTATCGTCCAAGTGCGCTACGCATTCATCGACGATTACGGCGCGGTGCATGAACGGCCAGAAGCCGTACGTGCGAGCGGGGCGGGCTGAGGCTTGTCATGAGCCGCAGGTCATTCGTCGACTGTGTGCCAGGGTATCTGGTCGCCAGTCTTGGGGTGGAGCCGGTCCTGGCGATCGAGTTTGACGCAGGGCTGCTCAAGCAAGGCTCGTCACTGGACGTGCGCCGTTTCGAGAGGGAAGCGGTCGTCCCGGAGGGGCGCTTCACCCTGGACATTGTGCTCAACCAGCAGTGGAAAGGTCGGTTGCCTGTCTTGCTAAAGAAGCAAACGCTGACTAATCAGGCAGCGCCTTGCTACAGCAAGGGCTTGTTGCAGCGTCTGGGCCTGGATCTGCAATCCTTGGCCAGCGAGACCCAGAGCGTCCTCAAGGAAGATGACGCGTGTCTGCCCTTGTCCCAGTTACAGGTGCCCTCTAGTGAGACGCTGGATTTTGGCGCATTGCGGTTGGATCTGGTGGTGGCGCAACAAGCCCTGGACCGCCAATCCAGCGGTCACTTTCCCTCAGACCAGTGGGACGGCGGGGTGAATGTGGGCTTTATCGACTACCGGCTCAACCTCCATCAGCAGCAATTCAAACAGCAGGGCAGTGGTACTCGTCAAGGGTACCTGGGCCTGCGCATGGGGCTGAACACAGGGGACTGGTACTGGCGTCACGAGGGGCGCTGGCAAGGGCGTGACGCGGGGGGCTCGCACTATCAGGCGGGTGGATTGTCGGTCAGGCGGGACATTCCTGCGTGGTCATCGCAAATGACACTCGGTGATAGCTACAGCCGTGGCGACGTTTTCGATACCGGCGCGTTGCGTGGTGTGTTGTTGAACAATGACGAGCGCATGCTCCCGCAGACACAGCGCGGTTTTTCCCCCGTGATCAGCGGTGTGGCCAACAGCACGGCGTTACTGAGCATCCGCCAGCGCGGTGTGCTGGTGCACGAATCGACAGTAGCCCCTGGCCCCTTCGAAATCGACGACCTCTATGCCAGCGGCTTGCACGATGACCTTGAGGTCACTCTGCGCGAGGCCGATGGCGAGGTGCGAACCTTCTTCGTGCCGAGCCAGGCCGCACCGCTTGCCTTGCGCCCAGGAAGCAAACGGTTCGAATTCGCAGCGGGTGTCTGGCGCGATGAGCTGGGGCAGATGGGGCCTGGCCAGGTGCAGGGGAGTTGGCAACAAGGGCTGAACAACCATCTGGGTGTGCATGGAGGTGCGTGGTTGGCCAGCGATTATCTGGCCAGTGCCATGGGGGTGGCGATAAACAGTGGCGTTGGTGCTGTCGGCCTGACGCGCTACCACAGCCGCGTTTCGCTGGATCGGGAACGACAAGGGCACGCCTGGCGGATGAGCTGGCGACACAGGCTCACTGCCTGGGAAACCGACCTTGGTGCGACCTTGACGCAATACGCGGGCTATTACCGTTTCGACGATTTTGCCCAGGCGAGCCAAGGCCATGTGGTGGCCCCTGCGCGGCGGCGGGTCGGACTTACCGTCAACCAGCCGTTGGGCTCGCAAGGTGGTCGTCTGACGCTGATGGCGGGGTGGGGGCAGGGAGCAGACCGCCAAAGCAGTTACAGCCTGGGCTACAACAACCATCTGGGAAAACTCAACTACGGGATGCGGTTCGATCGTGAACGGCGACCGTCTGGCCAGGCGCTCGATACATTCACGCTCACGGCCAGCCTGCCGCTTGGGGAGCGGCGTCGTGCTTCGTTGAGCAGTGGGATGACATGGGGGGCTCAGGGGCAGGGCCGTTCGAATGTGCGCTTGCGTGCAACGGCTGGGGAGCGTGGGCAATGGGGGTATGGGCTGGCTGCCGTGCGTCAGGAAGGGACGCGGGGCGGGGCAGGGCTGGATGCCCATCTGCTGTACCGTGGTTCGTTTGGCGAGCTGAACGCCTCGTTCGCCAATCGGCACACTCATCGCCAAACCTCATTGGGCGCCCAAGGGGCTCTGGTTGCCCATCCGGGGGGCTTGTCCATGGCCCCGCCGCTTGGGGAAAGCTTTGCGATTGTCCATGCACCGGGTGCGAGCACGGCGCGGCTTCGCCAGCATCCTCAGATACGCCTCGATGAGCGTGGGTTCGCGGTGGTGCCTGCATTGCTGCCGTATGGCCTGAACATGGTGGAGCTTGACCCCAAAGGCATGTCCAAGGATGTCGAGCTGCAACTCACTGGCCAGTCGGTAGTGCCGCGGTCAGGCGCGGCAAGTTGGTTGCACTATCCAACCCGTAGTGGTCATCCACTGATGCTGCACGCGCTCAAGGTGAGCGGACAGGCATTGCCCTTCGGTGCATTGGTACTGGATGAAGCGGGTAGTGAGCGAGGGATGGTCGGCCAGGGCAGCCGCCTGCATGTACGTGGCGATGCGCAGCGAGGCCGGCTCAAGGTCATTTGGGGGGAGGCGGGTGATCAGCAGTGCTGGCTGGACTATAGCGCCGGTCCCAGCGGGAGGCTCGAGGCGTCGGCGTGTGCGCCCGCCGACTCGCCTTAGGAAGCAAAGAATCTATCGGGCCTGACGACTTATAGCCAAAACCAATCATAAGCATGAGGTTTGCCAATGAGCCTTTATCGGAGCCTGCGGTTAGGATTCTCTCCGTCAACTGATTTCAACCCATGAAGGAGCGTCTCCATGCCTATCATCAACAGCCAGGTCAAACCGTTCAACGCGACTGCCTACCACAAGGGCGAATTCGTCCAGGTCAGCGAAGCCGACCTTAAAGGCAAGTGGTCCGTCGTGTTCTTCTACCCAGCTGACTTCACCTTCGTTTGCCCGACCGAGCTGGGCGACCTCGCTGACAACTACGCCGAGTTCCAGAAGCTGGGCGTGGAAATCTACGGTGTGTCCACCGACACCCACTTCACTCACAAAGCCTGGCACGACACCTCGGACACCATCGGCAAGATCCAGTACCCGCTGATCGGTGACCCGACCCACGTCATCGCCCGCAACTTCGACGTACTGATCGAAGAAGCCGGTCTGGCTGATCGCGGTACCTTCGTGATCAACCCGGAAGGTCAGATCAAGATCGTCGAAATCAACGACGGTGGTGTAGGCCGCGACGCCAGCGAGCTGCTGCGCAAGGTCAAGGCTGCCCAATACGTTGCCGCCCACCCAGGTGAAGTCTGCCCGGCCAAGTGGAAAGAAGGCGAAGCCACCCTGGCGCCATCGCTGGATCTGGTCGGCAAGATCTAAGCCGATGTGCAAGTCGCGGGCGGTAGCCAGCCGCCAAAGCTGAAGTAGCCACCGCCCCGTAAAAACGCCCGGGCGACCTCGCCTGGGCGTTTTTGTATCCAAGTTTTGAAAAAGGAATCGCCCGTATGTTGGACGCCACGCTTAAATCGCAACTGAAAACCTACCTGGAGCGGGTCACCCAGCCGATCGAGATCGTTGCTTCCCTCGACGACGGCGCGAAATCCCGCGAACTGCATGACCTGCTGGTGGAAATCGCCGGCCTGTCGAACCTCATTACCCTGCGCGAGGACGGCTCTGACGCCCGTCGTCCCTCGTTCTCGCTCAATCGCCCGGGGGCTGACATCAGCCTGCGTTTCGCCGGCATCCCCATGGGCCACGAGTTCACTTCCCTGGTGCTCGCGCTGCTACAGGTAGGCGGTCACCCGTCCAAGGCCAGTGCCGAGGTGATCGAGCAGATTCAGGCCCTGGAAGGTGAATTCACCTTTGAAACCTACTTCTCGTTGTCGTGCCAGAACTGCCCGGATGTGGTCCAGGCCCTGAACTTGATGGCTGTGCTCAACCCCAATGTGCGCCATGTGGCTATCGACGGTGCGCTGTTCCAGGAGGAGGTCGAATCGCGCAAGATCATGGCGGTGCCGAGCATCTACCTCAACGGCGAAGTCTTCGGCCAGGGCCGCATGGGCCTGGAGGAAATCCTCGGCAAGATCGACACCAATGCCGGTGCCCGTGAGGCCGAGAAGATCAACGCCAAGGACGCCTTCGATGTACTGGTGGTCGGTGGTGGTCCCGCTGGCGCTTCGGCAGCCATCTATGCCGCGCGCAAAGGCATTCGTACAGGCGTTGCCGCCGAGCGTTTCGGTGGCCAGGTACTCGACACCCTGGCGATCGAGAACTTCATTTCGGTACAGGAAACCGAAGGGCCGAAACTGGCCCGGGCGCTGGAAGAACACGTCAAGCAGTACGATGTGGACATCATGAACCTGCAACGTGGCGAAGCGTTGATCCCAGGCGTCAATGGCGCGCTGCACGAAGTACGCCTGGCCGGCGGCGCTTCGCTCAAGGCCAAGACCGTGATTCTCGCCACCGGCGCCCGCTGGCGCGAAATGAACGTGCCAGGCGAGCAGGAATATCGCGCCCGTGGCGTGGCCTACTGCCCGCACTGTGATGGCCCGCTGTTCAAGGGCAAGCGGGTGGCGGTGATTGGCGGAGGCAACTCCGGCGTGGAAGCGGCCATCGACCTAGCGGGTATCGTCGCCCAGGTGACCCTGATCGAGTTCGATAGCCAACTGCGTGCCGACGCCGTGCTGCAACGCAAGCTGCACAGCCTGCCGAACGTCAAGGTCATCACCAGCGCCCTGACCACCGAAGTGCTGGGCAATGGCGAGAAGGTCACGGGCCTGCGCTACAAGGACCGCAACAGCGATGAGCTGCACGACCTGGCGCTTGAGGGCATTTTTGTGCAGATCGGCCTGCTGCCGAACACCGACTGGCTCAAGGGCACGGTCGAGCTGTCGCCGCGTGGCGAGATCATCGTCGATTCCAAGGGCCAGACCAGCATCCCTGGCGTGTTCGCTGCCGGTGACGTGACCACGGTGCCGTACAAGCAGATCGTCATCGCCGTGGGTGAAGGGGCCAAGGCTTCGCTGGCAGCCTTCGACCACCTGATCCGCACCTCGGCGCCGGCGTAAGCCTGCACCAGCCTCTTCGCGGGTAAACCCGCCCTCACAGGTATACCGCTGTTCTCCGGTTCAGTGCCGTACTTGTGGGAGCGGGTTTACCCGCGAATGCTTATGCGCGCTGTCAAAGCCAAATCTGAAGGTGTCTATGATTTATTGCAGACACCCTCAGGAATCACACTCATGACCCTGATCAGCCGCGAACCCTGGTGGCTAGAACCACCCAAGCCCGGGCAGAAGGAGCAGGATCTGCACTGGGGCTACCTGGAGATCTACGCCGACGGGCGTACGGTGTTTGTCGACCAGCGTCCCACCGATCAGGAGCTGGCGGAGCGTAAGAGTTGCCGCAACTTTCCTGACGCCGATCAACCCTGACCTCACCCCTCCAGTGCGGCCAGGCGCGCTTCCAGCGCGGCGACCCGGGCTTCCAGGGCCTCGATCCGCTCATCCGACACACTGGTGCCGTTGCTGCGTTCGCCGCCTTGCTGGCGTGCGGCGAGGATTTCCTCGATCTGCGCTGGGTCGCCAAGGGCGTGGGTGTAGCGGTCTTCGCGTTGGCCGGGCTGGCGTGGCAGGTGCAGCGCCAGGCCGCGTGAGATCAGACGCTCGAGCTGGTGCTGGATCTGGTCGACGTCTTCAAAGTCATGGAGGCGATTACTGCGGGTCAGCAGTTCGTTGAGGGTCTGTGGCCCGCGCAGGAACATCAACCCCATCAGCACCAGTTGAGCCGGCACCAGTTCCAATGCCTTGTCTACCCGTTGCTCCCAACGATCGGCGCGGCTGCCCATCTGCAGACGGGTCATTTCTTGCCCTTCGAGGGCGCGCAGGGCCTGGCCGACTTGGCCGGGGGAGAGGTTCATCACCGGTTCACGGCTGGTCTTCTGGTTACAGGCCAGCACCAGGGCGTTGAGGGTCAGCGGGTAGGTTTCCGGGCTGGTGGCTTGCTTTTCGATCAGTGAACCGAGCACGCGGATCTCGATGCTGTTGAAACGGCCTTCGCCTGCGGTTTCGTATTCTGACATGGCCCTGTCTCATTGCGAGGAAAAGGCCACTAGCCTAGGTAATGCGGCAGGCTTAATCAATCAGTCAATACTGCGGGAAAGCCCGCTCCGGTTGCCGGAGCGGGCTGGTGCCTCAGGCGTTGCGACGCTCCTGCCCCAGGCAAGCCGCTGCGGTGAACAGCACATCGGTCGAGGAGTTGAGCGCGGTCTCGGCCGAATCCTGTAGCACGCCGATGATGAAACCGACCGCCACCACTTGCATGGCGATCTCGCTGGGGATTCCGAACAGACTGCAGGCCAGCGGAATCAGCAGCAGCGAGCCACCGGCCACGCCCGAGGCGCCACAGGCGCACACGGCAGCCACCACGCTGAGCAGCACGGCGGTCGGCAGGTCCACCGGAATGCCCAGGGTGTGTACGGCGGCCAGGGTCAGCACGGTGATGGTGATTGCTGCGCCCGCCATGTTGATGGTCGCACCCAGCGGGATCGATACCGAATAGGTGTCCTCATGCAGTCCGAGCTTTTCCGACAGCGCCAGGTTGACGGGAATGTTGGCCGCCGAGCTGCGGGTGAAGAACGCCGTGATGCCGCTTTCGCGCAGGCACATGAATACCAGTGGGTACGGGTTGCGACGGATCTTCCAGAACACGATCAGCGGGTTGACCACCAATGCCACGAACAGCATGCAGCCGATCAGCACCATCAGCAGGTGCAGGTAGCCAAGCAGGGCGTCCAGGCCGGACTGGGCCAGCGTCGAGGCGACCAGGCCGAAGATCCCCAGGGGGGCGAAGCGGATGACCACGCGTACGATAAGGGTGACGCCGTTGGACAGGTCCTCGACCACGGTGCGGGTGGTTTCCCCGGCATGACGGATGGCGACACCCAGGCCGATGGCCCACGTCAAAATGCCGATGAAGTTGGCATTGAGCAGCGCATTGACCGGGTTGTCCACGGCGCTCAACAGCAGGCCTTGCAGCACTTCGCTGATGCCGCCGGGAGCGGTGAGCGAGGCATCGCCGGTGCTGAGCACCAAGTTGGATGGGAAGGCCATGCTGGCGACCACGGCCACGACCGCGGCGGCGAAGGTGCCCAGCAGGTACAGCCAGAGGATCGGTCTGATGTGGGTTTCCTGACCGTGGCGGTGGTTGGCGATCGACGCCATGACCAGGATGAACACCAGTACCGGTGCCACCGCTTTCAGCGCGCTGACGAACACTTTGCCGAGAAAGGCCAGGTCACGGGCCACGGCCGGGGCGAGCAGGGCCAGGGCGATGCCGGCCACCAGGCCGATGCAGATTTGCGTCACCAGACCGGTGCGGTTGATGAGACGAAGGACGGGGGTCATGTGCAGCGGAATCTCGTTTTTGTAAAACCGGCAACTTTAACACAGAGCTTTATAGGCCTGGTCTGAGCTCGGACGTTCGGGCCGCTTCGCATACTGCCGCGAGCTCCACGTTCTACCGGCTAATCCGTATTTCCCGTGGTGTGGGATCACCAATGAAACAGATCTCGCCGCGCCCCCTCGGTAATCGCCACGATCCCTGGATGGGTCACCTTGCGCTCCACCGAGATGGCATAGAACGACTCGTTCACCGCCTCGGTCTGCCCGATCAGCTCGACGCCATACTGGCGGCACACTTCCTCGGCGATCACGCTGGGCGCCACGAAAATCCCGCTACCGGACTGCCCGAAGGCTTGCATCAGGGCGCTGTCATCGAATTCGCCGATGATCCGTGGATGCAGCTGCTGTTCGGCCAGCCAGCGCAGCAACCGGCTGCGGACCACGGTCTCCTGGCCCGGGATCAACAGCGGGGCATCGTCCAGGCAGGCCGGGAAGGGCTGGGCATGCTGGCGCGCCAGCGCCGGGGTGGCGAAGAAGCTCAGGCCACACTCGCCCAGTTTCTGGCTGTAGCCCTTGATGTCCAGGTGGCTGGGCATCGGGCTGTCGGAGATCACTACGTCCAGCCGCTGGATGGCCAGGTCGGCCAGCAGGCGTTCGAGTTTGTCTTCGCGGCAGTTGATGCGCAGCACGTTGTCCAATTCCATGGTCGGGGCCAGCAGGCGATAGACGATGGATTTGGGAACGACGTCGGCGACACCCACGCGAAACAGGATCTGCTCCTGAGGCCCTGCGCGCAGCAAGGCTTCCAGTTCACCGCCGATCTGGAACATCTGTTCGGCATAGCCCAGCGTCTGGCGGCCGGTCTCGGTCAGCTCCAACTGCCTGCCGACACGCTGGAACAGCTCCAGGCCGTAGGCTTGTTCGAACAGGCTGATCTGCCCGCTGATGGTCTGAGGCGTCAGGTTCAGTTGCTCGCTTGCGCGGGCGATGCTGCCGGTCTTGGCCACCACCCAGAAGTAGTGCAGCTGGCGATAATTGAGCATCCGGCACTTTCCCGATTCGTAAAAACCGAAGTATAACCGCTGAAAATACGAATTTTCCTGATGTATGGCGTTCTCTAGAATGCCCACCCATAAGGCGCTGCAAGCAGCGCCGGAAATTGGACAAGCGAGGACCCCATGTTGCAACTCAAATCCATCGGCACGCCCTTGGTGCTGGCCTTGGCCCTGTTCAGCCTTGCTGGCTGCGACCAGGCCGAGAAGTCCGCCCAGCAGATGCTCGACCAGGCCGCCGAGTCGGCCAAGCAGGCGATCGACAAGACCAACGAAGCTGCCCAGCAGGCCCTGAGCGAGGCCATCGGCTCGGAGGGCGCCAAGCCCAAGGCTGCTGAAGACAAAAGCGACACCCAGGACATCTGACCCGGACCCGATGCAGGACTAAATCATGGAATATTTGCTGGAACTCGCTGCAAGCCCCGCTGCCTGGGTCGCCCTGGCCACGCTGGTGGCCATGGAAATCGTGCTGGGCATCGACAACCTGATCTTCATCTCGATCTTGACCAACAAGCTGCCTGAGGCCTACCGCTCCAAGGCGCGGCGTATCGGTATCAGCATGGCGCTGGTCATGCGCCTGGCGTTGCTCTCGACCGTGGCCTGGATCGTCCAGTTGACCGAGCCTGTAATCGATGTGTTCGGCCACAGCTTCTCGTGGAAGGACATGATCCTCATCGCCGGTGGCCTGTTCCTGCTATGGAAAGCGACCAAGGAGATCCACGAGAACGTCGACCCCCATGGCGCCAAGGAAGAAGCCAAGGCTGGATCCACCGTCACCCTGGGCTTTGCCGCCGCGATCGGCCAGATCCTGATGCTCGACATCGTCTTCTCGATCGATAGCATCATTACTGCCGTGGGCATGACCGAGCACCTGCCGATCATGATCATCGCCGTGATCAGCGCCGTGGTCGTGATGCTGGTAGCTGCCGACCCGCTGGCCAAGTTCATCAACGACAACCCGACCGTGGTGATGCTGGCGCTGGGCTTCCTGATCATGATCGGCATGACCCTGATCGCCGAGGGCTTCGGTGCCCATGTGCCAAAAGGCTACGTGTACGCCGCTATGGCCTTCTCGACCGCGATCGAAGTGCTCAACATCATGGCGCGCCGGGCTCGGCTCAAGCGCGAAGCTGCCGAGGGCTGATCGCTCGAAGCACAAACGAGGGGGCGCAGTGCGCCCCCTCTGCTATTCAGGGTTCAGGGGCTGGAGTTAGGGAGCGGTCTTTCCCGTGTGGGCCGCGCTGGCAGGCTGGGTTGAACGGTCAGTGCGCCCCTGCGTGCCGCCGCGCACGACGCGCCGGCTGTGGTTTGGGCAACGTTTGCGGTGGCAGGTGAGGGTGGGAATGCCGGCGCACGATGCGCAACACCCCCCACAGCATGGCGGCGGCGACGCTCAACCACATCCCCACCAACATCAGAAGCGCCATTGTCAGGCTCATGTGTGCCTCCTTCTCTCAGGCGGGCACGGGGCTCGCCTTCCAGACACTGCTTTAGTCTAGCCCGCCGGGCGGTGCGTTCCATTGACCGAAGGTCTATTCCCTTGGGCCATTTCGTTCCAAGCCGGTGACGGGCTATACCCAAACACGCGCCCAGCCTATGATCGGAACCCAGGGCCGGGCGCTGCCTGCCTGGCGACGGAACAAGCGAGTGCCCATGTTGCAAGAAACCTTCACTTCATCGCGCCGGCTGCTGGCTGCGTGCCTGGTCGCGGCCAGCTTGGTCGGTTGCGCCAGCGGTCCATCGCCTGTGGCGAAGGGCCAGGCGCAGCGGGTCGAGATCAGCAGCGTGCCGTTCTATCGCGGCAAGGCCAATCACAGCGGGGCCATGGCACTGGCGGCCCTGCTGTCGCAACAGGGCGTGGGCATCACGCCGGGCTTGCTTGAAAAGCCCCTCAACCTGCCACAGGGCGCCGACGCCCTGGGCACGGGCATTCCCAAGGTGGCGCGTGAGTACGGCATGGTCGTCTACCCGCTGGACAAGCGCCTGGAGGCCTTGCTGACCCAGGTGGCGGCAGGCAACCCGGTGCTAGTGCGTTACGAAGAAGGCTCGGCCTTTTGGAGTGAGCCACGCTACGCGGTGCTGATTGGCTATGACAGCTACAAAGGGCGGGTGCTGTTGCGTTCGGGGATGCAGCGTCGCCTGTTGATGGCGTTCGATGATTTCGAGGCCGCGTGGGCGAAGACGGGAAGTTGGGCAGTGCTGGTACAGCCACCGAAGCAGCTGCCGGCCCAGGTGGACCGTCAGCGCTGGCTGCAGGCCGCCGACGAACTGGCCCGGGCAGGCCAGGAAATCGCGGCGAAGCAGGCGGTCCGCAGCCTGGGCCAGTAATGCAATCGCGGGCCAAGCTCGCGCCTGCAGCCAGGAGCGGACTTGGCCCGCGATAGGACCGACAATACCTGGGGCGACGCTTTCGTCGCCCCGGCTCGTCTTAGATGCCCAGACGGTCGCGCAGGCTGTAGTACCAGGCGCCCAGGGCGCTGAACGGTACGCGCAGCAGCTGGCCACCCGGGAACGGGTAGTGCGGCAGACCGGCGAAGGCGTCGAAGCGCTCGGCCTGGCCGCGCAGGGCTTCGGCCAGAACCTTGCCCGCCAGGTGGGTGTAGGTCACGCCGTGACCGGAGCAGCCCTGGGAGTAGTAGATGTTGTCGCCAATACGACCCACCTGTGGCAGGCGCGACAGGGTCAGCAGGAAGTTGCCGGTCCAGGCGAAGTCGATCTTCACGTCTTTGAGCTGCGGGAAGGCTTTGAGCATCTTCGGACGGATGATTGCTTCGATGTTGGCCGGGTCGCGAGCACCGTAGACCACGCCACCGCCGAAGATCAGGCGCTTGTCGCTGGTCAGGCGGTAGTAGTCAAGCAGGTAGTTGCAGTCCTCGACGCAGTAGTCCTGCGGCAGCAGGGTGCGGGCCAGTTCCTCGCCCAGCGGCTCGGTGGTGATCACCTGGGTGCCGCATGGCATGGACTTGGCTGCCAGCTCTGGTACCAGGTTACCCAGGTAGGCGTTACCGGCAACGATGATGAACTTGGCGCGCACCTTGCCTTGCGGGGTGTGCACGACCGGGTTGGCACCACGCTCGATGCGCACGGCTGGGGTCTGTTCATAGATCACGCCACCCAGCGACTCGACCGCGGCAGCTTCGCCCAGGGCCAGGTTCAGTGGGTGAATGTGGCCGCCGCTCATGTCCAGCATGCCACCGACATAGTTGTCGCAGGCGACCACTTCGCGGATGCGCTTCTGGTCCATCAGCTCCAGCTGGGTGTGGCCGAAACGTTCCCACAGGCGCTTTTGCGACTCCAGGTGGCCCATCTGCTTGGCGCTCAGTGCAGCGAACACGCCGCCGTCCTTCAGATCGCACTGGATGTTGTACTTGGCCACACGCTCACGAATGATGCGCCCGCCTTCGAAGGCCATCTGACCCAGCAGTTGCGCCTGCTTGGGGCCGACAGTACGCTCGATGACGTCGATGTCGCGGCTGTAGCTGTTGACGATCTGGCCGCCGTTACGGCCCGATGCGCCGAAGCCAACCTTGGCAGCCTCGACGATGCTCACCTTGAAGCCGTTTTCCAACAGGAACAGGGCGCTGGACAGACCGGTGTAGCCGGCACCGATGATGCAGATGTCAGTCTCCACCTCACCCTGCAGCGCCGGACGTGGCGGCACCGGGTTGGCCGAGGCGGCGTAGTAGGACTGGGGGTAGGGGGTATTGGCCATGCTCGGGGAACCTCGTGTTTTATATTTTTAACGAATGTACCGATGCTATCAATAATAATAAACACCCGCTAGTCGTCTGTTGAAAATCCTTTACTCCCCCCGTCGCTTCGCGTCGGGTAAATATTTTTAAGATTCAGTGGGTTAGCGCGAAAAAAACAGTTGACAGCGATTTTGGAGCGCGTAGAATGCGCCCTCATCGACAGGCACATAGCTCAGTTGGTTAGAGCACCACCTTGACATGGTGGGGGTCGTTGGTTCGAGTCCAATTGTGCCTACCAAACAAAGCCCCGGGTTTCCGGGCACCGAAAAGGGCGATCCGAAAGGGTCGCCCTTTTTGCGTTTGCAAACCACCCGCCTGGAGCTTGTCCATGTCGACCTTGCCAGTCATCAGGTGGCGAGACAGGCGCTGTTCACCTGCGGCTCTGCGTATTGTCATGCTTCGCGGTGTTAATCGACTTACCTCGCTGCAAACCTGCCAGTGCCGAGGTCAGGGTCAGCATCGCACCGATGCCAAGGCCGATCTGGGGCACTGACTCGTGGCTGAATAGCGTGAACAGTGCGCTGATGATCACCCCGCCCGCAGATTGTCCGATCAATCGCGCCGTGCCTTGCAAGCCACCCATGGCGCCGCTTCGTTGGAGAGGGGCAGTCATGAACATGTTGCGATTGTTGGCCACGTTGAAGAGGCTGAAGCCAAAGCCACACAGCAGGCACAGTGGTACCAACACCAGGGCTGAGCCTGTTGTCTGGACCTGCGAAGCGGCGCCGAGCCCAATGGCAAGGCACAGGCCACCTAGCAAACACAGCGCTGTGGTGGGCGCTCGGTCTGCAAGGCGACCAGCGAACGGCGCCGTCAAGGCGACCATCAAGGGCCAGGGCGCCAAGAGTAGCCCTGCCATCCAAGCTCCCAGGCCAAGCGTTTGCTGCAGCAAGAACGACAGGGCGACCATGCCTGCCGTTTGGCCCGCGAAGCACAAGATCGAACTGACCACAGACACGCGCAAGGATCGGCAGGCCAATAGATCTAGCGGGAGTAGTGGTGCTGCCTTGGTCTTTTCTCTTTGCACTAACAACCACAGTTGAATGAGGGCGCCGGCCAGCAACGCACCAGCGGTCTGCGGGCTGCTGGTGACGACTCCGGCGGCGGTGATCAGTGTCGCGAAGCCCCCTGCGTTCAACAGCATGCTGATGAAGTCCAGAGGGTGCGATGTGCAGGACGAGTCGGGTAGCGCCCTGGTAGCGAACAACACGGCTGCCGCCAGTGGAAGGGGGGCTGCAAAGAGCCAGGGCCACTGCGCAATCGTTAGAAGGCCCGCACCGATCACCGGGCCGGTGGCCGATGACAGGGCAACGGCCAGGGCATTCCAGCCAATGGCGACACCCAGTCGCCGATGTGTGACCACTCGGCGTAGTAGCGCCATTCCCAAGGCCATCACCGCGGCCCCGCCCAGCCCTTGCAGTAAACGGCCAGCGATGAGGCATGGCAGGGAAGGGGAAAGGGCACAGAGCACGCTGGCGCCGGTGAACAGCCACACGCCCCAACCGAACACCCGACGATAACCAAGACGCTCCCCGAGTGCGGCGCAGGGCAGCAGTGCCATCAGCAGCGCTGCCTGGTAGGCGGTCAGTATCCACGTAGCGGTAGCCGGGGTGACCTGCAGGGCGTCGGCCATCGTCGGCAAGGCAACGGTTGCCATGGTCGTGTTCAGTACCACCAATACCATGGCCGCCAGCACGGCCCCGATCGCGATGGCGGGGGAAGGCTCAGGGCGGTTGCCATGTGCCATCGTGGCCGATGCGGGACCGTCCTGGTCGCAGGGGATGTTCACAGCCCTGTCTCGGGGATCCAGGTGCCAGCCTGGTCGACGTAGCGGGTCAGGCGGCCAGCCTCTTTTTCTTCTTTCTTCAGGTCTCTTTCGGTAAAGCGAAAGAGCAGCGCAGGGCCATCGATGCAGCGTGTGTCATGGATGTCTCCCGGCAGGTACAGCTGGCTCTGTCCGGCCCAGATCACCGTGGCTGCGCGCCTCACCAGCTTCATACTGCCGTCTGGGTCTTCAATCCGGGCATAGGTGGTCACTTCGATGGCACCTTGCTGGACTGCATAGATGACCCAAGCCCTGCCATGGTCATGAGGTGGGCGGTACAGTCCCGTGGGCTCGGTGTGTGCGAGCAGGACAAAGCCATGATCCGGGTCTCGGTGAAGCTCTCGTCGTTCGGAGGCTTCCAGGTGCAAGGTTGCCAGCCATGGCTCTGTCACAGGTGAGTTCACCAGGGTCTCCAAGTATTGCTGGCAGCCGGCAACCACCTCTGAACTCAACGGTCCCCATACGGACCGCACATCACCAATGAATTTTTCCAGCGTGTTCATATGGGCTCTCCAGGTCGATTTCGTTACGGATGTACCGATGGATCGACTGTAGGGAGCGCCAAGGGGTGGCGGAAGACGCACGGGTTGCACTTTATTGATGCACCAGACGCCATATCTGGACGTGGGTGCGCTAACATCCATCCATGACCACGCCAGACCTGAACTTGCTCATTACTCTCGACGCTGTCCTTGCCGAGGGCAGTGTGGCCGGGGCCGCCAAGCGCCTGCACCTGAGCCCTTCGGCCATGAGCCGTGCCCTTGCACGCCTGCGTGAGACGACAGGGGATCCGCTGTTGGTCAGGGCCGGGCGAGGGCTTGTGCCTACGCCCAGGGCGATCGAGCTACGCGAACGGGTCAGCCAACTGGTGAGCGAGGCGCAGACGGTCTTGCGCCCGTCCCAGACACTTGATCTTAAGGGACTGGTTAGAACCTTCACCCTCAGAACCAGCGAGGGCTTCGTGGAGTGTTTCGGACCTGCGCTCATTGCCCGAGTTGGCGAGCAGGCCCCCGGTGTGCGCTTGTGCTTCCTGCAGAAGCCGGACAAAGACAGCAAGGCGCTGCGCGAAGGCATGGTAGACCTGGAAACCGGTGTTATAGAGCCTTCGACAGCGCCTGAGCTATTCACTCAGGCGTTGTTCAGGGACAACCATGTGGGCGTCGTGCGCGCAGGGCACCCCCTGACTCGGGGCAAGGTCACCGCAGCCCGCTATGCCCAAGGCCAGCATATTCTGGTGTCGCGGACGGGAGCCGAGAGAGGGGAGATCGACGACGCGCTGCACGTGCTTGGGCTTGAACGCAAGGTGATGACAATCGTCGGCGGCTTTTCAACGGCGGTGGGGTTGGCCCGGGTGTCCGACCTTATCGCCAGTGTGCCCGAACGACATACTGCCAACCTACGCCAGGGCATGCACACATTCGCCCTGCCGGTACCCACACCAACGTTTACCGTGTCACTTCTCTGGCATCCGCGCTTCGCAGCGGACCCTGCCCATCAGTGGATGCGCAACGTGTTGCGAGAGGTCTGCGCTGACAGCGGTTGAACGCGGCGCTGTTCCACTTGAAGGTTCGGCTCCCATCCCATCGTGCCTTGGCCAACCCAAGGTGCACCGACTGATCAAGCGCAACCGACCTCGAGGTGCAAATACCTTTAACATGGTAGCGCACCGGTCCCCCATCGTTGAAAGAGACTTGTATGGAGTTACGCCAACTTCGCTATTTCCTGAGTGTGTTGGAGCACGGCAGCTTGGGCAGGGCTGCGCTCGAACTTGGGGTCGGCGCTTCTGCATTGAGCCAGCAACTGTCGAAGCTGGAGAGCGAGGTGAGTACCCGGCTTTTGACGCGTTCGAGTACGGGCGTCTCGCCGACGGCGGCGGGCCTGGCCTTCGAATACCATGCACGCCTGGCGCTTCGCCAGGCCGAGCATGCCGTTCTTGCCGCGCAAAGCGGGCGCATGAGCGGCTATGCCAGCGTGGGGCTTGCGCCGACCACCGCCTCGATTCTCGGCCTGGCCTTGATCGACAGGATGCGCGAACGCTATCCCGATATCCGTCTGCATCTGGTGGAAATGCTCTCCGGCTACCTGATGAACCAACTCAATGCCAGGCACCTCGACTTGGCGGTGCTGTTCCAGGCGGAGACGGGGCCGCGGCTGGATGTCCGGCCGCTTCTGAACGAGCGGCTGTTCGTCCTGATTCCCGCCCCGCTGGTCAAGGCCGATTGGGGCGAGTCCCTCACGCTGGAACAGATCGCTACGCTTGCGTTGGTGATGCCCAGCACACAGCATGGCCTGCGCACGACACTACGTTCGATCTTCGAGCGGGCCGGGCTGGAGGCCAACATCGTCATGGAAATCGATGGCCTGTCGCTGTTGATGGATTGTGTCTGTGCAGGTCACGCCGCCACCATCCAGCCCGGCGCGACGGTGGCCCGGGCGCACCAGGCGGGCTTGCGTGTGTTCGCCATCGATGAGGCTCAGGCGCAGCGGCGTAACGTGATCGTCAGCCTCACCGATGACGAACTCTCGCCGGCGGCGTTGGCGACCCGGATCGTCCTGCAGGAGCTCGCGCGGGAGCTGGTGGAGCAGGGGCGGTGGCCTGGCGCCCGGTTACTTTGAACCTGTGCACACCGTTGCCGTCGAGGACCCTTTAGCAAAACTGAATGCCTCCCCTCGGCGATCGCGTTTCGCCGTCCCTGTCCGCTCATTAGAGTCCCCGATCACGAGGAGCACCCGAACAGTCGGCTCCTCGTGATCTGGAGGCGAAATGATCGATGTGCTTGTCATCGGAGGGGGCAATGCCGCCCTCTGTGCCGCGCTGATGGCGCGGGAGGCCGGAGCCAGCGTGATGCTGCTCGAAGCGGCCCCTCGTGCCTGGCGGGGCGGCAATTCCCAACATACCCGCAACCTGCGCTGCATGCATGACGGGCCGCAGGATGTGCTGGTCGAGTCATACCCAGAAGAAGAGTTCTGGCAGGACCTGCTCAAGGTCACCGGTGGCCAGACCGACGAAGCGCTCGCGCGCCTGGTGATTCGCGCGTCCTCCAATTGCCGCGACTGGATGCGCCGCCATGGCGTGCACTTCCAGCCGTCGTTATCCGGTGCGCTGCATACCGCTCGAACCAACGCGTTCTTCATGGGCGGCGGCAAGGCGCTGGTCAATGCGTACTTTCGCAGTGCCGAGAACCTGGGCGTACAGATACGCTACGACACCCCCGTCGCCGATATCGAACTGCACAACGGACGCTTCGTTGCCGCGCATGTGCCGGCGCGTGAGGTCCAAGGCCGACACTTGCCTGCCGAACGCATCGAGGCGCGCAGTTGCGTGCTCGCCGCCGGTGGTTTCGAGTCCAACCGCCAGTGGTTGCGCGAGGCCTGGGGGCAGAACGAACGAGGGGAGTGGCCTTCGGACAACTTCCTGATTCGCGGTACGCGTTTCAACGATGGGGTTCTGTTGCGCCGCATGATCGAACAGGGCGCCGACACGATCGGCGACCCGACACAGGCGCACATGGTGGCGATCGATGCCCGGGCTCCGTTGTACGACGGCGGCATCTGTACGCGCATCGATTGTGTGTCGCTGGGCGTGGTGGTCAATCGCGACGGTCAGCGTTTCTATGATGAAGGCGAAGACTTCTGGCCCAAGCGTTATGCCATCTGGGGACGGCTGGTGGCCCAACAGCCCGGGCAGGTGGGCTTCTCGATCATCGACCAGAAAGCCCTTGGCCGGTTCATGCCGCCGGTCTTCCCGGGTGCCACCGCCGATAGCCTGGAAGCCCTGGCCGGCCTGCTCGGCTTGCCCGTACAGCCCTTCGTCGACACCGTGCAGGCCTACAATCGGGCCTGTCAGGCCGGCACCTTCGACCACACCCGGCTGGACGACTGCCACACCCTGGGCCTGGAGCCTGTGAAGAGCCACTGGGCACGACCGATCGATACCCCTCCTTACTACGGCTACCCGCTGCGCCCCGGCGTCACCTTCACCTACCTGGGGCTGCGCACCGACGAAACCGCCGCGGTCCATTTCGGTGGACGGCCCAGCCCGAACCTGTTCGTCGCCGGCGAGATGATGGCGGGCAATGTGCTCGGCAAGGGCTACACCGCGGGTGTCGGCATGTCCATCGGCACTGCCTTCGGCCGTATCGCCGGGACCAGCGCCGCGGCGGCCGCCGGCCATGTATATCCAGAACAAGAGAATCGCCATGACCGCGCAACTGCCTGAATCCCGCCAACCTGATGCCGCCCAGCCGGCCCTCGCTCTGATCCCGGTGTTGAACCTTGAGGAGCAGGAAGTGGACCGGCAAATGCGGATCTGCAATGCCTGCCGATACTGCGAGGGCTTTTGCGCCGTGTTCCCGGCCATGACCCGCAGGCTGGAGTTCGGCAAGGCCGATATCCATTACCTGGCCAATCTGTGCCACAACTGCGGCGCTTGCCTGCACGCCTGTCAGTATGCCCAGCCGCACGAATTCGCTGTCAACGTGCCCCAGGCCATGGCCAAGGTGCGCGGGCAGACCTATGCCGAATACGCCTGGCCGAGTCTCTTCGGGCGGCTGTATCGGCACAACGGCACTTATGTCGCCAGTGCCTTGGCAGTGGCCTTGTCGCTGTTTTTACTGCTGGCATTGTGGGCCAACGGTACGCTGTTGCCCGGGCGGTTGGCGGGGAATTTCTATGCGGTCTTCCCGCATAACACCTTGGCGTTGATGTTCGGCAGTGTCTTTGCCGCCGCAGGTGTGGCGCTGGCGGTGGCGGTGCGTCGTTTCTGGCGCTCGGTCTCGCCTGCCCAGGCCCAGGCGCAACCGGCCAAGGGAGCGGTGCTCGAGGCCTCGAGCGCGGCGCTGACCCTGAAGTATCTGGACGGTGGGCATGGCCAGGGCTGCAACAACGCCGATGATCGCTACACCCTCTGGCGCCGACGCTTCCATCACTTCACCTTCTACGGCTTCATGTTGTGCTTCGCCGCCACGGCGGTTGCCACCGGCTACCACTACCTGTTGGGCTACCCGGCGCCGTACCCGCTGCTGAGCGCACCGGTGTTGCTGGGGACCTTGGGTGGTCTGGGCCTGATCGTCGGACCCGCCGGGTTACTGGCGCTGAACCTGCGCCGGGCGCCGGAGCAGGGCGATGTTGCCCAGCGGCCCATGGACCGGGCGTTCATCCTGCTGCTCTTGCTGGTCAGCGCCACGGGCCTTGCCCTGCTGGGCCTGCGCGACACCGCCGCGATGGCGATCCTGCTGGCGATCCATCTGGGCACCGTCATGGCGCTGTTCATCACGCTGCCCTACGGCAAGTTCGCCCATGGCCTGTTCCGCAGTGCGGCACTGCTCAAGTTCGCGATCGAAAAGCGTCGACCCAATGACCTGGGTCTGGGAGGGGAGTGAACCATGAATGCCGCCGGTTTCTCCCCTATACCGTTCTGCGCGTTTCGCTCACCGGTTAGGCCATTTGTCCAACAGGATCGACACGAACTTCTCCGCCGCCGGCGACAGCGATGCCCCGCGTCGGTAGACCAGCCCCAGGGTGCGGGTGACCTGGGGTTCGATCAGCGGCACGCTGACCAGCGTCGGGTGATCGGCGCTGGGCATGGCGAGGCTGGGCATGGCCGACACACCCAGCCCGGCCTCGACCATGCCCAGCGAGGTGGACAGATGCTGGACCTCATAAAACCACTTGGGCCGCAGGTTGAGCCCGGACAGGGCATGGTCCAGCAGCATCCGGTTGCCGCTCAGGCGGCCTACGCCGATCAGTCGGTAGTCGGCCAGTTCTGTCCAGGTCACCGCGTCGCGGTTCGCCAGCTTGTGGTCCCGACGGCAGGCCAGGACAAAATGCTCCTGCACCAGGGAGACGAACTCGATGTCCGGGTGCTGGCCGCTCATCATGTTGATGCCGAAGTCGGCCTCGCCCCGCAGCACGGCCTCGAGCCCGTCGTTGGCGCTGAGGTCCAGCAGGCGGATGCGGATCTTGGGGTACTGCTCGTTGTAGTCGCGGATCACCGACGGCAGGAAATAAAACGCCGCGGTCGGGATGCAGGCGAGGGTGACCTGGCCGGTCTGTCGTTCGGCGAGTTCGCGAATGCTCAGGATCGAATCCTCGAAGTCATCCAGCAGGCGCCTGGCTTTGGGCAGAAAGTCCCGCCCGACACTGGTCAGGCTGACGCGGCGGGTCGTGCGCTCCAGCAGGGAGGTGCCCAATCCTTCCTCGAGCTTTTTTATCCGCCGACTCAGGGCGGGTTGGGACAGATGCAGCGCTTCAGCCGCTTCATGGAAGCTGCCCAGTTCGGCGATTTTCACGAAAGATCGTATGTCTTGCAGCTCGTATTCCATCTCGGATCGCTCTTTGGCCCTGGCTCTGGATTGATTCACCAATCGCAATAATAACTACGATATTTGCATTGGATTGATTTATCCATCCCTGTCAATCTTGTGTCCACAACATCAATGATGTCCATTGATCAACAAGAGTGCGAAATCATGCAACGAATTCCTTGCGTACTCATGCGCGGCGGCACCTCCAAGGGGCCCTTTTTCCATGCATGGGATCTTCCTGCCAATGTGGTCGAACGCGACGAATTGCTGATCAACCTGATGGGTTCCGGGCATGAACTGGAAATCGACGGGATCGGCGGCGGTAGCCCGCAGACCAGCAAGGTGGCGATCGTCAGCCCCTCGCTGCATGCCGACGCCGATGTCGACTACCTCTTCGTCCAGGTCATGGTCGCCCAGCGCCGGGTCGATACCGCCCCCAACTGCGGCAACATGCTCTGCGCCGTTGGCCCGTTCGCCATCGAGCAAGGGCTGGTCAAGGCCCAGGATGGCAAGACCCTGGTACGCATCCGTAACTTGAACACCAACACCTTTGTCAATTCGCTGGTGGAAACGCCCGGTGGCATCGTGCGTTACGAAGGCCGCACGGCAATCGACGGCGTACCTGGCACTGCCGCCCCGGTGCACCTGACCTTCCTCGACGCGGTAGGCAGCAAGACCGGCAAGCTGTTCCCCACGGGCCAGGCCCAGGATGTGATCGACGGCGTGCCGGTGACCTGCATCGACATGGCCATGCCGATGATGATCGTCGAGGCCAGCCAGCTGGGCGTGACCGGCTCCGAGACCCCCGCACAGCTGGATGCCGACACCCGCCTGCTGCAACGTCTGGAGGCCTTGCGCCTGAAGGCTGGCAAGGCCATGGGGCTGGGCGATGTCAGCGGCATGGTGATCCCAAAGCCCGTACTGGTTTCCCCGCCACGCTATGACGGCACGCTGCAAGTGCGCTACTTCATGCCTCACAACTGCCATCGCGCCTTGGCCATCACAGGTGCAATCGGGCTGGCGACTGCCTGCGTCATCCCGGGCACCGTGATCATGGACATGCTTGGCGAACAAGCACAGCACCTGGAGGAAGTCCGCCTGGAGCACCCCAGCGGCGGCATCGACGTCGCGCTTTCGCGCAGCGGCGCCGATGGCAAGACGCTCCAGGCTTCTGTGGTTAGAACCGCCCGCCGGCTGTTTTCAGGCTTCGTCTACGCCCCAACCTTGCGCAGGCTGGCGGGGTAGGCAGCTGCTTGCATCACATCGCAACCCGCACATCCGCACAATTTCAACAATGGGTGATGCCTCATGAAACTCGCGAAATCACTGTATTTCCAGATCCTCTGCGCCGTCCTGCTGGGCGTGGTGGTCGGTCACTTCTGGGCGCAACAGGCCGTTGCGCTCAAGCCACTGGGCGATGCGTTCATCAAGCTGATCAAGATGATGATCGCCCCGGTCGTCTTCTGCACCATCGTGACCGGCATCGCCGGCATGACCGACAAGCGCTCGCTGGGTCGGTTGATGAGCAAGACCTTGCTGTTGTTCCTGGGGCTGACGATCGTCAGCCTGATCATCGGCCTGGCAGCGGTGTACCTGTTCCGCCCGGGTGTGGGCATGAACATAGACCCGGCCACCCTCAGCACCGAGGGCCTTGGCCAATACGCCACCTCTGCGGCGAAGCTCAGCGTGGTCGATTTCTTCATGCACATCATTCCGGACACCTTCATCGGGGCGTTCAACAAGGGTGAAGTGCTGCCGGTGTTGTTCATCGCGGTGCTCAGCGGTTTTGCCCTGTCGTCCATGGGCGAGAAAGGCAAGCCGGTACTCGATGTGCTGGAGTCGGCCTCGACCATGGTGTTTCGCATCTTCGGCTACCTGATGCGCTTCGCCCCGGTCGGCGCCTTCGGGGCGCTGGCCTTCACCGTCGGGCAGTACGGCGTGACCTCCTTGGGCGCATTGGCCAAGCTGGTCGGCACGCTCTACATCGCCTGCGCGTTCTTCGTGCTGGTGGTGCTCGGTGGCATCTGCCGCGCGCACGGCTTCAGCCTGTGGAAGCTGCTGCGTTACTTCCGCGAGGAGTTTCTGGTGGTGCTCGGCACATCGTCCACCGAGCCGGTGCTGCCGCGCATGCTGGAAAAACTCGAGAAGCTGGGGTGCAAGAAAGGTGTGGTGGGGCTGGTGCTGCCGACCGGCTATTCCTTCAACCTCGACGGTACCGCCATCTACCTGTCGCTGGCGGCGGTGTTCATCGCCCAGGCCTGCAACATCGACCTGAGCCTCGGCCAGACGGTGACGATGCTGGCGATCATGCTGTTGTCGTCCAAGGGCGCTGCAGGTGTGACCGGCAGTGGTTTCGTGGCGCTGGCCTCGACCTTGACCGTCATCCATGACATCCCGTTGGCAGGGCTTGCCTTGCTGATCGGCATCGATCGCTTCATGTCCGAAGCGCGGGCCCTGACCAGCCTGGCCAGCAACGCCGTGGCCACCGTGGTCATCTCGCTGTCGGAGAACGCCTGTGAACGGGAAACCTTGCTGCGTCGCCTGAACGGCACCCCGGCTACACCGGTTGAGACGCAGATTGCACAGGCCGACTGGTCTGCCGAGCCTCGGCATCACGGCTGAAAGCCTCTTCCACCTCCCATCGTTGACGTAAAATCCCACTCGACATCCCAGCGATGCCGAGTGGGGTAGGGGGCCGTCTGCCTTGCCGATGGCCGCAACACAATAAAAACAAGAGAAAAGACCATGCTCGCACTCCTGGGCCTGATCATGGTGGTGACCTTCACCTACCTGATCATGAGTAAACGCCTGTCGCCGATCGTTGCGCTCACCGTGGTACCCATTGTCTTCGCGGTGATCGGTGGTTTTGCCCCCGAGCTGGGCAAGATGATGCTCGATGGCTTGAAGATGGTGGCGCCCTCGGCGGCACTGTTGCTGTTCGCCATCCTGTTCTTCGGCCTGATGATCGATGCTGGCCTGTTCGACCCGCTGATCCGCAAGATTCTCAAACGCGTCAATGGCGACCCGATCAAGATCGCCATCGGTACGGCGCTGCTGTCGCTGCTGGTGGCACTGGACGGTGACGGCACCACCACCTACATGATCACCTGTGCGGCCATGCTGCCGCTGTACAAGCGCATCGGCATGAACCCGATGATCCTGGCCACGGTATCCATGCTGTCGCTGAGCATCATGAGCGGCATGAGCCCCTGGGGCGGGCCGGCGACCCGGGCCATCGCCGCGCTCGGGCTGGATGCGACCGAGTATTTCATCCCGATGCTGCCGACCGTGATCGGTGGTGCGGCCTGGGTGGTGTTCACCGCCTACCTGCTGGGCCGTGCCGAGCGTCGACGTATCGGCAACATCGCCCTGGAGTCCGGTGGTGGCAATTGCTACATCAAGGAAATCCTCGGCGACAACCCGCACAAGCGCCCACGGCTGGCGTACGTGAATCTGGTGCTGGTAATTGCCGTCATGACGGCCTTGGTGATGGGTGTGATGCACTCCGCGCTGCTGTTCATGATCGGTTTCGTCGCGGCGCTGATGATCAACTACCCGCAGCTGGAGCTGCAGAAGGAACGCATCCTCGCCCACTCGGGCAATGCCATGACTGTGGTGCTGCTGGTCTTCGCCGCCGGTATCTTCGCGGGCATCTTCTCCGGCACCAAGATGGTCGATGCCCTGGCGCAGACCCTGGTCGACTGGATTCCCGAGGCCTGGAGCCACTGGTTCCCGCTGGTGGTGGCGCTGACCAGCATGCCGCTGACCTTCGTGCTGTCCAACGACGCCTATTACTTTGGCGTGGTGCCGATCCTGGCCAACGCGGCTGCCGCCTATGGCATCGACCCGGTCGAAATCGCCCGTGCCTCGGTGCTGGGGCAGCCGGTACACCTGATGAGCCCGTTGGTGGCTTCGACCTTGCTGCTGGTGGGCATGGTCGATCGCGATATCGGCGACTTCCAGAAAGCCACCGTCAAATGGGCGGTACTCACCTCGCTGGTGATCACGGCACTGGCGTTGCTCACGGGGGCGCTGTCCTTCTTCGTCTGATCTGCATGGGGCGCTCCTGGCGCCCACCTCTATCCAAGAACAACAACTAGAGTACCGAACATGTCCCGAGCTGTTTTCCGTGGGGCCACCTGTGGCCTGCTCTGCGGCTGGCTGCCTGTGGCCGGCGCTGCCGGATTCATCGATGACGGCAAGCTCAAGCTGCAGCTGCGCAATGTCTATTTCAACGAAAACTTCCGTGACGAACAGGGCATGAGCCCCCGCGCTGCCGCGAACGCCAAGAGTGAGCGGGTGGAATGGGCGCAAGGTTTCCTGCTCGATTACCAATCAGGGTTTACTCAAGGCCCGCTGGGTGTGGGGCTCGATGCCCTGGGGCTGGTCGGTGTCCGGCTCGATTCGGGCCGTGGGCGCAGCGGTACCGGCTTGCTGCCGGTCCACGACGATGGCCGTGCCGCAGACGAATTCGCCAGCGCCGGGGTGACGGCCAAGGCGCGCGTGGGGCAGACCGTGGTCAAGCATGGCACCTTGCTGCCCAAGACGCCGGTGTTGGTCTACAACGATGCGCGGCTACTGCCTCAGACCTACCAAGGCACGCAACTGACCAGTACCGATGTCGAAGGGCTGACCCTGACCGCCGGCCACCTGGATCGCTTCAAACAGCGGGACTCGTCCGATAGCACGGGCCTGTACCTGGATGGCTATGGTGGCGAGGAGTCTGGCGATTTCAGCTTTGCCGGCGCTGACTACGCCATCAACAAGCAACTGCGTGTGAGCTACTTCCACGGCCAGCTCGAACACTTCTACCGTCAGGACTACGCCGGCCTGGTACACGACCTGCCGCTGGCCGGCGGGGTGTTCACCACCGACGTGCGCTACTTCAAAAGCCGCGACAGCGGAGCCGCTCACGGCGGCAAGATCGACAACGACATGTTCAGTGGGCAGGTGTCGTATACCCACTCCGGGCACACCGTCGGTGCCGGTTACCAAGTGCTCGACGGCGATGCTGGGCTGCCATACATCAGCGGCGCGACGGTCTACTCGTTCAGCAACGTCGGCATCGGTAAGTTCATCGAGGAGGAAGAGAAAACCTGGATGGCAAGCTACGCCTACAACTTTGCAGCGGCCGGTATCCCCGGGCTGACCTTCATGGCGCGCTACCTGAGCGGGGACAATGGTCGCTCCGCTGACGCTGAGCTCAACGAATGGGAGCGTGATATGGAACTCGCCTACGTTGTGCAGTCCGGCCCCGTCAAAGGGTTGGGCGTGAAACTGCGCAACTATGTCTACCGTTCTGATTTTTCCCGCGGTCGCGACAGCAACCGAATCTACCTGACGTACGACATCGCGGTCTGGTAATGCAGCGACGCGAGCCGGCGCACCTCGGGGCGCCGGCTCGCGTCGTGTCGGAGCTTCTGAAGACGAACTACACGCCGGACGGCTGTGGCGCCTTCTTGCCCAGTCGGATCAGCTCGTTGGAGAAGCACAGGCCAAAGAGAATCAGGCCAGCCCCCAGGTACAGCGTGTCTCGCGGCACCTCATTGAGCATCACGAACGCCAGCAGTGCAGCAAACAGCGGCTCGGTCAGTTCCAGTGCTTGAACTTGCGATGGCTTTAAATATTCGATGGCCTTGGTGGTACAAAAGAAACCCAGGATGGTCGGCAATGCCGCCAATGCCAACAACGCCGTGATCGCCGCCAGCGACAGTTCGCCCAGGATGAAACCATCGGTCGCGGCTGGCATCAGCAGGTAAAGACTTCCGAAAAACAACAGCTGCCGCGTGAAATGCAGCCCGCCGGAAACACCCATGCGTTTCATGGCCACCGAAAATGCGCCATAACCGCAGCCGCCAATCGACGCCAGTATTGCGCCTTGCGGCGTGAAGCCTTGGCCCAGGTCTGCGCCGAAAATCACCGCAATACCGGCGATCGTCAAGCCGGCGCCTACCGTTGCGTTGGCGGTGATGGGGTCACGGAGGACCAGGCGTCCCAGCAGGATCGAGGAAATGGAAGCGCTCGCCATCAGAATCACGACGACACCCGCCGCGGCGTAATGGCTGTAGGCCGAGGTTTCAAAGTGGAACAGCACGAAAATGCCGAGAAAGGCACACACCGCTGCAGGGAACCACTTGGCCGTGGTCGCGGGCCGCTTGAGAAACATCAGCAGGACCGACAGCAGCAGGCAGCCGAGCACCGTTTTGATCAAGGCGATGCTGCTGGAGCTGAATCCACTGTTCATCAATACCTTGCTGAGAACGCCGATTGTTGCATTCAGGGCTGCGGCGCCCAAGGCAAAGAGGACGCCTTTGCCGAAATGAGACTGCATGAATACATTCCTTGTCATGGGTCTTTGGAGTGCCCAGGGCACTTGTTTCTATCGATGGGTACCGGCGTCCTGTGGCATGCGTTTGGAGCATGGGCCCGTTGTCACAGGTATTGTTCGAGCCCCTCTCAACCGGGTTGCCTCAGTGGGGCAAGTAACCTTTGACGTAGCGCACCGTCTTTTCCAGCGTCCGCGCCATGTCGGGGTGTGTGAACTGATACTTGTGCTCCAGATGCTCGCTAGGACGCATGTCGAAGCGCTGGGTCTGAATGAAGTCCAATGATTCGGCGCTGATCGCCAGTCGCGCCGCCAGGCCCGGAACCGTCAAAATCCACCTGAGCAATCCTATCGGTACATGGCGGCGAGGTGCCTTGACTTGCAGCGTTCCTGCGATCTGCTCGAGCATCCCTTGCAGGTTCGGGGTGTGCTCATAGAGCGCCAGGACCTGCCGGTTGGCCATCGAGGGGTCGAACGCCACGCAGGTTATCATCTTCACCAGGTAATCGACGCTGACCAATGGCAACCAGTGTCTGGCAGAGCCAGGGATCGCTTTGAACCGGCCTTGTGCCAGGTTTCGAATGAGGTCGGCCAGAGGTTGTCCTTGCGGGATGTGCCCAGTCTCGCTATGGCCACAGACCGTAGCCGGATGAACGACCGTGTAATCCGCGCCGGCATCCTGCATGTAACGGATGACTGCGAAATGGGATTCGATCTTGCTGCCTTCGTAGCCTCCCACACGGGCGTAGACTGCAGGCCAATCTGTGTTTTCAGGGCGCTCGTCATCAACGCCGATACTGGCAAGGTGGGCAAGGTTTTGCAGCATGAAGCCGCCCACCATGAGCAATCGGATGTCCTGGCTCGCCGCAAGCTTGGCGACTCTCAGCGCTCCTTGCACATTCACGGCGCGGGCGCGTTCCATCGTCAGCCCCCAGGAAAAATCCGCCGCAAGGTGAAAGACCACCGAGGCCGAAGACACGCACTCCTTGTCCGCCTCGCTGAGTCCAAGGTCCTCTGTGCTGATGTCGCCTTCAACGGCATGGACATACGCAGGGTCACCGCCCAGTCGGCTTACCTGCTCTCTGAGCCGCTCGAGGTTTCCAGGATTGCGCATGAGCACCCAGGTCTTGTGCCCTGTCGCAGTAAGACGGGCCAGGAGATGTTGGCCTACAAATCCGCTGCCGCCTGTGACGAAGCATTCCACGCTCATGCCTGATTCCTTGTTTGGATGATGGGCGCAGGCTAAGGTGTAGAGCGTACTCTACAGTCAAGGAGTTTTTACGGTGAATGTTGGAGAGTTGGAGCGCCGAAGTGGACTTGGCCGCCATGCATTGCGCTATTACGAAAAGCTCGGGCTGATCGTGGCCCATCGACAGGCCAACAACTACCGCAGCTACAGCGATCAGACCGTTATCGACCTGGCGTTCATTCAGAGTGCCCAGGGTGCGGGTTTTTCACTCGCCGAGATCGGGGATATCCTGGCGGCCAAGCGGGGTAACACGATCAATTGCGCGCAAGGCGCAGCCTTGGTTGCCAGCAAGATGGCCGAAATACAAGCGAAGATCGCCACCCTGCAAGCCGCGTATGTTTTTCTGGACGCGGAGCGTGCGAAGCTTGAAGCCAGTGCCATTGCCCAAGGGCTGACTATCCCTCCACCTTCGACTGTGTCGTTGCCTCTAAGCGTCTAAGCGCCTTCAGCTTTCCAGGCAGGCTCGATGCTGGCAGGCCGGGCCCTTGCGACAGGCACGTCGGACTGCCCGGGTATATTCGGTCGAGCCGGTCAACTCAGTATGTAGCCTACCGGTTGCAAGGGCGGTGGCAGGTCCTGGCATCCAAGCGCACCGAGCACATCCCGCTCGATGACGCGGACCATCGCATCCGTGGGCAGGTCGTTCTCATCTCGTCCAAATGGGTCTTCCAGTTCATTGCTGATCGCATCCAGCCCAAAGAACGTGTAGCTCACGATCAGGGTGAAAATCGGCGCCATCCAACCTAATGGTTCGGCCATGGCGAAGGGCAGCAGTATGCAGAAAATGTATATGGTGCGATGCAGCAGCAGCGTATACGGAAAGGGTATCGGTGTTGCTTTGATCCGTTCGCAGGTGCCTTGCGCGTGGGTGAACGCGCTCAGACGTTGCTCCAGCAGCATGTATCGCCACTCACTGATGAGCTTGTCCTCGGCGAGTTGGGAGCAGACCTTGCCCACGTGCAGCAGGATACCGTCGGAAATGTTGTGTGCGGCGATGGGGACGTCATTGGCAAGCCAAGGACGGGCTGCGCTGAGTTCGTCTTCGTTGCGCAGACGGGCGTTGAGCGCGTGGGCGAATCCGCAGAGGCTGTGCAGCAGTTTTTCTCTGACGGCCTGATCGGGGATTACCGCACTCTCACGGATGAATGTCCGCATTTCGATGACGACCTCTCCCCAGGTCTTGCGTCCTTCCCACCAGCGGTCATAGCAGGCGTTGTTGCGAAAACTCATGAAGATGGACAGTGACAGCCCGAGCAGGGTGAACGGTGTGGCATTCACCTTGGAGAAAAATGCAGGGTGTTGGCTCTCGACCAGGACAATGAGAGACGCCAGAAGGGTGACCAGCAAGCTGCGCACGACAATACGTTTGGCGACAGATCCTTTGAGCGTGAACATGACACGCAGCATGTTAGGTTGGTTCTGAACAATCATGGGGGTCTCGAAAGAGCGGTCAACTGCCGGTCATCTTCATGAAACGGAGAATTTGCAGGTCTCCCGTTCGCGCCAAGGCCTTAAAACACTCACGCCGAAGGCTATCGATGCTGAAACTCAGCGTCATACAGCGGTTTGGCCCGGCGCTTGAACTGGGAGCCGTTGCTGCTCATGCAGAGTGACCTGCAAGCCGATCAGTGATAACCATCACCCACTTTCACCTTGCCGCGGAACACGTAGTAGCTCCACGCGGTGTACACCAGAATGAACGGCAGGATAAACAGCGCACCGATCAGCGCGAACAGCTGGCTGGCCACGGGGGACGCTGCCTGCCACAGGGTGATCGACGGCGGGATGATGTTCGGCCAGATGCTGATGCCCAGGCCACTGTAGCCGAGGAAGATCACCACAAGGGTGAGCAGAAATGGCGAAGCGGTGGCTCGGTGTGCCAGCGTGGTCAAGGTAGCGAAGAAACAGAACAGCAGTAGCAATGGCACAGGCAGGAAATAGAACAGGTTGGGCAGGCTGAACCAGCGCTGGGCGATCTCGGGGTGGGCCAGCGGTGTCCACACGCTGATCACGGCGATGACGCCCAGCAGACCCCAGATGAAATACGAGGAGTAGCGGTACATCTCTTCCTGTAAGCGACCCTCGGTCTTCATGATCAGCCAAGTGCTGCCCAACTGCGCATAAGCCAGCAACAACGCGAAGCCGCAGAACAAGGGGAAAGGTCGCAGCCAATCGAGTGGGCCGCCGGCATACATGTTGTTCTCTACCGGAATGCCATCAAGGAATGCCCCCAGGGCGACACCCTGGGTGAAGGTGGCGACGATCGAGCCGCCGATGAATGCCTTGTCCCACCAGTGGCGACTACGCTCGCTGGCCTTGAAGCGGAATTCAAAGGCCACGCCACGGAAAATCAGGCCCAACAGCATGAGCACCAGCGGCAGGTAGAGGGCGCTGAGGATCACTGAATAGGCCAGTGGGAAGGCGCCAAACAAACCCGCACCGCCCAGCACCAGCCAGGTCTCGTTGCCGTCCCACACCGGCGCGACGGTGTTCATCATGACGTCGCGTTCTTCCTTGTCCTTGATCGCCAGGAAGAGAATGCCGATGCCGAGGTCGAAGCCGTCCATGATGACGTACATCATGACCCCAAAAATAATGATCAATGCCCAGATCAGCGTGATATCGACGCCCATAGCAGTCGCTCCTCAAGTTCCAATCGCCTTGTGCACGCTCAATGATCGTCTGCTGCGGACATAGGGCGTGCCGGCGTCTTCGACAGGCCAGCATCGCCTTCAGCCGAAGGTGCGGCTTCATGTGGCTGAGGCCCTTTGTGCACCAGCTTGAGCATGTAGGTGATACCCGTGCCGAACAGCACGAAGTACACCAGCACGAAGAGGACCAGGCTGATGCTCATTTCTCCCACTGTCAGCGGTGATACCGCATCCTTGGTGCGCATGAGGCCATACACGACCCAAGGCTGGCGCCCCATCTCAGTCGTCACCCAGCCCGCCAGCAGGGCGATCAATCCGGAAGGCCCCATGCACAGCATGAATTTCAGGAACAGTGGCGTGGTGTGCAGCCGGTCGCCACGGCGCAGCAACAGGCTCCAAAACCCAGCCAGGATCATCAGCAGGCCCATGCAGACCATGAGCCGGAAGGTCCAGAAGATCACCGTTGAGTTGGGGCGATCCTCGGGTGGGAACGACTTCAACGCCGGGATCTGGCGGTCGAGACTGTGGGTCAGAATCAGGCTACCCAGGTAGGGGACCTCGATGGCGAAGTGGGTTTTCTCGGCGTTCATGTCCGGCCAGCCGGCCAGGATCAGCGGCGATGGTTCGCCGGGGATGTTTTCCCAGTGTCCTTCGATGGCAGCGATCTTCGCTGGCTGGTGCTCCAGGGTGTTCAGGCCGTGCGCGTCACCGACCACGGCCTGGATCGGCGCCACGATCAGGGCCATCCAGCAGGCCATCGACAGCATGGTGCGGGCCGGTTCGATGTGCTTGCCGCGCAGCAAGTGCCAGGCCCCGGAGGCGCCTACGAAGAACGCGGTGGCGAGAAATGCGGCGATGGCCATGTGTGCTAGACGGAACGGGAACGACGGGTTGAAGATGACCGCCAGCCAATCCACCGGGACCGCGTGGCCATCGATGATTTCGTGACCTTGGGGGGTGTGCATCCAGCTGTTGGAGGAAAGAATCCAGAACGTCGAAATCAGCGTGCCGATCGCAACCATGGCGGTGGCGAACATGTGCAGACCTCGGCCCACGCGATCCCAGCCAAACAGCATCACGCCGAGAAAGCCCGCTTCGAGGAAGAACGCAGTCAGTACTTCGTATGTCAGGAGGGGGCCGGTGATACCGCCGGCGAAAAGGGAGAACTGCGACCAGTTGGTGCCGAACTGATAGGCCATCACCAACCCGGAAACTACACCCATGCCGAAGTTCAGCGCGAAGATCTTTATCCAGAATATATAAAGTTCACGATACACATCGCGCCCGGTCTTCAGCCAGAGTCCCTCTAGGACGGTGAGGTAACTAGCGAGGCCGATGGTTATTGCAGGGAAGATGATATGGACAGCGACAGTGAAGGCAAATTGTAACCGTGCCAGATCAAGTGCCAACGTATTGTATGTATCCATGCTTTCTCTGCCTCAGTCGAATGTGGGGCAACTTCGCAAGTGCGAATGAGATGGATCATTGACTGCTCATCAGGATCGACTCATGCGGCATTCAGGATGGCGCGCATGGTGGGTGAAGGATAGATCATGCGTGGGATCGCATTGCAAAAAAAATAGACCGGGACAGGCGTAACCCGAGACATCAACTTTAATTTGCCTTTCCTTAATGAGGTTGTATCTTTTTACTTCCTAAGTGATGCGCAGCCTTAATCAGCCGCTAGTGCGGAATTCGACCATTCGACACGGATTTATACCTGTTGGGTATAAGTTGTATTTGGAGCAGCCATGGCTAATCGACGCAAGGTACCAGGTGTTCGAAATTACGATGGCCCCGCAGGAGGCTGGGGTGCGCTTAAAGCGACCGCGACGGCGGTACGGGAGCAGATGGACACCCTGAAAGCCCCCCTCACGCTGATGCGCACCAACCAGCCGGACGGTTTCGATTGCCCAGGCTGCGCCTGGCCGGACAAGGAGCACAGGTCGACCTTCCAGTTCTGCGAGAATGGCGCCAAGGCGGTGACCTGGGAGGCAACCAACAAACGCGTCACTCCCGAGTTCTTCGCCAACCACCCCGTGGCCACACTGCTGCACCGTACGGATTACGAACTCGAAGACCTTGGGCGCCTGACCCATCCCATGGTCTATGACCACGCCAGCGACACCTACAAGCCTGTGGAGTGGGAGCACGCCTTCGCCCGCATCGGCGAGATCCTCCGCGGCCTGGAGCCAAACCAGGTCGAGTTCTACACCTCTGGACGCGCTTCCAACGAGGCAGCCTACCTGTACCAGTTGTTCGCCCGGGCGTTGGGCACCAACAATTTCCCCGACTGCTCGAACATGTGCCACGAACCGACCAGCGTCGGCCTGCCGCGTTCGATCGGCATGGGTAAGGGCTCGGTGTCGCTGGACGATTTCGAGTCGTGCGAGCTGTTGATCTCCATCGGCCACAACCCCGGCACCAACCACCCGCGCATGATGGGCACATTGCATGAGCTATCGCGGCGCAAGGTGCCGATCATGGTCATGAACCCACTGCGCGAGCGGGCGCTTGAGCGTTTCGCCGACCCGCAGGACATGATCGAGATGGCCACCTACGGCTCGACCCGGATCGCCTCGACCTACCTGCAGGTCAAGGCTGGCGGCGACGCGGCGGCCATCAAGGGGGTGATGAAGTCGTTGCTGGAGATGGAGGATTCGGTCGGCCAGGTGCTCGACTATGCGTTCATCGAGCATCACACCAATGGTTTCGAGGCACTCAAGGCGGACCTGCTGGCCACCGAATGGCTCGATATCGAACACGCCAGCGGCCTGTCCAAGGCCGAGATGGAAAAGGTCGCGGCGGCCTACGCCAAGTCCAATGCCACCATCGTCACCTATGGCATGGGCATCACTCAGCACAACGAAGGCACCGCCAATGTTCGCCTGATCTGCGACTTGCTGATGCTACGTGGCAACTTCGGCAAGCCCGGCGCCGGTATTTGCCCGCTGCGCGGCCACTCCAACGTGCAGGGCAACCGCACGGTGGGTATCACCGAGAAGCCCTCCGCCGAGTTCCTCAACAAGATCGAGCAGGTGCTGGGCTTCAAGCCACCGGCAGCCCATGGGCACGACTCGGTCCAAGCCATGCAGGCGATGATCGCCGGCACGTCGAAGGCGCTCATTTGCCTGGGCGGCAACTTCGCGGTGGCCTTGCCCGACCCGGCCCAGTGCTTCCCGGCCATGGGCAAGCTGGACCTGAGCGTGCATATCGGCACCAAGCTCAACCGTACCCACCTGCTGGTGGGTAAGGAAACCTATCTGTTCCCGTGCCTGGGGCGCACCGAACTGGATGTGCAGAACGGCGAGCGCCAGTCGATCACCGTCGAAGACTCGATGTCGATGGTGCACGCGTCAGCCGGCAAATTGTTGCCCGCATCGGAGTTCCTGCGCTCGGAACCTGCAATCGTCGCCGGTATGGCCAACGCCACCCTGCCGGACAGCCCGGTGCCCTGGCTGGAGCTGAGCGCCAATTACGACAAGATCCGCGACCTGATCGAAAAGACCCTGCCAGGCTTCGACGACTACAACGCGCGCATCCGCGTGCCGGGCGGCTTCCGCATGCCGCTGCCGGCCACTGAACGCATCTGGATGACGCCGTCGGGCAAGGCCGAGTTCTTCGTGTTCCCGGGCCTGCACGAGGACAAGGAGGTCGATGGCGATGATGTGTTGCGCCTGATTACCTTGCGCAGCCACGATCAGTACAACACCACCATCTACGCCATGGATGACCGTTACCGCGGCGTGTTCGGTCGCCGCGACGTGTTGTTCATGAACCCGGCGGATTTGCAGGCTCGCGGCCTGGCCCACGGCGATCTGGTCGACATCGAAACCGTCACCCATGGGCGCAAGATGCGCTACGAGCGGATCACCGCCATCGAGTACAAGATCTCCCCCGGTTCGGTCGGCGCCTATTACCCCGAGGCCAACCAGCTGGTGCCATTGGACTATATCGACGTGGACAGCGGCACGCCCTCGTACAAGTCGGTTCCCGTGCGGGTGATGCGTTCGGAACTCAACTAACCAACGGTCGGAAGGGGCGCAGGAGGCGCCCTTTCGTGTCGTGCTGCCCGGCAGGTCATTCGTCGGTTAGAGGCCGCATCGACCGGGCATTGGGTGCGTTTGCAACTAAGGTGAACGGTTACCTCGACGATTCACCTGAAAGCGCACCCCCATCTCATCTGTCGTGCTCCCCACATCCTGCTCGGCGGGGCGTCGTTTCCCACCAGCGGTTGCCCACTTCCGTCGGACTTGTCCGCGAACCCTGGAGCCTATCGATCATGGCCACGCTCTGTGAGATCTGCAACGCAAGACCCGCCACCGCTCGCGTGACGGTATCGCAAAACGGACAGCGCAAGACCATGTCCATCTGCGACCACGATTACCGCCAACTGCTGCGCCATCAAAGCATGCTCAACCCCTTCGACTCGTTGCTTGGAGGCGGTTTGTCCAGCCTCTTCGGCGGCATGGGTGGTTTGCCGGATCACTTTGCCGACAGTGCCGGCCTGTCCGCTGAAGTCCAGCGCGACTCAATTGATCCGACCGATGCCTTCAGCGAGCAGACCCTGGAAATCCTTCAGCGCGCGGCCGAAAAGGCCCATGAGCTGAACCGCAGCGAAGTCGATTCGGAACACCTTCTGTACGTATTGGCCGACACCGATGTCGGCATGGCCCTGCTCAAAGAGCTGAAACTGTCGCCCAGCGACATCAAGGGCTACATCGACCAGCACGCCCAGCCCGGCAGCGGCGAAGTGGCGCCCGACAAGATGACCATCTCCCCCCGCCTGAAGAAGGCTTTCAATTTCGCCTTCCAGGCCTCGCGTGATCTTGGTCACTCCTATGTTGGCCCCGAGCACTTGCTGATCGGCCTGGCCTCGGTGCCGGACAGTATCGCCGGCACCTTGCTCAAGAAGTACGGCGTCACCCCCGAGGCGTTGCGCCAGAAAGTGCTCAAGGTCGTCGGCAAGGGCGCCGAGGACGGCCGCGTCGACACCCCCACCGGTACGCCGACCTTGGACAAGTTCGGCCGAGATCTGACCGCCATGGCCCGCGAGGGCAAGCTCGACCCGGTGCTTGGCCGCGCGCAGGAGATCGAAAGCACGATCGAAGTCCTCGCCCGGCGCAAGAAAAACAACCCCGTGTTGATCGGTGAACCCGGCGTGGGCAAGACCGCCATCGTCGAAGGCCTGGCGCAACGTATCGTCAAGGGTGAGGTGCCGGAGGTACTGCGCGGGCGGCGTCTGATCGAGGTCAATCTCAACTCGATGGTCGCCGGTGCCAAGTACCGAGGAGAATTCGAAGAGCGTGCCAAGCAACTGATCGATGAGGTCACCGCCAAACCGGACGAACTGATTCTGTTCATCGACGAACTGCACACCATCGTGGGTGCCGGGCAGGGCGGCGGCGAGGGTGGGCTGGACATCGCCAACGTGCTCAAGCCGGCGCTGGCCCGGGGTGAACTGAGCCTGATCGGCGCCACCACGCTTAACGAGTACCAGAAGCACATCGAAAAGGACGCCGCGCTGGAGCGGCGCTTCCAGCCGGTGCTGGTGCCTGAGCCTTCGGTCGAGCAGACCATCGTGATCCTGAGGGGGCTGCGTGACAGCCTCGAGGCCCACCACCAGGTGACCTTCGCCGACGAGGCGTTCGTCGCCGCCGCGGAGCTTTCGGACCGCTACATCACCACGCGTTTCCTGCCTGACAAGGCCATCGACCTGATCGATCAGGCCGCCGCCCGGGTGCGCATCGGCGCGACTTCGCGGCCAGCCGATATTCAGGAACTGGAGGCAGAAATCGCGCAGCTCAAACGCGAACAGGACTACGCCACCTCACGCAAGCGTTTCGACGAAGCCAAGGATTTCGAAGAGCGGATCAAATCCAAGAACGCGCAATTGGAAGAGCAGACCGAGGCCTGGCAGCGCAAGACCGGCTCGCAAACCCTGGAGGTCACCCTGGCGTCGATTGCCGAGGTGGTCTCGCGGCTGACCGGCGTGCCGGTGGCCGAGCTCACCCAGGAGGAGCGGCAGAAGCTGCTCAAGCTCGAAGACACCCTGCGCGCACGCCTGATCGGTCAGGGCGACGCGGTGCAGGCGGTGAGCGACGCCGTGCGCCTGTCGCGAGCGGGGTTGGGGCAAGCCCACCGACCGATCGCCACCTTCCTGTTCCTCGGTCCGACGGGTGTGGGCAAGACCGAGTTGGCCAAGGCCCTGGCTGAGGCGGTATTCGGCGACGAGCAGGCGATCATCCGCATCGACATGTCGGAGTACATGGAGCGCCACGCCGTGGCCCGGCTGATCGGCGCGCCACCCGGTTACGTTGGCTACGACGAGGGCGGGCAATTGACCGAACGGGTGCGGCGCCGGCCCTACAGCGTGATCCTGCTGGACGAGATCGAAAAGGCTCACCCGGACGTCAACAACGTGCTGTTGCAGGTGTTCGATGATGGCCGGCTGACCGATGGCAAGGGGCGAGTGGTGGACTTCAGCAACACCATCATCATCGCCACCAGCAACCTGGGGGCGCCATTGATCATGGCCAACCTGGAACGGCCCGAGGCCGAGCGCACCGACGAGAAGGCGCTCAAGGACGAACTGATGGGCGTGCTGAAGGGGCACTTCCGCCCGGAGTTCCTCAACCGCATCGACGACATCATCGTGTTCCACGCGCTGTCCCGCGACGATATCCGCGCGATCGTCAAGATCCAGCTGGAGCGGGTGGTACGCACCGCGTCGGCCCAGGATATCCATCTGATGGTCGAGGACTCGCTGGTTGATCATCTGGTGGAGGTCGGGTACCAGCCGGAATTCGGGGCCCGTGAACTGAAACGGCAGATTCGCCAGGCGGTGGAAACGCGGTTGGCCAAGGAGATACTCGGTGATCACGTCAAGGCGGGAGACAAGGTGATGCTGGGCTGGGACTCGACGAACAATCGGGTGACATTCCGCCCCGAGACAGACAGCCCTGCTCCTTGAGGCTCTATAGCGGCGCATTCAGATCTGGCCTCCGGGTGGGGATTCCTCACCTGGAGGCTAACAATCGTTTCAATTGCCGGTGATCGTCTGAGCTCGACCGGGTCACGAGCACAGCTTCAACGATGCGGGTAGGTGTCAGCCTTCAGGTGGATTTATTCCGCAAACGAAGTCATCCGTGCCCAGGCGGTGCGAGCCATATTCCACGACATAGCCATCACCGCGACGCTCGGCCTCTGCCTTGGCGGTTGTCTGGTCGGCATACACATCCACAAAATGCCAGGGATAGCGATCTCTTAGTACACCCCAGCCCAGCACACAGCCCTCATTGCCAGGATCGGCTGGAAGATTTTTGGCCAGACTGCGAATGGTCATTTCGCTCTCCTTGAAACGGTGTTCGCGGGGCGACGGTGCTCGTGTTTGAGCGGGTTTACCCGCGAAGCAGTCGCCACGGTGCAATTCCCATCAGCCCCGCGCCAAGGGCGCAGGGCTGGATCAGCGAGGGCTAGCTGCGGACAAAGGCCAGCAGGTCAGCGTTGATCGTCTCGGCGTGTGTGGTCGGCATCCCATGGGGGAAGCCGGCGTAGAGCTTGAGCGTGCTGTTCTGCAGCAGTTTGGCCGAGAGCACGCCGGCGTTCTCATGGGGCACGATCTGGTCGTCGTCTCCATGCATGACCAGAACGGGAAGGGTGATGCGCTTGAGGTCTTCGGTGAAATCGGTTTGCGAGAATGCAACGATGCCATCGTAGTGAGCCTTGGCGCCGCCCATCATGCCCTGGCGCCACCAATTGAGGATGATGCCTTGCGAAGGCTTCGCGCCCGGGCGGTTGTAGCCGTAGAACGGGCCTGCGGGGACGTCGTGGTAGAACTGCGCGCGGTTGGCGGCAAGCTGGGCCTGCAGGTCGTCGAAGATCGATTTTGGCAGGCCGCCGGGGTTGGCGTCGGTCTTGACCATCAACGGCGGCACCGCACTGATGATGACAGCCTTGGACACGCGATCCTGCCCATGGCGGGCAATATAGTGCACGACCTCGCCGCCGCCTGTGGAGTGGCCGACATGAACGGCGCCATGGGTGCCCAGGTGATCGACCACCGCAGCCACATCATCGGCATAGTGGTCCATGTCATGGCCATCCCATACCTGGCTCGAGCGCCCATGGCCGCGGCGGTCGTGCGCCACCACACGAAACCCTTGGGCCAGGAAGAACAGCATCTGGGCATCCCAGTCATCGGCACTGAGCGGCCAGCCATGGTGGAAATGGATAACCTGCGCATCGCGGGGGCCCCAGTCCTTGTAGAAGATCTCAACCCCGTCTTTCGTCGTGACGTATCCCATGCTTGCATCTCCTGTGTAGGTGAAGTTCGGCACTGCCCATCAACTGTAGGATTAAAATTCAGATTGGGCTCAACTCGATCGCGGAGGATGCGATGACAATTGATTGGATGGCCTTCACACCCTGGTCGGCCTTGGCTGGCGGCGCACTGATCGGGCTGGGGGCTGGCCTGTTCGTGGTCGCCAACGGACGCATTGCGGGAATCAGCGGTTTGCTCAGCTCGGTGTTTCAGCGTCGGGCTGAGGGGCGTGGCGAGAAAATCGCGTTTCTCCTGGGCCTGCTGGCAGCGCCGCTGCTGTGGACGATGTTTGCCATGCTGCCGCCTGCGCATTTCGCCACCACCCCTTGGGTGCTCGTGATTGCGGGTCTGCTGGTCGGTCTGGGTACACGCTATGGCAGTGGATGCACCAGTGGTCATGGTGTCTGCGGTCTTTCTCGTCTGTCGCCCCGTTCACTGGTGGCCACGCTGTGCTTCATGGCAACGGGCTTTCTCACGGTCTTTGTCGTTCGACATCTTCTACAAGGAAGCTGACATGTCCCGTATCAGTGGCTTTATCGCAGGGGTTCTGTTCGGCATGGGGTTGTTGCTGGCGGGTATGGCCAATCCTGCCAAGGTGCTTGGGTTTCTCGACCTTGCCGGGCAGTGGGATCCCTCACTGGGGTTGGTGATGGTCGGCGCTATCGGTGTGGCGTTGCTGCCCATGGCCTGGGCGCGCAAGCATGGCGTGGCGGTGTTGGGCGGCAAGATGCAACTGCCTGACCGGCGTGATGTGGATCGCCGGCTGGTCGGGGGCAGCCTGCTGTTTGGCGTCGGATGGGGGCTTGCGGGTGTCTGCCCAGGGCCGGCGCTGGTCCTGCTGCCTGCCGGGTATTGGCAGGCTTGGTTGTTCGTGGTTGCGATGCTCGCCGGGATGGCGCTGTTCCAATGGGTCGAGGCGCGTCGTGGCAATTGATGGCTGGAACGCACCTACACCGTGACCAGAAGGCCCAGCCACATTGCGCCGAGCACCGTCAATTGCCCTGGAACGAGGTATCGGGTGAAGGGCAGCCCACCGCGGATCAACGCCAGGACGCATTTGGACAGCGTATTACCGGTCAATACCATCATGGCGGGTACGACCAGGCTTGGTATGGTCATTTGGCCGGCGGCCACCAATGACGCAATGGACGCAGTAGCCGCGTGCGCATCCCCCACGCCACTGATGAAGGCCGCCAGGTTGACGCCCTGTTGGCCAAGGTGCCGCAGCAGGAAGGTGGAAAACAACGCGATGCCTGTAATGGCCAGGGTTATGGCGAACGCGACCCATAAACTGAAGGCGCCATCCGCCAGTTTGGCGGCTGAAGGCGATGACGCCGTATGCCAAGGGGCTAACAGGATGACGCCAGCGCAGAAGGTCGCAATCACCCCCAGACCGATCGATGGCCAGAACGGGGTTATCAAGCGCGGATCCACGATGCCAAGGACCAATGCGAACTGGGTGATCGTGGCAAAGTTGGACAGCACAGCCGCTGCTGCGAGCGATCTGGCATTTCGGTTGTCGGTTCGGGCCTGTCGAGCGAGCACCGCGATGGTGGCAGCGCCAGAGGCAAATCCTGACGCGATCGCGCTTATCGGCAGGCCATAACGAGGCCCCATCACACGCATGGCGATGTGTCCGAGCGCTCCGACAGCCATCAACAGCACGACCAGGGTGCAGATTACATGTGGATTCAGTGCGCCGTAGGGGCCCATGAACCGGTCTGGCGTCAATGGCAGCACGACCAGGGTGATGGTCAGTAACGTCAACCCGTCCCGAACTTCCGCTTCGCTCAATTGCTGCAACACGAAATGATGAAGTTCGCGGCGCAGGGTCAGCAGCACCGTCAGGACGACACCGACGGCCGTTGCCAGCTCGGGTTGTTCCAGGCTCAGCGCGCCCAGCACGAGCACCAGCAGCAAGGCCACTTCGCTGGTGATTTCAGGCTCTTTCTGCGCATGTTTGCGATAGTACATACACACCAGCAGTGCCAGACAAACGAACGCGACAGCTGCCAGTATCGGACCTGCCAGGACCATGCTCAGGTAGCCCAGCAAAGACGTGATGGCGAAAGTTCTCAGCCCTGCCGCGGTCTGATCTTCGCTGCGGCTTTTCTTGCGCTCGCGCTCCAGGCCCACGAGCATGCCGATTCCCAGCGCCACCGCGCCATGGGCCAGGGTCGCGGAATCGAGCATGGTGGCTAGGTGCTGGCAGGACGCTGGGCGTCGCCACAGCCCTGTTCCAGGGCCATCAGTGCTGGCATGTCCAGAATCTCGACGAGGCGGCCGTGCAAGTCGACGATACCCAGGGCGCGCAAGCGGGCGACCGATCGGCAGATCGTTTCCAGGCGTAGTCCCAGGTAGGAGGCCATGTCTTCCCGCGACATGCGTAGCATGAAGCCATGAGCGGAATAGCCCCGGCTGACGAAGCGCTTGGACAAGCCCAGCAGGAAACTGGCAAGCCGCTCCTCGGCACTGAGGTTGCACAGCATCAGCACACGTTCGTGCTCGCGTACGATTTCCCGGCTCATCAAGCGATTCAGGCTTTGCTGCAGGACGGGAAAATCCCGTGCCAGCGATTGCAACCGCCGGTAGGGAATGGGGCAGACTTCGCTGTCTTCCAGGGCGATGGCGTCACACACGTGAAACTCGGTGGCAATGGCGTCGAGCCCCAGCACGTCGCCTGGCATCCAGAAGTTGATCACCACACCCAAGCCTTCGGCATTGTTCAGGCTCGTCTTGAAGCTGCCGCAGCGCACGGCGTAGAGGGTATCCAACGGTGCATTGGCATTGAACAGCGCAGCGCCTTTCTTGATGCGTATGCGTGGGCCCACCAGGCTGCCCAGACAGGTGCTGTCGCTTACCGGCAGGCCGGTTGGCAGGCACAGCCCGCTGACCCGGCATTCCTGGCACGGGGACGCCAGCGGCTTGAGGTGGATGGGGGTTGCCTTGGCTGCGGGGATGGGCTGCTCGAGCATCCGGACCCTGATCTGACTGGTCATTTCAGGCCTCCTTCACGCATCGCCCGAGCGATGGCATTGCCTGGTCGGCATGCGGCTGCATACCCGCCACGTGGTGCCAGATCGGGCAGTCGGCGAGCATGTCCAGCGAATGGGGGGCGTTGAGCCGGGCCGTGAGCCGTTCGACGAACTGTTCGGCCTCATCCGGCGTTCTGAAGCCAACGTGCCATTGGTCCATGTGGACACACCAGCGGTGCTGATCGGCGTTTACCTCGATATAGACGTTCATCGGAACCTCCAGAGCGCGCGTGAGCAAGGACATGCGTATCGATTCGTAGTGCGATGGCGTCCTGCCGACGGCCCTGAAGACCAGGGGGGGCATTGCACGATTGCTGTTGCTGTGGGGTTAGCGTGCGCCGTAAATGCTTTGGAGCTTTGATCCGTGTCAAATTCCCGGTTCGCCGGCGCCGCCGTTTGTCTGAGCCGTTCGAGTTGATAAACATCAAGTCGGGCAGGCGCCGGTGGCAGATGATCGAGGCACGCTTCCCCAACCGCAGAGGTGTGTCATGGACAATCAACGACTCTTGCTCATCGTGTCGCCCTTGATGCGTCGCACGCCGGTCTATGACCGAGCCGCCGCGCTGGCCAAGGCCAAGGGCATGCCCCTGCACATCGTGGCCTTCGACTACCTCGAAGGGCTTGCCACCGCGGGGCTGGTCAACGACCAGGCCCTTGCCGTCATGCGTGATGGGTATGTGCGCCAACACCGTGAGTGGCTGGAAACCCAGGCACTGTCGATGCGGCGCAATGGTGTGACGGTCACCACCGAGGTGGTGTGGGTCCAAAATCCGCTGGACGAGATCCTGGTGCATCTGCGCGAGCAGAAATTCGCCATGCTCATCAAGGCGCTCGAGCACGAGCCGTGGTGGGTGCGCGCGATGTTCACCTCACTGGACATCCAGCTGCTGCGCGAAACCAGCATTCCCCTGCATCTGGTGAACAAGGCCAGTCATGCACTGCCACGCAAGATACTGGCGGCAGTGGACCTGTCCCGGCCCGAAGATCAGATCGAGGGGCTCAACGACCAGATCATCAGTGAAGCGCTCAAGCTGGCGTTGCAATGCAATGCCCAGATCGACCTGCTGTACGTCTATGACCTGGGCTCGATGTATGTTGACGCCGGCGGTGGTCGCGAGCACTCGTTCCTGTTCGACACGAACCTGTTCAAGACCCTTCACGAAGCCCAGAGCGAGGCGTTCCAGGCGCTGGCCGAGCGCAATGGTATCGCCGCCGAGCACCGTCACATGCGCGTCGGCGATCCGGCCAAGGGCCTGGCGTTGTACATGCAGAACAACGACACCGACGTGCTGGTGATGGGCAGCTATCACCATCATGGTATTGGCTGGTTCATTGGCAGTACGGCAGAGCGGGTGCTGCACCGGCTCGACAGCAGCGTGCTGGTGATCTCGCCGGAACGCTCCCGAGGCTGACATCCAAGGCCCGCAAGGGCCTTGTTTCAGGTTCTGAGATCCAGCTCGTGGAGGATCTCGCTGACATCGCCCCCCAGGTAACGTGAGGTGAAGCCCAGCGCCTTGGTCAGTCGGTGCATGGCATAGTTGTTTGCCAGGTCCCTGGACACCATGCAGTGATAGCCATTGCGCCGGGCCGCGTCGATCAGGTGCTTGAGCAGCAACCTGCCCAGGCCCTTGCGTTGCCATTGTTCGCTGACTGCGACTGCGCATTCGCAATTGTGGCTGCCGGGAATCCCTGCATAGCGGCTCACGCCGACCTGTCTGAGTTGGCCGTCCTCATGCGCAAGTGCCACGTATGCCATGCACCGGTGGTAGTCCACCGGCATCAGCCGTGCATCCAGGTTGGGCAAGCCGCTGCTGAGCCCGGCGATGAAGCGAAAGCGCCGTGACTCATAGGTGATCGTGCTGAGAAAGCGCTTGTCCCGTTCATGATCTTCATCGCGCAGTGGGCGGATCAGTACGACAGCGTCATCCGCAAGATGCTCCACCCAATGTTCCTCCACGTCCGGCTGCTTGACGGGTTGCTTGTTCATGTCGCCTCCGATGATCCGGTCGATACCCTGCGAACCGTTGTACCGCGGTGGCCCGGTCCGGTTCTGACAATCGTCAAGTTCATGCGGGACGAGTGGTTTTCTGATCTGCATCAAGCGGCGAGGGGGCTGTTTACCGAAGATCGATTGTATCCCCACTCCTGCCGTGCAAGCCCGGAGGTCCGCCATGGGTCAGTATCGACAACTGCTGGTGCTGCTTACCGACATCGATCCGCATTCCGCGGCCCTGCGCAGGGCGCTTGCCCTGGCCCATGTCAGCGGGGCCAGCGTGCATGTACTGGGGCTGTTCGAACCCAGCGAAGAGCACCTGCTACGGGAGGAGCGACTGAACGAGGCGGATATCAAGCGCCAGTTTAACCACTACCGCGAGCGCCTCGCGCAGCTGGTCGACCGGCACCGGGCCAGCGGTGTCGCGCTGACGGTCGACAGCCTTCATGCCGAAGACATTCGCAGCCAGGCCATCGATTACCTGTGCGAAATGCAACCCGACATGGTCATCAAGGACAGCGAAGCGGCGCCGGCGCTGGCGCGGCTGTTCGGCACGCCGCTGGACTGCGCGCTGATGCGTGGGTTCAAGGGAATGGTGCAATTCGTGCCAACGGCGGCGGTGTCGCTGCCCAAACGCATCATGGTTGCCGTGGACACCGCCTTCAGCGATACCCCTGAGGCCCAGGCGCTGTTCAATCGCGGGCTGGTCCGGGCCGCGCAAGCGCTGGCCCTGCAGTGCGATGCGCAGCTGCACCTGCTGTCGGCGTACAACCTGGCGGGGGTGTTTGCCTCGGACATGAACGTGACCCAGGCGTGGATCGACGAAATGCACAGCGCCCTCCAAGAGCCTTTCGACACCCTGGCCGATGCCGAAGGCGTCCCCCAGGATCGTCGGCTTTTCAAGGAAGGTGGGCCTGTGCAGGTCATTCGCGAGCAGGTGGCCGTGCTGGATACGGACGTGGTGGTCATGGGCGTCGTGCAGCCCAAGGGATTGGACAAGCTGCTGGGCGATACCACTGAACGCATCGTCAGCCGACCGCCTTGCAGTGTGCTGGCGGTTCATCCCCATGTGATCCAGACCTGGGAGCCGCAGCCATGCAACTGACCTTCCTAGGCGGTACCGGCACCGTTACCGGCAGCAAATTCCTGTTGACCCGCGACAGCACCCGCGTGCTGATCGACTGCGGGCTGTTCCAGGGCTACAAGCAGTTGCGCCTGCGCAACTGGGAGCCCTTGCCCGCCCCCCTGCGTGCGCTCGATGCCGTGGTGCTGACCCACGCTCACCTCGATCACAGCGGGTACCTCCCGGTGTTGGCACGCGAAGGGTATTGCGGGCCGATCTATGCGACGCCGGCTACCTGCGCCTTGGCCGAAATCCTGCTGCTCGACAGCGCCCGGTTGCAAGAAGAGCAGGCCGAGCACGCCAACCGGCATGGCTATTCCAAGCATTCACCGGCGCGCCCGCTCTATACCGAGCAGGATGCCAAGCGCGCGCTGGCGCTGTTTCGCCCGGTAGAGTTGCACCACAGTACCGTGGTTGCCGAGGGCATGGAGCTTCTGCTACGTACGGCCGGGCATATTTTGGGCGCTGCGACCGTGCAGATCACCGCCGACGGCCAGCGATTGCTGTTTTCCGGCGACCTGGGACGCCCGCAGGACCCGATCATGCACGCGCCCGAACTGGTCAGGACGGCAGATGTACTGCTGGTGGAGTCCACCTACGGGGATCGCAAGCATCCTGACGAATCCACCGAGCAGTACCTGGCCCAGGTCATCAACCAGACGCTCCTGCGCCATGGCATCACCTTGGTGCCATCCTTCGCCGTGGGCCGAGCCCAGCTACTGATGTACTACCTGTACAAGCTCAAACGCGACGGGCTGATACCGGACATTCCGGTCTATCTCAACAGCCCGATGGCGACCGATGCCACCGTCCTGTACCAGCAGTTCAGGAGCGAGCACCGCCTGTCACCGGCGGAGTGCGCTGCGATGTGCAGGGGCACACACATCATCCGCACCGTCGATGAGTCCCGGCGCCTGGACCAGCTGCGCGAGCCGGCGGTGATCATTGCCGCCAGCGGTATGGCGACCGGCGGGCGGGTGCTGCATCACCTCAAGGCGCTGGCGCCCAATCCCCGCAACAGCATCCTGTTTTCGGGTTTCCAGGCCGGTGGTACACGCGGCGCCGATATCGTCGCCGGCGCGCACAGCGTGCGCGTACATGGCGAAGATGTGCCCATCAGGGCGCAGGTGTATGCGATGGAGAATCTTTCGGCGCATGCCGATGCTGACGAAATCATGGAGTGGTTGCGCGGGTTCGCCCGACCGCCTCGCCAGACCTATGTCATCCATGGCGAGCCGCACGCGGCCGACACCTTGCGCCGGCGTATCAGCCTCGAGCTCGGATGGCAGGTCTGCGTACCCGAACATCAGGAAACCGTTGCCATAGACCCTGTGCGCTAGCCAGGCGCGGGAGGCTGTCATGGATACACAAGCAGGGGCAAAACTCAAAGCATGGATGCAGCGGCCCAAGGGGAGTCTGGGTTGGATCATGGCCATCGTCACCTGGGTGGTGGCCGCCTCCGCCTACCAGGCGTTGGGCCCGTCCTGGCGCCTGCCGATGCGTGATCCCGCGGTCTTGTTGACGTTGCTGGCCTTGAGCATCGCGGTGGGCTGGGCCGTGCAGCGCGGCGTGAGGCGCACAGTGGGCAAAGCCATTTTCGAAGGGCAGACCACCGGCTGGCAGGCCAGGCTCGCCTTCATCCGGGCGGTAGCCCGGGAGTCGAATGTGCTGCTGGGCATGCTGGCGCTCTTGGCTGTGCTCGGCGCCAGCACGCTCTGGCTGGCAGGCCGCTCCGTGGAGCGTATCGTGGATAGATGCCAGGCCAACTTGCAGGCCCAGGTGGAGGCGCCCGAGGACGAGCCCCTCGCCACACGGGTGGGCAGGCCGGTGTGCTCATGCCTGGCGCAGGCCTTTCTGGACCGCAATGGCGTGATCCGACTGGCGTTGTTCGCGACACCGTTGCAGCAAGCGAGCACCTTCAAGGCCCTGACGCCCGCGGATGAGCGGCGGTGTCTGGCGCAGTTCGACTTGCTGCCCGAAGAGGCCGCCAAGACGATGCCCTAGACGCGCGATAGGCGATCGAATCAACAGGCGTCCTTCGCGACGCAGGAGGTTCCCATGACTCAGGATCTTGCACGGCAGACCACCTTTGCGAACCGCACCGAAGCCGGTCGAGCCCTGGTGGAGCCGTTGCGTGGATACGCCAACAGGCCTGATGCGATCGTGCTCGCATTGCCCCGTGGTGGTGTGCCGGTGGCGTATGAAGTTGCCACGGCCCTCGGGCTTCGCCTGGACCTGCTGGTGGTGCGCAAGCTCGGCCTGCCTTCGCATCCGGAGTACGCCATGGGCGCGATTGCCAGCGGGGGCATCCGCATTCTCAATGACGATGCGCTCCGGGCGTACCCCATCGACCGCACCCGTTTCGAGGCTGTGCTGGCCCAGGAAACCCAGGAACTGCTGCGACGGGAAAAGCAATACCGGGGCATTCGCCCACCGCTGCAGCTCAAGGACCAGGTGGTGATCCTTATCGACGACGGCCTGGCCACAGGCGCCTCGATGATGGCCGCCGTTCAGGCGGTGCGGGTACAGGCGCCTTCGCGCATCGTGGTTGCGGTGCCGGTCTCGCCCCCGGACACACTCGACGCCTTGTACGCAAAGGTGGAACAGGTCATTTGCCCGCTGGTGCCGGAGCGGATGGTCTCGGTCGGCTATTGGTACCTGGATTTTCCACAGACCACCGACGAAGAAGTCCTGGCGCTCATGCACAAGGCAAGCTTGCGTGAGTCAACGTGAGATTGCCGGTCGTAGAGTTTCTCCAGCAAGCTGTTCTAAGGTGCGTTCATCAACGTCATCCCCCCAGGTGGATAGCTGACGGCGGCCCAGCAGGACCGCCGCGACACCGTTTCAGACCAGCGAGAGGCGATGGATGACTTGGCTGGCGTCATCCGGATCCCGGGTCGTGGTGAACCCCGCCGCCTGGGCAAGATCACGCATCGCTACGTTCGAGGCGGCATCGATCGAATACATCGCTCGCAGGCCTCTGCTGCGGGCATGGTCGATCAGGTGTTTGAGCAGCAGACGGCCCAGACCGTGATGCTGCCAGCTGTCGAGGACCGATACCGCGCATTCGCACTCGTCGTCCTTCTCGCAGGCGGCATAGCGGGAAATGCCCACTTCCTGCAGTTCGCCATCGACGTGGGCAAGCGCGACATAGGCGGCGTGCCGGTCCTGGTCGACATTCATCAGTTGGTTGAGCATTGCCTCGCCAGGCTCTTTGAGCTGGCACAGGAAGCGGAAATGACGCGATTCTGGGGATAGCCGTTCGATAAAGGCCTTTTCGCGCTGGCGGTCCTTGGGTTGCAAGGGCCTGATCAGCACATGGGTGCCATTGTCGAGTGCTTCGATCCAGTGCTCGCCGGAGGGCACGAGGAACGAGGGTGCGGTGTGCTTAGGGGTCATATCGGCGGTCGCCATGGCAATTTCCTCGTTTGCAAAAGGACGATGGAAATCCAGTTTCAACGTTCAGGACTTGATCGACTTGATCGTTATCAAGTGCGCGGTTGCCGGTCATCGCAGGTCGCTCGACCGCATTCCTGCCTCACCTGGTGCGGCGCATTCGCCCTCATGGTTCGGCTCAGGTACCCGTTGGGGCCACCGGAAACGATTGCCTGGCGCATGACCATGACGAGGGCTCGCGGTCTTGTCTTGATCTTGTTCAGGTTCAGGCAGGGAGGCAGATGACCCTTGGTCGGCCATGGCGCATGGCTCAGGCGAAGCGGCTAGTTTTTATATATGCCCTGCATGAGAAAGCGGAGGCATCGTCATGACAGGCTCTGAAGATTTGGGGGCAAGGCCCCAGGTGAAGTGCCTTGCGTGCTCATTGAGCCGGCTTTGCCTGCCCGCCAGCCTCAGTGCCGACGAAGTGGACAAGCTCGAGCGCATCGTGCGCCGGAATCGCCCGCTAAAGAAGGGCGAGTACCTGTTCAAGGCCGATGAGCCCATGGATCACGTGTTTGCCCTGCGCTCAGGGGCCATCAAGAATTTCCTGCTCGACGCCGAAGGCAACGAGCGGGTCAGCGGATTCATCCTGCCGGGGGAAATGCTGGGCCTGGATGCCATCGGTGCCAGTCATTACCGAAGCTACGCCCTGGCGCTGGACGTATCGCTGGTCTGCTCGATCAAGCTCGATCAACTGGTTGACCTGTCGGGGCAGATTCCCGGCCTGCGCTACCAGCTGTTGCACATGCTCAGCCTGGGGATCCAGGGCAAGGATGAACACCTGCGCTGCTGCCATGGGCGTGCCGACCAGCGCCTTGCGATATTCCTGCTGGGCATGTCGGCTCGGTATCACCAGCGGGGCCTACGTACCGACCTGTTCAGGCTGCCCATGTCCCGAGGCGACATTGCCAACTACCTGGATCTGACGCTCGAAACCGTCAGCCGGCTGTTCAGCCGATTCACCCAGGCAGGGTTCATTGAATGCGTCGGTCGGGAAGTCAGGCTTGTCGACCAGCAAAGCCTGGTCAACCTCACCCGGGTGGAGGAGGCCGGCTGAGCATCGCGAGCACCCGGTCATAGCGTTGCACCGGGCCTTCCAGCGCAGATCGCCAGCGCTCTGCTTGGGGCGCCACTTGATCCGTACGTAGCCAGATACGCTGTGCAGGTACGCCGTGTTGCCAGCACAGGCGGGCGGCTTGGCGGGCGATGTGCGCCGGCGCGCAGCAGTAGACGGTGTCGGGCTTGAAATGCGTCAGTTGGCCTGCAATTTGCGCCCATCCGCTGCAGCTGTTGCGGGGCAGGGGAGACAGCGTCGAGAGCCTGTGGAGACAATCATCGGGTAGCTGATCGTGGGGGAAGCCTTCGTGCGACAGTTGCACCTGCACCCAGGGGAGCCAGCAGAGGATTTCATCCAGGCAGCCAAGAAGCGCCAGGATCCCTTCTCCTCGGGTGATCGCCAGCAGCCGCGCACTGTGCAACGGAATCGGCCAAGCGCTGCCCAGCGGCCCTGAGTAATCGAGAACATCACCTGCCTGCCCCAATGCTTGGGTGCGATGCGTGGTCACGATGAAGCGCCTGGCCATGCCTGGCAGGCTGACGTAGCTGCACGACAGGTCAACGCCTTGGCTGCCCAGCAGGCAGTACTGGCCCGGCATCGCTTCCGTGAGCTGCGAGCCGCACAGCTCCAGGCGCAAGCATTGCTGGATGCCTGGGCCCGGTAACACTTCCAGTAACCGGACACCTCCGCTGTCTTCCCGCCTCATACGCGCCTCGAACGTGCAAGCGTTACGTGCTTGCTTCAGGCTAGGCCTCTGCCACAGGCGCACTTTGATCAGGGTCAAACCGGCATCCGAGGGCTTCCTTCAGCCGATGACGCATCGCTACTTGGCCTTCCAGTACTTTTGCATCTCCAGGAACAGGAACGATGCCGTCCAGGTGATCAACACCAGGCCTGTCAGCGCTTGCAGGCCTGTGAGGTACTTGAGATTGCCCGTGGGGGCGATGTCGCCGAAGCCGATGGTGGTGTAGGTGGTGAAGGAGAAGTACACGCAGTCCATGAACGTGCCGTCGAAATTGCCACTGAACGAGCCCCAGCCTTCGGCATTGGCCATCAGGTAGTAGGCCAGGGCGAAGCACCACACCTCCAATGCATGGGCTAGCAGCGCCCCGAACACACCGACCACGATCCGGAAGCGGCTCCATAGCTTCAGCCGTGGCAGCCAGTCGTTCAGGCGCAGAAGGCATTCGTAGTGAATGATCACCACAAGAATCACGACCAGTGTGTTGATCAGCGTGACGGTGAGCATGGCAGGCACCCTGGCCGAGATCGGATGATTATTTTGCAGTGCCGATCAATGGAGATGCCACAGGCTCCTTGAGCTGCGGCTGCAGGGCGGGAAACTCCTCGGGCGTGAGGGTTTCTTTGGCCAGCAGCAAGCGCGCGCCTGCGTCCAGATCGGCGCGGCGTTGCTCAAGCAATGCCTGGGCTCGCTTGTAGGCCTGCTCGAGCAGCTCACGAATGCCAAGGTCGATTTCCCGCGCCGTTTGCTCGGAGTAATCCTTGTGCTCCTGACGCAACAGGGCGTCTCCAAGGTAACTGGCCTGCTGGCGCTCCAGCACCGCCTGGCCCAATTCAGGGCTCATGCCGAACCGGGTGATCAGTTGTCGGGCAATATCGGTGGCGCGGCCCAGGTCATCGGCGGCCCCGGTGGACACCTGGCCGAATGCCAGGCTTTCGGCCGCACGTCCTGCCATCAATACGACGATACGGTCCCTGAGCATCTGCGCGCTGATCAGGAAGCGGTCGTCCGTCGGCCTTTGCAGGGTATAGCCCAGCGACCCCGCGGCCCGTGGGATGATCGACACCTTGTGGACCGGATCCATCGCCGGCAGGCTGCTGGCGGCCAGGGCATGGCCCATTTCGTGATACGCCACGACCTGGCGTTCGTCTTCACGCAGCACGGTGCTCTTGCGTTCCACCCCGGCGACCAGACGCTCGACCGCTGCAGTGAAGTCTTGCAGTTCGACCCACTGACTGGCGCGCCGGGTGGCGACGATGGCCGCCTCGTTGACCAGGTTGGCCAGGTCGGCGCCGGTCAGGCCAGGCGTGATATCGGCGATGCGTTCGCAATCCAGGTCGTTCTTGTAGACGATCTTGTGCAGGTGCACTTTCAGGATCGCCAGGCGGCCCTTGCGATCGGGCCGGTCTATCAGGATCTGCCGGTCGAATCGTCCCGCGCGCAGCAACGCCGGGTCCAACACCTCGGGGCGGTTGGTGGCTGCCAGCAGCACGACGCCTTCGCGCGGATCGAAGCCGTCCAGTTCGGCCAGCAGTTGGTTCAGCGTCTGCTCCTTCTCGTCATTGCCACCCAGGTTGCCGATACCGCGCATCTTGCCCAGGGCGTCCAGCTCATCGATGAAAATGATGCACGGTGCCGCGTGTCGGGCTTGGTCGAACAGATCGCGCACTCGGGCGGCGCCCACGCCCACGAACATTTCCACGAACTCCGATCCGGAGATCGAGAAGAAGGGGACTCCCGCCTCTCCGGCGATGGCCTTGGCCACCAAGGTCTTGCCGGTTCCGGGGGGGCCGACCAGCAAGGTGCCTTTGGGGACGTGGGCCCCCAGGCGTGCGTACCAGGCCTGGTTTTTCAGGAACGAGACGATTTCGATCAGTTCATCCTTGACGTCATCGATCCCGGCAACATCGGCGAAGGTGACCTTGATGTCCCGCTGGGCATAGACCCGCGCACGGGACTTGCCGACACTCATCAAGCCCCCCAGCCCTTGCTTTTCCCCAAATCCACGGAAGATGAAGAACCAGGCGCCGAGCATGACCACCAACGGCAGCAACCAGCCCGCCAAGTCAGCGACCGTGTTGTCTTCTGCCAGACCGGTGAACGCCACCCCGGACCGGCTGAGTTGCGCCGACAGCGCCGGATCGACGCGGACGGTGGAAAACCGCTCGCGCCCATCGATGGGCTCCTGCAGCCTGCCCTGGATACGATTGCGCTTGATTTGCAGATCACTGACTTTTTGCTGTTCGAGCAGTTGCAGGAACTGGCTGTAAGGGAGGGTTGCGACAGCCGAGCGGTCGAACAGACTGAACAGCAGTGCGGTGAGCAGCGCGAGCGCGATCGCCAGGTAATACAGTTTCGATGGCTGATCTTTGTTCATGGCCGCAGTTCCTCGAGACGATCATCGGACGGGGCCTCGTGCCACGCATTCTATGAAGCGCTTCAGGCGATCAGCAGATCATCGTCGACCTTCCTCTCGCCGGGCACCGCCCCCTGAAAGCGTGACGACGCCATTGCCTTTAGTCCTTGTTTGTACCCGTCGATGGCCCGGCGCGATTGACAAAGGTCAAGATCGACGTGCTGCCCACGCCGCAGGAGCTTGATAAATGTCAGGCCGCTGACCGCTGCGCTACGGATACTCAAGTCATCTTGGGCACCTGCGAGGGCATGGACATGCAACGTTATCTGCTTATCGGGTTGTCGATCGTGCTGGTAACCGTTTCAGGCTGCAGTCCTTGGCGTACCGAGGAAATCGATGCGCGCCTGGAGTCGGCGGAGAACAACGCAGCCACCGCAAGGCTGCGCGCCGACGAGGTCTGCTACCGGATCGATCTGGTCGAGCAGACTGCCAACCAGGCGCTGCGCATCGCGACCCAGACCCAGCAAGAGGTCCAACGGTTGCAGCGGCAGGCCAAACAGAATTAACCGCCATGTCACGTCGTTGGCTGGACCTGGGCCTGTTGCTCGTGAGTGCAGTGGCCTTGCTGTTTGGCGGGGTCGCCTATGCCGCGCAGCAGCCTGCCTGGGCGGCGCTGATCTGGGCGGGAGGCAGCAGTGTGATGGCCCTGGTGCTGGCCGTGGAAATCGCCAGGCGCCTGGCCAGGCGCGAAGCTGGCATCGATCTCATCGCCCTGGTGTCGATCCTGGCGGCGCTGTGGCTGGAGCAGATGCTGGTCGGTGCGGTGGTCGCGCTGATGCTGGCGACCGGGCGTGCATTGGAGGCGCTCAGCCTGCAACACGCCGAGCGCGAACTGCGGGCCTTGATCGAGCGGGCTCCCCAGCGTGCCTGGATTCAAGAAAACGACGGGCTGCGTGAAGTACCCGTGGACGAAGTTCAGCCCGGTCAAATCGTATGGGTGCGCCTGGGCGAGGTGGTGCCGGTCGATGGTCGTCTGCTGAGCGATCAGGTGATACTGGATGAGGCTGCGCTCACGGGCGAGTCCTTGCCGGTCACACGCTATTGCGGTGAGCTTCTGGCCAGTGGCGTGACCAATACCGGCGCGCCAGTGCTGCTACTGGCCACGCGCACGGCAGCGCAGAGCACCTACGCTGGCATCGTACGTCTGGCCGAAACGGCGCGTCGATCACGCGCGCCATTCGTTCGCTTGGCCGATCGTTACGCCTTGGGCTTCATTGCGTTGACGTTGCTGGTCGCAGGGGCCGCCTGGTGGCTCAGTGGCGATGTGTATCGCGTGCTCGCAGTGTTGGTGGTCGCCACACCCTGTCCGCTCATATTGGCCGTGCCCATCGCCATCATCTCCGGTATTTCCAGGGCCGCGCGACGCAACATCCTCGTGCGTGATGGCCAGGTTCTGGAAGCGCTTGCCGGGATCCGGCAGGTCTTTCTGGACAAGACCGGTACCTTGACCGGTGGTCATGCCCAGGTGCAATCGATCGAGCTGCGGGGTGAAGGGCTGCCGCTGCAGCTTCTGCAGTGGGCCGCTTCGCTGGCACAGGCCTCTTCGCATCCGATCGCCCAGGCCATTGTCCAGGCCGCTCGTGTGCGCGGTTTGTCGCTGACACCTCCACAGGATGTGCAGGAGACCCCCGGGCAGGGGCTTGCCGGAACCGTACAGGGGCATGCCGTGCGCTTGGGAGCCGTGGGCTATGTGCAAGGCGAAGCGCAAACCGATGCCTGGGCGCAGGCGCGCTTGCAGCAGCTGGATTACCTGGCCAGCAGTGGCAGTTTTGTCGCGGTCGACGGTCAACTCAAAGGGATGATCAGGCTGGCCGACAACTTGCGCCTGGAAGCGCCCCAGAGCCTGCGCTTGCTCCGTGCCCGAGGTATCGAAAAGATCGTCATGCTCACGGGGGATCGCCTGGAAACGGCACAGACGATCGCACTGACCGCGGGCATCGACGAACTGCATTCTGGCCTGACGCCCGAGGACAAGGTACGTCTGGTGCAGGAAGGCTGCCGCCGCGAGCCAACGTTGATGGTCGGCGATGGCATCAACGATGCTCCCGCCCTGGCCGCTGCCGATGTCGGCGTGGCCATGGGGACGTCTGGCGTCACCGCTTCGGCACAGGCGGCGGGTGTGGTGCTGCTGGTGGACCGATTCGACCGGCTGGTCGAGGCACTGGATATTGCCCGGCATGCCGTGCACATCGCGCGGCAAGGGGTGTGGGCCGGGATGAGCCTGTCGTTGCTGGCCATGCTCATCGCCGCGGCAGGTTATCTGCCGGCCTTGCTCGGCGCCATCCTGCAGGAAGGGATCGATCTGCTGATCATCGGCAATGCCCTGCGCGCATTGGGGCCCTGGCCCGGTAGGCGGCGCGCCGGGATCGACGTCGCAGCGATCGACCGGCTCGAGGATGAGCATCGGCAACTGGATGGAGTGCTGACGGACCTGAGCCAGATGGCCCGCGACTTTTCCAGTCGTCCTCTCGACAAGGCACAGGCCGACTTGCGCAACTTGGTCGCGGCACTGCACAACCTGTTGGAGCGTCACGAACGCGATGACGAACGCCGGCTCTACCCGCTGCTCAGCCGCTTCATGCCAGGTGAAGATCCGCTGTCGACCATGAGCCATACCCACCGCGAAATCTTTCGCCTGATTCATCTGCTGTCACGCATGAGCGACGATTTCAGCCAGGCAACGCGGCCCCCAAGCGCAGAAGAGATACAGCACCAGCTTGTTCGCCTGGATACCTTGGCGAAGCTTCATTTCGACCAGGAAGACGCGCTGTATCGCTCCCTGGATCGACGCTGAGCTTGGGTGTGGGCGGTTGATAAAGCACCTGCTGTATCAGGTGCCCTGCAACCTCTTGGCGGTATGGCACCGAGCACTGGAATCAGTGGGCCGGACCGTTGCCGTTTTCAAGCAGCAGTTCGGCGACCAGGACGGTCGTGTCGATGATCTCCAGTTGTCGCTGGCAGTGCGCGGGCAGGCGAAAGGGCGGGACACTGTCGGCGACCAGGACGCGTTCGAACACGCCGGCCTCGAACAGCTGGCCTTCGGTGGTGAAAAGCCCATGGGTGGCGGCGGCCAATACCCGGGTGGCGCCAGCCCGCAGGCACGCTTGCCCGGCACGCAGCAGTGTCTGACCGGTGCTGATCAGGTCGTCGAAAACGATGACGGTTCTACCGGCCACGTCACCTATCAGGTGCTCGCCCCTGAGCCCTGTCGGGTCCCGGTGTTTTTCCATCATGGCACCCGATACCGGTTGGGCCAGCAGGTCAGCCAACGTTTGGCGAAAATGCTCGGCACGTTTGGCCCCTCCCAGATCGGGCGAAACCACAGCAACCGGCTGTTCAGCCAGCAGCGTGACCAAGCGTTGCGCGAACGCCTGTGCGCAGTGCAGGTTCCAGGTCGGAATGCGATAGGCGTTATCGAACGCGCTGGGGTTGTGCACATCCAGGGCCACGATCCGATCCACGCCACAGCATTCCATCAGGCGCGCGACATGGCGGGTAATCGTCGAATCCTGGAACTCGACCTTGCGGTCCTTGCGGCCATAACACAGATAAGGCGCCACCACCGTGACCTGGCTTGCGCCTGCGTCTTTCAGGGCCGCGCAGAAAAACAGCAGCCGGCACAGCTTGTCATGCGCACTGTGGCGCTCGTCACCGTACAACGAATGGAAAACGATCGTGTGGCGACCGTTGACCGACACGGTTGGCCAGCATTTGTGCTCGCCGTCTTCGTACTCGCGCTCCTCGTGGGGTGACAGCATCAAACCTAAACGGTGCGCCACTGCATGGGCATAGGCTTGGCTGCCTTGCAAGGCGAACAGCAGTGGACCGATAGCGTTCATGCCCTGCGCTCCAGACCGGGTTTTCATCTCAACATAAGGGGCGAGCAGCCCCCAAGTTTGACCATTGTCAAGTCCAGCATAGACAGCCTGCGGACACTGGACAGGCCAACGCATGCTTACGCCTGCGCCCCACACACCCTTGTGGTCTACCCTCGGGAGGTGGCCGATGAGCCCTTACCACCGGATTCTCTTGATCATGACCCAGGCAGAGCCACGTCCGGCCGCCTTGCTTCGGGCGCTGGCATTGGCGGATGCTTCGGGCGCTGCGTTGCATGTGCTGGGTGTCCATGAGCCCACGGAGCTGCGACTGCACCACGAACTGCAGCAAGCCCCTGCAGCGACAGCATCGTTCGTGCATTTCAATGCCGAGCTCAAGGCGTTGCTCGACGAGCAGTGCACCCACCGGCCCCGTCCATCGTTCGAGACCGTGCAGACTCTCAACCCGCGTGATTTCCTCCCCACCTATATTGCGAAGTTCGCACCTGATCTGGTGATCAAGGATTGCCCCGCCAGCTCGATGTTTGGGCAGATCGCGCAGACCTCGCTCGACTATGCGTTGTTGCATGCCTGCCAAGGGCTGTTCCAGTTCGTGCCCGCCAATGCCCCGGCCATGCCGGCCCAGGTGTTGATTGCCGTGGATGTGGCCAGTCCCGAGCCTGCTCAGCACGTGCTCAACCACCAGTTGATAGAGGCCGGCCAGCAACTGGCGCGCCAATGCAATGGGCACGCGCACCTGTTGTCGGCCTACGACCTGCCCATGGCCATGCTGGCCAATGCAGAGCTCGCCGAGCCATGGGCACAGGAGGTGCGAGCGTCACTGAGGGTACCGTTCGACACCTTGGCCGATGCGCACGGTATTGCCTATTCGCATCGGTACTTCGTCGAGGGGGCGCCACTTCGCATCATCAAGGCGCACATCAGCTCGCTGATGATCGATGTGGTGGTGGTGGGCGTGGTGCAGCCCAAGCGTTGGGCCAAACTGATTGGGGACACCACCGAAAGACTCATCGGCAGTGCCCCCTGCAGCATTCTGGCGGTCAAGCCGACACCTGCGGGCTGACAGTGACGGCGCTGTGTGCACCGCCATGGCGCACCGGTTCAACATCGGGCGTACTCCGGAGCAGGGGGCGGCATGCCTTACCTTAATCCGCGACGTCCTGGCGGTTTTGACCAAGGTTAAGTCTTGCGCCGTTCATTGCACGGTGGCCCAGAGGGGGGCACCGAGGCGCCCTTGTGGCCGGCCGCGCGGCCGCTCGGAATGGTGCTAATGCGCCGCGGCAACCCCCTTGGCATGCCTTGGCAACGCGACCGAAATCAAGGCCGCCAGCAGCACGAAGGCGCAGGAGATCCACAGGCACGCCTGCAGGCCATACGCCTGGAACACCCACCCCGAAAGCAGAGTGCCGACCAGCCGCCCCAGGGCATTGGACATGTAGTAGAAGCCCACATCCAGCGATACGCCGTCTTCCTTGGCATAGCTGACGATCAGATAGCTGTGCAGCGACGAATTCACCGCAAACAGCACGCCGAACAGCATCAGCCCGCCGAGCAGCACGACCTGGGCTGGCGCCCCGGCAGCCAGGCCCAAGGCAATCAGCGCGGGCACGCCAGAGAGGGCGGTGGCCCAAGCAAAGGCCGCCCGGCCGTCGGGAACATGACCGCGCGCCTTGCCGGTGAGGCGAGGGGCAAGCGATTGGACGATGCCATAGCCGATGATCCAGCTGGCCAGGAAGCCGCCGACCTGCCAGAAATCCCAGCCAAAGGCAGTGCTCAGGTACACCGGCAGTGCCACGACGAACCACACATCGCGGGCGCCGAAGAGAAACAGTCGTGCACCCGAGAGCAGGTTGATCGCCCGGCTCTTGGACAGCAGGTCGCGGAACTTCGGTTTGGCCTTGGCCTTGCCCAGGTCCTTTTTCAGCAGGATCAGGCTGGCGAGCCAGATCAAGCCCAGTACTGCCGCCATGGCCAGCACCGCCTGGGTGAAGCCGAGCAGGGCAAGCAGTGCGCCGCCAAGGAAGAACCCCACGCCCTTGAGCGCGTTTTTCGAGCCCGTGAGGAGGGCAACCCATTGGTAGAGAGTGCCTTGTTGGCTGTCCGGTACCAGCAGCTTGATAGTGCTCTTGGCACTCATCTTGTTGAGGTCCTTGGCGATGCCGGACAGCGCCTGGGCGGCCATCACCCAAGGCACCGTCAGCCAGGCGGCCGGCACCGTGAGCATCAGCAAGGCCAGCACCTGCAGGCCCAGGCCGATGTTCATGGTGCGGTTGAGCCCCAGGCGGGCGCCCAGGTAGCCGCCCACCAGGTTGGTGATCACCCCGAACACTTCGTAGAACAGGAACAGCGCCGCGATCTGCAGCGGCGTGTAGCCCAGTGCATGGAAGTGCAGCACCACCAGCATGCGCAAGGCGCCGTCGGTGAGGGTGAAAGCCCAGTAGTTGCCGGTCACCAGCAGGTACTGACGGACTTGCGAAGACAGGGCAGACAACGCCTTCATGATCGTTGCTTACTCCGCCGTGCCGACCAGCCGGGCCAGCTCCGCTGCGCGGTTGGCATAGCCCCATTCGTTGTCGTACCAGGCGTAGACCTTCACCTGGGTACCGTTGACCACCAGCGTCGACAAGGCATCGATGATCGAGGAGCGTGGGTCGGTGCGGTAGTCGATGGACACCAGGGGACGTTCTTCATAGCCCAGGATGTCCTTGAGCGGGCCTTCGGCGGCTGCCTTGAGCAGCGCGTTGACTTCTTCGGCCGTGGTCGCGCGTTCTACCTCGAACACGCAGTCGGTCAGCGAGGCGTTGGCCAGCGGGACGCGCACGGCATGACCGTTCAGCTTGCCGCGCAGTTCGGGGAAAATCTCGGCGATCGCAGTGGCCGAACCTGTGGTGGTGGGGATCAGGCTCATGCCCGAGGCGCGGGCACGGCGCAGGTCCTTGTGCGGCGTATCGAGAATGCTCTGGGTGTTGGTCAGGTCATGGATGGTGGTGATCGAGCCGTGGCGGATGCCCAGGTGCTCGTGAATCACCTTGACCACCGGCGCCAGGCAGTTGGTGGTGCAGGAGGCGGCGGTGACGATGCGGTGCCGGGCCGGATCGAACAGGTGCTGGTTGACGCCCATCACCACGTTCAGCGCGCCGCTTTCCTTCACCGGCGCACAGACCACCACGCGTTTGACGCCTTGGTCGAGGTATGCCTGAAGCACGGCCACCGATTTCATCTTGCCACTGGCCTCGATCACCAGGTCGCAGCCCGACCAATCGGTGTCGGAGATCGTCTTGTTGGCGGTGACCTTGATGCGCTTGCCCTCGATCACCACCGATTCGCCTTCGGCACTGGCTTGGCGGTGCCAGCGTCCGTGGACCGAGTCGAAGTTGATCAGGTGGGCGTGGGTTTCGGCGTCGCCGGCCGGATCATTGATCTGCACGAACTCGAATTCTGGCCATTCCCAGGACGCGCGCAGCGCCAGACGTCCGATACGTCCAAAACCATTGATGCCTACTTTGATTGTCATGTTCTTGTGCTCGAAGTGGGATAAACCCACCTCCAACGGAGGTGGGGAGAGGTCGTGAAGGGTTCAGATGGAACGTTGATTGACGCGTTCGGACAGTGCTTCGGCCGACTCCTTGCGCTCGGAATAGCGGTCGACCAGGTAATCGGCGCGGTCGCGCAGCAGCAGGGTGAATTTCACCAATTCCTCCATGACATCGACGACGCGGTCGTAGTACGCAGACGGCTTCATGCGGCCGGCTTCGTCGAACTCCAGGTAGGCCTTGGGCACTGACGACTGGTTAGGGATGGTGAACATGCGCATCCAGCGGCCGAGCACACGCAACTGGTTCACCACGTTGAACGACTGCGATCCACCGCAGACCTGCATCAGTGCAAGGGTCTTGCCCTGGGTCGGACGCACGGCGCCCATGCTCAAGGGAATCCAGTCGATCTGCGACTTGAACACGCCGGTCATTGCGCCGTGGCGCTCAGGCGAGCACCAGACCATGCCTTCGGACCAGAGCACCAGTTCGCGCAGTTCCTTGACCTTGGGATGATCGTCCGGGGCGTCATCGGCCAGCGGCAGGCCCGAGGGGTTGAAGATGCGCGTCTGGGCACCGAAGTGTTCCAGCAGGCGGGCCGCCTCTTCGGTCAACAGCCGGCTGAAGGAGCGCTCGCGGGTCGATCCGTAGAGCAGCAGGATCCGTGGTTTGTGCGTTGAGGTCTGCGCGCGCGCCAGTTTGTCCACGGTCGGCAGGTCAACGAGTGCGTTGTCCAGGTTGGGGATAGGGTGTTCAGTCATGATTTCACTCTTGGGAGCGGGGCGGCGTTCTGTGCTCGCAAGCCAATGGGAGCAATCAGCAGCAGGAGGCGATGCGCTGGGGGCGCTCGCCCATGACATCCAGGCGCCGGGTGCTGGTGCTCAGCCATTCGCGGTTGGCCTCCAGCGTGGTTGCCAGCACTTCGCGTACCCAGGCGGGCAATGCGGGATGCAACCGGTAATACACCCATTGGCCTTGGCGGCGGTCTTCCAGCAGGCCACAGGTGCGAAGTTGCGCCAGGTGGCGGGAAACCTTGGGTTGGCTTTCTTCCAGGGCGCAGATCAGTTCGCACACGCAGAGCTCTTGCTCGCGGGCAATCAGCAGCATCATGCGCACACGGTTCTCGTCGGCGAGGCACTTGAAAACCTGGGTGGGCGACAAGGGGGCAATCATGGCGGTTCTCATGGGCTGGGGAGCACGAGTCTCGAGGGATATATGATTTTGTGAATATACGCTTTATCGAATATATCTCAAGCCCCCGCTGATCAGAGGCAGCCCTCAGCGGGGCGGTCAGGCGCCAAGGGCCTGACCACCTCGTCCGGCATTGGTCGGCGACCGCTCAGCGCATGTGCAGGATGATCGGGCTGCTGCTGGCCGGGTCGGTGTGCTCGCGCAGCTTGGCGACCGCCTGGGCCTGCACTGCACCGCCCTGATTACCCCAGGCGCTGCGCATGAAGGTCAGGACATCGGCGATCTGCCGGTCCGACAACTGCTCGCGAAACGCTGGCATGCGGTAGGCGTCCGGTTGGCCTTGGGCGACGACCCGTTGCGAGCCGTTGAGGGTGATGTTGATAGCCGAGGCGTCTTCCTTGGCCAGCGCCGAGGTGGCCCCGGCCAGGGGCGGCATCCATTCGGGCTGGCCCTTGCCATCGAGGCCGTGGCAGGAGGCGCAGCGGGTCAGGTAGGTCTGGGCGCCTGGGGTGTCCAGGTGTGCGGCAGGCAAGGCCTGGTATTGCCAGGGCGCGCCGTCGCGCTCACGGTCGCCCGGCAATGACTTGAGATAGCGCGCGATCGCCGTCAGGTCCTCGTCGTTCATGAACTGGGTGGAGTTGTTGAAGGCTTCGGTCATCGAGCCGAACACCACGGCATGCTGGTTTCGCCCGGTCTTGAGGAATTGCACGATGTCCGCCTCGCTCCAGCGCCCAAGGCCGGTGTTGTGGTCGCCGCGCAGGCTCGGGGCATACCAGCCATCGAGCAGGGCACCGGCCAGGAATGGCGCACCTCGCTCATCCAGGGCCTTTTCGTTGAAGGCCAGGCCCCGAGGGGTGTGGCAACTGCCGCAATGGCCGGGGCCCTGGACGATATAGGCGCCGCGGTTCCACAGTGCATCCTGTGCAGGTTTGACCGCATAGGGTGTGGTGGGCGAGAACAGGCCGTTCCACAGGGTGATGGGCCAGCGCAGGTTCAGCGGCCAGGGAATGTCGCTCTGGATGTTGGCCTGGTTGACGGGCGGTACGCCGTGCATGAAGAAGGCATACAGCGCCTTGACGTCGTCGTCGCTGAGCTTGGCGTAGGAAGGGTAGGGCATGGCCGGGTACAGCCGTCGGCCTCCCGGCGCGACGCCCTGGCGCACGGCGCGGTCGAAGTCAGCCAGGCTGTAGGTGCCAATGCCGGTCTGCCGGTCGGGGGTGATGTTGGTGGCATGGATCGAGCCCAGCGGCGTGGCCATTTCCAGGCCGCCGGCAAATGGCTTGCCCGTCGGCAGGCTGTGGCAGGCGACACAGTCGCTCAGGCGCGCGACGTACTCGCCACGACTGACCAGCGCTGCGTCGGGCGGCGCCTCGCCGGCCAGGGGCGAGGCGGGCTCACGGGTGACATACCAGGCCATCAGACCTGCCGCAGCCAGGCACGGCAGGGCCAGCCAGCGGGCGGCGGTTGCGAGTCGACGATTGTGCATGGGCGGCCCCTGGGCGTCAGCTGAAGGTGTAGCGACTAAGCGGCATGCTGCGAATGCGCTGACCGGTCAGCCGCGCCACCGCGTTGGCCACGGCAGGCGCCACCGCCGGTAGCGGCGGCTCGCCGATCCCGCCCATCTTCGCGCCGCTCTCGACGATGCGCACATGCACCCTCGCCATGCGCGAAGGCGGCAGCACCGGATACAGGTCGTAGTTGCGCGCCCGCGGCATGCCGTTTTGCCATACGGCTTCCTCCAGCAGCACCTGTGACAGCCCGAGGGCCACTGCGCCGTTGACCTGGGCCTCGATGATCGCCGGGTTGACGATGCTGCCCGGGTCGATCGCCTGCCAAATGTCGTGCACCTTGACCTGGCCGTTCTCGATCGACACCTCGGCGATCACCGCTGCCTCGGAGCCGAACGGCGAGGCCATGGCCACGCCCCGGGCGCGCGTGCTGCCATCTTCGGCCGTGAACGGGCCGCGCTTCCAACCGCCGGACAACTCGCCGACCGCCTGCAGCAATGTGGTCAAGCGCGCATTGCCCTGCAGCAGGTGCAGACGCAACGCGTAGGGGTCCTGGCCGCCCTTGTCGGCCAGTTCGTCGAGAAAAGCTTCGTAGAAGAAGTCGTTGAGCGAATTGCCCACCGAACGCCAGTAGCCGAGCATGGCCGGCCCTTTGACGTAGACCTGGGCGATGCGCGTGTTGGCGATGGCGTAGGCCTTGCCCGACAGCCCTTCGAGCGCCGTGGGGTCCAGTTGCTCGCCCTGCTTGCCGGCGATGGCTTCGGTGGGGCCCTCGGTGGCGCTCACCGCTTCAAGCGCTACCGGCAGCCCTTTGTCATCGAGTCCGGCGCGGAACTTGACCACGGCGACGGGGCGCAGCACGTCGCGCAGGAATTCTTCCTCGCGGCTCCAGATCACCTTGACCGGGCGGCCGACCACCTTGGCCAACGCGATGGCCTGGGGGTAGGGATTGGCCGCGTCATAGAGAAAATGCCGACCGAAGAAGCCGCCAAGCAAAGGCGAGTGCAGGGTGATCCGCGCAGGGTCGAGCCCGGTGCGTTTGGCGATGTCGTCGCGGAACATGTCTGGCGCCTGGTTGGGCAGCCACACGTCCAGCGAACCGTCCGGGTTGAAGCGCGCAGTCGCCGATGGCGGCTCCAGTTGGGCATGGTTGAGGTACTGATTGTGATAGGTGGCCTCGACCGTGGTCTTGGCGCTGGCCAGGGCCGCAGCCACATCGCCGTGCTTTTCGTCATCGCGGCCTGGGCCCGGCTGGGCTGCCAGGTGTTCACGCCAGGCATCGCTGGAAAAATCCTTGGGCATGGGCCGCACCGTCGAGTCGGGCCCTGGCTCCTGCCAGTCGACCTGAAGCGCCTCGGCCGCACGCTTGGCGTGCCACCAGCGCTCGGCGATCACTGCGACCGCACCGGGCAGTGGGTGCACCGAGTGCACACCTTTCATGGCCTTGACCTGGGCTTCGTTGCGGATACCGCCAGGGGTCATGCCCAGGCGTGGCGCATGCTGTACGGCGGCCTGGAGCATGCCATCGACGTGGATGTCGATGCTGTACTGAGCCTTGCCGGTGGACTTGTCGTAGGCATCGACGCGCTTGACCGGCTTGCCGATCCAGCGGAACTGGCTGGGGTCGCGCAGCGTGACACGGGCCGGGTCCGGCACAGGCAGGTCCATGGCGCGTCCGGCCAGCTCGCCATAGGTGATGCTGCGCCCAGAGGCGCCATGGACGACCTTGCCAGGCTCGGTGGAGAGCTCGCCCACCGGCACGTCGAAGTACTCGGCGCCGGCCTGCAGCAGCATGGCTCGGGCCATGGCGCCGAGACGGCGCATGGTCGGGTAGCTCATGCGCACCGACATGCTGCCGCCGGTGATGCGCATGCCGTTCTCCATCACCACGTAGGCTTCGCCGGGCGGAGCGCTGTCGACCACGAACGTGGCCGGGTCGGCATCCAGTTCCTCGCCGACGATCTGCGCCATGGCGGTGTAGGTGCCTTGGCCACCTTCCATGAACGGGCTGAGCAGGCGCACGGTGTTGTCCGGGCGAATTTCCAGGAAGGCCGGCACCTGGGTGCCGCGTTCAGTGCTGACGGCGGCCGCCTGCACCCTAGGCGAACCCAGGGGCAGGCCGAAGCCCAGCACCAGTGCGCCGACGGCGGTGCCGGCGAGAAAACGCCGGCGCGACAGGTTGACGGTTTCGCCGACCGCCAGGTTCAGCAGGTCTTCGGGGTGTTCGAGGGGCGTCTTCATGAGGCTTTACCCCCTTGGGCCAGGTCGTGCATGGCGGCATGGATGGCGTTGTAGGTGCCGCAGCGGCACAGATTGACCATCGCCGCGTTGATCTGCTCGTCGCTGGGCGTGGGCGTGTGCTTGAGCAGCGCGGTGGCCGCCATCACCTGACCGGACTGGCAATAGCCGCACTGGGCCACCTGGTGTCCGACCCAGGCCGCCACCACGCGCTTGCCGACCTCGTCGGCTTCGATCGCCTCGATGGTGGTCACCTCCCGTCCGACCACACCGGCCACCGGCGTGACGCAGGCGCGCACCACGTTGCCATCGACCAGCACCGAGCAGGCGCCGCACTGGGCCAGGCCGCAGCCGTACTTGGTGCCGGTCAGCCCCAGGTCGTCGCGGATCACCCACAGCAGCGGCGTGTCGGCTTCGGCATCGACCTGATAGGTCTTTTGATTGATGTTCAGCTCCATGGCTCACCTGTAATCAGTCGGTTGATGTGTCGATTCTTTTAGGCAGGAGGGCAGGGCACCCAATCAGGAAACGCTAGCACAGACGCAACGGAGCGCAGCCCGACGGCGACAGCATTAGGGCAATGCTGGATGACCATGAGCCTGATTGCAGGGTAGCCCACCGGTTGTCTGATTCAGTTCTCATTCCTGCCCTCGGCGGTTGCATGCCGGGGCGGTTTCGATAGGGTGGCGCTCTTGGACAGGAGTCGCAGGAGGCCGACATGCGTATCAGGGGTAATGTGTTTTGGAACTGGGCCGATGCGACCCTTCATCATCGAACGCATCAGGAGGCGCTCGACGATGGCACCTGTATCGATGTGCAGGTGAGGCTGTCGCGCACCGGGGCCACGCAATTGTTCATCGGTGTCTATGCGCGTGGCGGCAAGGCCCTGCACGAAGAAGCGTTCGATGCCCGCCCAGGCGAGACCATGACACGGGCGCTGGCCTGGGGGGTGGGCCGCGCGAGGTGGATAGCCGGCGAGCGCGTCGCGGCACCGGCCTGCGCCAAGTGACCGGCACCCAGCGGCGGGGCCGGTGCGCTGCCATTTATCGGCCACCACGAACCGACATCGCGGCCGATGACTCCACACAGGGCAAGTCTTTGTATTTCATCGACTGATGAGGCCCGACAATGAATGCCATCGAACTGCTGATCCAGGATCATGAAACCGTCAAGAAACTGCTCGAGGAACTGTCCAGCACCACCGAGCGCGCCGTGAAAAAGCGCAGTGAGTTGCTCGCCCGCATCGAACAGGAGCTGCAGATCCATACCGCACTCGAAGAGCAGATCCTCTACCCGGCCATCAAGCAGGCCGGGGGCAAGGAAGAAGAGAAAATGTACTACGAGGCCAAAGAGGAGCACCGCACCGTCGACTCCCTGGTCCTGCCCGACCTGCTGCAGACCGACACCGGTACCGTGGAGTTCGCTGGCCGGGTCAAGGTGATGAAGGAGCTGCTTGAGCACCATATCGAGGAAGAGGAAGGCGAGCTCTTTCCGACCGCCAAGAAGCTGCTGGGCAAGCAAGCGCTCGATGAGATGGGCGTCGCCATGCAGGCCCACAAGAAGATGCTCAAGGCCGACCAGAATGCTGCCTGACGCTTCGTACGCGACCGGGCAGCCGGTCGCGTCTCATTTCTCTCGACAGGAGCGCCGTCCATGGCCAGTCATCTGTTTCTGATCAGCTACATCCTCGATAACCAGCCCGGCACCTGCGAAATGCGCAGCGATGAGCCGGACATCAGCGTGGAATGCGCCCGCAGTTATCTGCAGGGGCTGCATCGGGGCGAGGCCTCGTCGTTCACCGATGTACAGGTGCAGCGCATCGAGCATGAACATGAGCCGGGCACGTCCCCGGCGCACTACCAACAACCCTGAGCGGTGTGGCTGGATGGTAGTCCGCACCGGCGACCGCCCTGAGGAACGCCCGGTCGGCCAGTCGGCGCAGGTCGCGCCATTCGGTCCATGCCAACAGCCCGAGTCGGTCCATTTCATCCGCTTGGCGCAACAGCGTCTCGTGGTAGGTGCTGGGGCAGTCCTGGCGCAGCGTGTGGTCGTCGAACAGGGTGAACCAGCGGTCGATCGCCCGGCGCTTGCGTCGCTCCCGCTCCAGAGGCTCGTTGAATGCATTCATGGCCGTTTTCCTGCGCGCTTTGGCAATCGAGCCCGAGAGCGGGGCCAAGGTTCATTGCAAGCGTTCCGGCGGTCGTTTGGGACGACTGGCCCAAACGTGTGAATCTCGAATGAATTTTCTTTCCCTACCCCTGCTCCATAGGCTTGGAACCACTGAGGAGGCGTGTGATGGCAGGGCAGCAATTGTTTGTGATCGAGTACGAACTTCATGGCGAGTACCGCACGTTCATCATCCGTCTTGGGCGCATGGACAATGCCGAGGCCTGGCACTGGGCCAGTTGCGATGCGGGCGTGGGCATCATCCCACGGTTTGGCCAGCACACGATCAAGAAGGTCAGCCGGCCCATGGCCGAGCGCTACGGCCTGGCCAACGTGCGTTGGCGTCCAGCGGGGCAGGGGCCCGAATTCGTCGCACCACCCATCGATGTGAAGAAGTTCAACGGCTCATGAACCCGAGGGCAAGGATCGATGTCAATCGTCGGGCGGCAAGATGAGCCGGCATGTGTCCCTGTGCCTGAACGAGACGTCATGTGTGCAGGTCTTCAGGGAAGAAGCGCCATCCCATGCGCTGCCGATACCCGAACCTTGCCGTTAGAAACGCCGTATGCCTGCAAAGAACACCCGCACAGCGAAAGCCCGCGCCACGATCATCTGTCTACGCAACGGAAAGGTCCTGCTCGTGCGCAAGAAAGGCGCAAAGTGGAACCTGCCCGGCGGTGTCATCGAGCCGGGCGAGACGCCCCACGAGGCCGCCATCAGAGAGTTGCGCGAGGAGGCCTCCTTGCGTTGGCAGGGTTTGCATGCACTGTGTACGTTGCCGGTTGGCAATGTGCTTCATCACCTCTTCACGGCTAACCTCGGCGAGCAGGAGCGGGCCATTCCCAGCAACGAAATCGTGGCCTGCAAATGGGTCCTGCGCAGCGCGCTGGCGCGCATGGAACTGAGCAGCACCACTGCAGCCCTGCTGGCCAAGAATCTGCCGGTCTTATCGACCTCGGTGTGACGGCGGCGATCCGCTCATCCGCGCTCAACGAAGCTGTCTGAACTTTGCGCCGAGACCGCGCGCGGCAAAGGTAAACGCCACTGAACCTGCTCGAGGCGAGCGTGGTTAAAGCTCCACCCACGCCTGGCGCGAGGCCTGCAGTTGGGTCTTGATCCAGTTGGTGAAGGCAAGGACTGCAGGCCGTTCGCACTTTTGCGGATCGGTGACCAGGTAATAGCCTCGGTGGGAGTGGATGACGATATCGAACGGGCGCACCAGCAAACCTTTGGCCATGGAGTCGCCGCACAGCAGGTTGTCTCCCATGGCCACGCCCTGGGCGGCGATGCAGGCCGCCTGGGCGCAGTGTGCATCGGAAAATACGATGCCGGTCGCCACGTTGAGCTCCGGCGTGTTCGCCGCCGCCTGCCACACCCGCCAGTCGCTGTAGTCGCTCATGTGCAACAGAGGGAACGCCGCCAGATCCTGCGGCGTCTTGAGCCCGCCCAGGGCGTTGATCAGCCGAGGGCTGCACACCGGAAAGTAGTTCAGCGCCGCGATCTGCTCGACCTTCATTTCAGGCCAGTCGCCAATGCCGTAGGAAATGAACAGGTCGGCAGTGTGATTGCTGACATCGTCTGCCGACGTCGGCGTGACCATGTGTAACTGGACCTGGGGATACTCCTTCACGAAACCACCGATGTGATGGCACAGCCAGTAGGTCGAAAAGCCTGAGCTGCAGCTGATGCTCAGCTTGCCGTAGACCTCCTGGTCATCGACCCGTCGTCCGGCATCCTCGAGGTTGGCCAGAAACCGTTGGATCTCCCGCGCGTAGCGTTCGCCTCGAAACGTCAGCGAAATCCCCCGGCCTTGACGCTCGGTCAGGGCGAAGCCGAGGGTCTCTTCCATACCCGTGATCTGGTGGCTGATCGCGCTGCGGGTGAGGTTCAGTTCAAGGGCCGCCGCCGTCACGCTGCCCAGTCGGGCAACCGCTTCCAGAGCGCGTAACGCAGGCATCGAGGGCAGGCGCATGAGAGTCTCCAAACACTGAATGTTGAACAAATATAAACATTAATGGCGAAATAAATCGATTGTCGTATTTGTGGAGTCAACAATACTAGGCAGGCCCTGCTGGCCTATGCCGCTGTGCGGGGTCATATACCTATAAGGAATGCCCTGCATGATCGAGCCCAAGGCTTTTGCCCAGAACTGGGTGGAGCAACAGCACAAGACCCTGTCCGACTGGCATCAGGTGATTTGGCATTTCGCCGAGCCGGCGTTTCGTGAATACAAATCCTGCGCTTGGTACGTCGAACTGCTGCGCAAGGAAGGGTTCGAGGTGGAGCAGGGCAGTGGCGGGATGCCCACGGCGTTCTGCGCGACCTTTCGCAATGGCGATGGCCCGGTGCTGGCGACCTACGCCGAGTACGATGCGGTGCCGGGCAACAACCAGGCGGCGACCACCCGGCGCCAGCCGCGCGAAGGGCTTTCGCGTTTCGCGCCGGGCCATACCGACCCCCATTCGGCGCTGGGCATCAGTGCCCTGGGCGGGCTGCTCGCGGCCAAGGCTGCCATGCTCGAATACGGCATCCAAGGCACGCTGAAGTTTTTCGGCGAGCCTGCGGAAAAACTGCGCGCCTCCAAGCCTGTGCATGCGGCCAAGGGTTACTACGACGACCTGGACGCGGCCATCAGCTTCCATCCCACGTACATGCTGCCGCTGAACAACACCACCACCTGGGACACTCACTGCGGCATCGCCTACGCCTATATCTACACCTTCACTTGCCAGGCGCCGCAGGACTGGATCGCCTCGGACAAGTACAGCCCCATCCCGCAGAACCACCTGGCCGCGCGGGCGCCTGGGGCCAACGACGCCCTGGTGCACTTCTATACGCTGAACGAAAGCATGCGTCGCTCCACACTGCCGTTCACCGGGCTGTGGAGTTTCAACGAGGCGATCCTCACCGCAGGCCAGGCCACGGCAGACAACCTGCCGCCGCACATTGCCCAGATCCAGTACCTGTCTCGTTGCGACTCGATCGAACAGGCAGAAACCATCTCCCAGGTGATGGACAACAACGCCGCCGCTGCAGCCCTGGCCACCGGTTGCCAATGGAAGAAGACCTGGGTGTGCAAGTCCCGTGGCGGGCTGCCCAACCATGTACTGGCGCAAGCCACCTACGACAACCTGCAAGCCATCGGTGCCCCCACCTGGGGCGACGAGGCCATCGCCATCGCCCAGCAGATCCAGGACAACCTGGGGCTCGAGCCCATGGCCCGCCCGTTCCTGCCAGACACCGAGACCTTGATCGACCCGCAGACCTGCGAGCGTCTGCTGCGCGAACAAATGCCGGCCTGGCAGAAGCACCTGACCTCCGACGACTACCCCGAGTACACCTGGCATTGCCCGACGGTGCGCCTGCTGGTGGCCCGCCCGATGCTCTCGGCGCCTCCCGGTTACACCTACCCGGACTGGGTGCCCAACGCCCTGGGCGGGATCCGCCAGACCATCGACCCGATGATCCAGGTGGCGGCCAAGACCATCGGCGCCACCTTGGTCGAGCTGTTCACGCGCCCCGACCTGCTGGCCGCCGCCCGCGACGAATTCATCGAGCGTACCGGTGGAGGTATCGGCGGGACCCGCTGGCAAGCCCCGTTGCTGCCGCGCGACTTCAAGGTCCCCCATGACTTCCGTTGGCCCGAATACATCCGCACCGCACGCGGCGAAGAGTGGTGGATTCCGGCGCGGGACGACGAATAGCCGACCGGCAATGGCGCCTGCGGCGCCGTTTGAACCACCTGGTTTTTTCTTGGACTGGCGCTGACCCCAGCCGCCATAGAAAGGTATTACCTGCAATGAGTGCTATGACCGACTACCGCTCCAGCCATGTTCCCGGCCCGCGTGGCGCCGCCGACCTGGTATTCCTCAATGGCCGTATCTACACCGTCAATGAAGCCGAGCCCTGGGCTCAAGCCGTGGCCATTCGAAATGGCAGTTTTGTCGCGGTGGGGGCAAACGACGATGTTGCCGAGTTCATCGGGCGTCGCACGCAGGTGGTGGATCTGAACGGTCGTTTCGTGATGCCCGGCATCTACGATATGCACACCCACCCGGACCTGAAGCTCGCACCCGGTTATTCCGGCTACCTGGAGGTCGGTGTCAGCGACCCGACCCCGGAGCAGGTGCGTCAGGCCATCCTCGACTATGCCGCCGAGCACCCGGGCGATGGCTGGGTGTATGGGCAGTACTTCGTGCGCTACACCTTCAAGCAGGCCGGCCTGGTGCCGTCGCGTCAATGGCTGGACAGCGTGCTGCCGGATCGTCCGGTGGCGATCCTCGATCGCTCCTGGGGCTGCATGATGGTCAACTCCCGAGCGCTGGAGATCGCCGGTATCGACGCCGACACCGTCGACCCTCGGCACGGCTACATCGAGCGTGACAGCGTCACCGGCGAACCGACCGGTATCCTGGTCGACGGCGCCTATGCGCTGATTCACGCCGCCATGCCGCCTACGCCGCAGCATGCCTTGAAGCGCGCCTACCGCGAAGGCGTGTGGTTCCAGAGTGGCCATGGCGTGGTCGGCACCAAGTACGTGCATGTGTGCGAGCACCGCCTCAATGCCCTCAAGGCCATCGACCAGGCCGGTGAGTTGTCGGTACGTGTGGAGGCCGCGATCAGCTGGCAGGACGATATCTTCCCGGTCAAACGCCGCTGGGAACTGCTGGCCGGCGAGCGTCACTTCTATCGCAGCGCGCGGCTCAACGCTAACGCGGTCAAGTTCCACTTCGACGGCACCCATGAATCCCGCTCGTCCTACCTGTCCACCGCATGGCCGGGCGAGGAGCGCTGGCGCGGTCACTTGAACCTGACGCCTGAGCACATCACCGACATGGTGGTGGACATGGACCGGCGCGGGATCCGGGTCATTGCCCACTGCACCGGTGATGGGGCGTCCGATCTGTTCCTCGACGCCGTGGCCACGGCGCGTCGCAAGAACGGCCCGGATGGCGTGCGCCACCAATGCGCGCACAGCACCACGTTGCTGGACGGCAATCTGCCGCGCTTTGCCGCGCTCAACGTCACGGCGGAGTTCTCGCCGGTGGGTTGGTTCCCGTCGTCGTTCGCCAACGCCCGTGCGGTGTTCGGCGAGGACCGGATGCAGCGGGCCTACAACTTCAAGGGCGTGTTCGACCATGGCGGCGTCGCGGTGATGGGCACCGACTGGCCGGTCTCGAGCATCAACCCGTGGATCGGTTTCGAGGCCATGGTCACCCGGCAGAACCCGTTCGGCGAGGAGCAGGGCAGCTTCTATGGTGCGCCCATCACCCTGGAGCAGGCGATCCGCGTGATGACCATCAACGGCGCCTGGTGCATGGGCATCGAGGACAAGGCCGGGTCCATCGAGACGGGCAAGTCCGCCGATCTTATCGTGCTCGATCGCAACCTGTTCGAGGTCGAGTCCAAGGGCAACATCCACAACACCCAAGTGCAGATCACCGTGCTCGAAGGTGAGATCACCTGGGACCGCAACGGCGAGTTCGATGCCAGTGCCCATGCGGCCACCTGGCGCCGCGAACTCCCCAATTTCTAAAGGCAGGGCGTTTTCCATGAACACGCAGTCTCCTATTCCGGTCACGCTGGTGTCGGGGTTTCTCGGCTCCGGGAAAACCACCTTGCTCAACAAGATCCTCAGCAGTGATCACGGCTTGCGCATGGCGGTGATGGTCAATGACTTTGGTGCGATCAACATCGACAGCGACCTGATCGTCAGCCAGACCCAGACCACGGTCAGCCTGACCAATGGCTGCATCTGCTGCACGGTCGAAAGCGATCTGATCGAGCAACTGGGCCGCTTGCTGAGCGACCGGCAGAACCGCCCGGAATACATCCTGATCGAAGCGAGCGGAGTGTCGAGCCCAGGCAAGATCGCCCGCACGCTCAAATACCCGCAGTTTCGCGAGGCGCTGGCGATCGACAGCATCATCACCGTGGTGGACACCGAACAGTTCGAGCAGCTCGAAGGCGAAATGGCGCAACTGGCCATGGACCAACTGGATGTGGCGGACATCATCGTGCTGAACAAGGTGGACCGCGTCGAGCGCAGCCAGATCGAGGCGCTCAAGCGCCGTTGGCTGTACCCCCAGGCGCGGATTCTCGAGTGCCAGTACGGTGACGTTCCGCTGGAGCTGATCCTGGGGGTAGGGCATGGCAACCCGCTGGCGCCCTTCACCCAGGTGAAGCCGGCCTCAGTGCTGAGCCTGGACCGACAGGAGGCCGATCACGCGCGCGTGTTCGAGTCCTGGAGCTTTGCCTGCGACCGACCGATGGCGCTCGATACCCTGCGCTCGACCTTGGCCCAGTTGCCGACGTCGATCTACCGGGCCAAGGGCACCGTGCACATTGCCGAGGTGCCGGGCACGCGCTTCATCATGCACTTGGTCGGCAGCCGCTGCGAAATCCTGCCCGACCGCGCCTGGGGCGATGACACGCCGCACACTCAACTGGTGTGCATTGGCAAGCGAGGCACCCTGGCCCGTCAGGCGCTCGAGGTGAGCTTCCAGGCCTGTACGGTCTAGGTAGAATCGCCAGTAGCGCGTCAGGGCACATGACGCGCTTCATTCACCTCAAGGGCAATCCCAACCCCGTCGTTCGTGTCCCCCTTCTTGGCGCAGTTGCCGTGTTTTCACGGCACCTGCGCCATCTTCTTCCCCGACAGGGCCTTTGCGCAGCAAGCACACAGGCCTGGGGAGTCCTACCTTTCTGACCCTTGGCGACCGCTCTGGCTTGAGCGGTTTCGGCCTTTTAGGTCATTTCACGACTTGATTGGTTTCTGGCGACCTCGGCCGCTCGGGGGAATCGCCTTCTCAGGTGCTTTTGGTATACCGGCGAATGGTGAGCAGATATCAACAATGGGCCAAATTTAATTCGATTGTGGTTGCCCTGCATCTCCTGAAAAATGCCTCCGGCGGTCTAGTAAAAATAACAGGAGAAGACCCAATGACCAGTTGTGCTCAGGCGCTCGTCAAACTGCTTGAAGGTTATGGTGTGGACACCGTGTTCGGTATTCCGGGCGTGCACACTGTTGAGTTGTATCGCGGATTGGACGGTAGCCACCTTCGCCACGTCAGCCCCCGCCACGAGCAGGGTGCAGGCTTCATGGCGGATGGATATGCCCGAGCCAGCGGCAAACCGGGTGTGTGCTTCATCATCACAGGTCCCGGCATGACCAACATCCTCACCGCCATGGGCCAGGCCTACGCCGATTCGGTGCCGATGCTGGTGATTTCCACCACCAGCCGGCGCGAGCACCAGCGGCTGGGTCACGGTTACCTGCACGAATTGCCCGACCAGCGGGCGATGATCGCCGGTGTGTGTGCCTTCAGCCATACCCTGCAGCGCCCCCAGGAGCTGCCCGAGGTGATTGCCCGGGCCTTCGCCCTGTTCGGTTGTGCCCGCCCGCGTCCGGTTCATATCGAAATCCCTCTGGATGTTCTCGAGATGCCGGCCGACGGTCTGGACCTGCGCCCGCGCGCCCTGCCTTTGGCCAGTGCGCCTGCCGCCTCGGCCATCGAGCAAGCGGCGGCCTTGCTGGGCAACGCCCGGCGCCCGCTGATCCTTGCCGGCGGCGGCGCACGGGGTGCCAGTGATGCCCTGCGGACCCTGGCCGAGCGCCTTCAGGCCCCCGTCGCCTTGACCACCAATGCGCGTGGGCTGCTGCCACCGACCCATCCGTTGCTGCTGGACGGCGTCCAGTCCAGCGCCCATGGCCGTGCGCTCTTTGCCCAGGCCGATGTGGTGCTGGCAGTGGGGACCGAGTTGGGTGAAACGGACTACGACTTCTTCGGCCTGGGGCCTCTGGCCCTGGATGTGCCGGTCATTCGCCTGGACATCGACCCGATGCAGATCCTGGGCGTGCAACGCGCGGCCGTTGGCCTGCTCGGCGATGCACGGCTTGGGCTGCAAGGCCTGAATGCGGCCTTGCCCAGCACAAGCCCCGACAGCGACTGGGCGTCGGTGAACGTGCCGCAGGTCAATGCCGCCGAGCGAGCTGGTTGGACCGGCAAGCAGCAGGCGATGCAAGCGGTGCTGGATACGCTGCGTGACAGCCTGCCTTCGCCGATCCTGGTCGGTGACTCGACGCAACCGGTGTACCAGGGTGCCCTGGGCTATCGTGCCCCCGCGCCTAGCACCTGGTTCAACGCCGGTACCGGTTATGGAACGCTGGGGTATGGCTTGCCCGCCGCCATCGGTGCCAAGGTGGCCTTGCCCGAGCGCGCGGTGGTGGCCTTGGTGGGCGATGGCGGTATGCAGTTCTCCAGCGCCGAGCTCATTGCGGCCCGGGAGCATGGCATCGGGGTGATCCTGGTCCTGTGGAACAACCAGTGCTACGGCGAGATTCGCGACTACATGACCGCGCGTGAGATCCCGCCCCTGGGCGTGGACATCCTGACGCCAGACTTCGCCGCCTTCGCGCGCTCCTGCCATGTCCAGCATCACACGGCTACCAGCCTGGCCGGATTGCGTGATCTGTTGCAAGGCCTGGACACCCGCGCGCCGCATTTCATCGAACTGAACGCCTCGGACTTCCTGCCCACCTGAGCGCCCTGCGTGACCCCGCCGCGTCACGCGGCGGCCGCTACTCGGTTGGGTTGATCAACAACAATGGGACATCCAAGAATGATCCACGAAAAAGGGCTGCCAAGCCTGCAGTCCACCCCCGTCGTCGCCATCGATGACCTGCACAAGAGCTATGGCGATCACCATGTCCTGAAAGGGATCTCCCTGCGCGCCCATGAGGGGGACGTGGTGTCCCTGATCGGCTCCAGCGGTTCAGGCAAAAGCACGCTGCTGCGTTGCATCAACCTGTTGGAGATCCCCAATGCCGGCACGCTTCGGGTGAACGGCGAAGAGGTCAAGTTCAAGCAAGGACGCAGTGGCGTGCAGGAAATTGCCGACCTGCGCCAGGTCGAGCGGCTTCGCGCGACCCTGAGCATGGTCTTCCAGAACTTCAACCTGTGGCCCCATCGCACGGTCCTGGAAAACGTGATCGAAGCACCGGTCCATGTGCTGGGCGAAAAGCGTCAGGATGCCATCGAGCATGCCGAGCAACTGCTGGAGAAGGTCGGGCTTGCGCACAAGCGCCATGACTACCCATCGTTCCTGTCCGGTGGCCAGCAACAGCGGGTTGCCATCGCCCGCGCACTGGCGGTGCGTCCGAAGGTGATGCTGTTCGACGAGCCCACCTCGGCGCTGGACCCGGAACTGGTCGGCGAGGTCCTGAAGGTGATCCGCGGCATCGCCGAGGAAGGGCGCACGATGATTCTCGTGACCCACGAGATGGCCTTCGCCCGGGACGTCTCCAGCCAGGTCGTCTACCTGCACCAAGGCCAGATCGAGGAGCAGGGCCCGCCCCAGCAGGTGATGCTGAACCCGAACAGTGAGCGCTGCCGCCAGTTCGTGATGGCTCAACACAACCGCTGACAACAAGAACATTTCATCTGCCGGGGGCGCGCTGTCCCCTGTATGTCCGCTGCCAAAACCAAACAATAGTTGCAAAAGGACTGTTCAATGAAAAAGACCCTCGTTGCTTTCGTGCACACCTTCATCCTGGCCGGCGCGATCAACGTCGCCCATGCCGACGACAAAGTGGTATTCGCGATCGCCCAGGAGCCCTATCCGCCGTTTTCCTATAAAGACAGCAGTGGCGTCTGGAGCGGTTTCGAGCCTGAGCTGATCACTGAAGTGTGCAAACGCATGCAGGCCGACTGCTCACTCAAGGAGCTGGCCTGGGACGGCTTGATCCCGGCGCTGCGCTCCAAGCAGGTCGACGTCATCATGAACTCGATGTCCATCACCCCTGAGCGCGAGCAGGTTGTCGACTTCACCGAGCCCTACATCGAGACCCCGGCCTTGTGGGTCGGCGATGCGGCCCTGGAACTGACGCCCACCCCCGAAGGGCTCGAGGGCAAGACCATCGGCGTCCAGGGTTCGACCAGCCACTCGGCCTACGTGAAGCAGTACTTCGGCAAGACCTCGACCATCCGTTACTACAACGACCAGGACGATCTGCTGGCTGACCTGCGCAGTGGCCGGATCGACATCATGCTCGCCGACAAGATCTCGGTGGAGCCGATGCTGGCATTGCCGGACAACTCGATGCTCGCAAGCAAGGGCGTCGCCCCGGCCGATCCGCTGTTCGGCAAGGGCATCGGCGCGGCAGTGCGCAAGGGCGACGACGCCTTGCGCGAGAAGCTGAACAAGGCACTGAAGGCCGTGCGTGAAGATGGCACCTACGACGCCATCGGTGCGCGCTACTTCAAGACCACTGTTTCAGCCTCCCAATGAGACCGGCTGGACCGGACGCGGGTGATCGGGTGCTTGTATGACCATTTCTGATATCTCCAATCTGCTGTTCGCCGAAGGCTGGGTGCAGACCCTGGCCGAAGGCGCGGTCAAAACCCTGGGTATATCCCTGGGAGCCTTCGCGCTGGGGCTGTGCATCGGGCTGCTGGTCGCGCTGGCCAAGCTCAGGGGGCCGCGCTGGTTGGTCGCCTGCGCCAACTGCTACACCACGCTGTACCGTGCCGTGCCGGAGCTGCTGTTGATTCTGCTGCTGTACTACGCCGGCACCGATCTGCTGAACCTGGCGATGGCCGCCATGGGCCGGCCCAGCGTCGAGGTCAACGGCTTCATGGCTGCGGTCGTGGTGCTCGGGATCGTCCAGGGCGCCTATTCGGGTGAGGTGATTCGCGGGGCGATCGAGGCGATTCCGCCGGGGCTCATCGAGGCTGGCAGGGCCTACGGCATGCCACGGCTGAAACTGCTGAGCCGTGTCATCCTGCCGTGCATGTTGCCCTTCGCCATCGCCGGCCTGTCCAACCTCTGGCTGGTGCTGGTCAAGGACAGCGCTCTCATCAGCGTGGTGGGCTACAGCGAGCTGTTGACCGCCGGGCGACAGGCTGCCGCCACGACCAAACACTACCTGCTGTTCTACCTGGCGGTCGCGGCGTTCTATTACGTCATCACCTTGATCTCCAGCATGGTGTTCCGCAAGTTCGAGTCCAGCTTCGAGCGCTGGATGCCCAGGAACGTATAAGGGGACGATCATGGATTTGTCATGGCTGAATAATTTTTCCAGTGAACTGGTACGTGGCGCCGGCCTGACCGTGCAGTTGCTACTGTTCTCGGCAGGCTTTGGTTTCCTGTTGGCCATCGCGGTGGCGCTGGGGCGCTTGTCGAACAACATCGTGCTGTCCAACGCGGCCAGGTTCTTCAGCAGCGTGATCCGCGGTACGCCGCTGCTGGTGCAGATCTACATCCTCTATTACGGGGTGGGCAGTGTCCTGGCCGGATTCCCGCTGATCAGGGGCGGGGTGTTGTGGCCCTACCTGCGTGAAGGGTTCTGGTATGTCGCGCTGGCCCTGACCTTGAGTGTCGGTGCCTATGTGGGTGAAGTGCTGCGCAGTGGCTTGCGCGCGGTACCCAAGGGTGAGCTGGAAGCGGCACGGGCCTATGGCATGCGCCGCGGTCAGATCCTGCGCCGGGTCTGGTTGCCGCGGGCCTTGCAGATGGTGCGGCCGACCCTGGCGGGGGAGAGTGTCATGCTGCTGAAGTCCACGGCACTGGCCTCCACCGTTGCGGTGACCGACCTGCTGGGCGCCGCCAACATCGTGCGCTCGCAGACCCTGCGTGTCTACGAGCCGCTGCTGCTGGTGGCAATTACCTACATTGTCCTGGCCCTGCTCATCGAAAAGAGCTTCAAGCTGATGGGCAACACCGCCTCGCAGCGTCGAGTCCACTGACTAACGTAATGGCGTGGGTTCGTACGCCAGAAAAGGAATGAGCAATGAAGTATTCATCTTTGGTTCAACGCATCAGCGGCGAGAGCGTGGCCGCCTGGGACATCCACTATGCCGCCTGCCAAGCGCAGGAGCGGGGCGAGAACGCGATCATCCTTAGCATCGGCGATCCGGACTTCGCGACGGACGATGCGATCTGCGAGGCCGCGATCAAGGCCCTCAAGGAAGGCGACACCCACTACACGCCGGTGGTGGGCCGGGCCAAGCTGCGCGAAGCCATCGCCGCCAAGCAACGCAAACTGCTGGGCATGCCGGTGGCCGCCGAGAACATTGCCCTGGTGGCCGGTGCGCAGAACGGCCTGTATGCCGCGGCCATGTGCCTGTTCGAAAGCGGTGACGACGTGCTGGTGCCCGAGCCGATGTACCTCACCTACGCGGCCAGCGTGCAAGCCAGCGGCGCGCGCCTGGTATGCATCGAGCAGCCCGCCGACAAAGACTTTCGCCTGACCGCCGAAGCGCTCGAGGCGGCGCTCACCCCCAATACCCGGGGCATCGCCTTGGCCACGCCGAACAACCCGACCGGTAACGTCTATACCCGCGAGGAGTTGGAGGCCGTGGCCGAGGTGGCTCGCCGACACGACCTGTGGGTGATCTCAGATGAGGTCTATTGCCAGCTGACCTACGGCGCACCGCACATCAGCATTGCCAGCATGGACGGCATGGCCGAGCGCACGGTGGTGCTCAACAGCCTGTCGAAATCCCACGCCATGACCGGCTGGCGGGTGGGCTGGATCGTCGCCCCGCAGGATCTGGTCCAGCACTTGGACAACCTGCTGCTGTGCATGCTGTACGGCCTGCCGGGGTTCGTCCAGGAGGCGGCGCTCAAGGCCATCGAGCTGGACGATGAAATCGTCGCCTCGGCCCGCGAGGTTTATACCCGTCGGCGCAACCTGATCGCCCGCGAGTTGGACGGGGTCCCGCTGATCAAGGGCAAAGTGCCTGAGGCCGGCATGTTCATGCTGCTGGACATCCGTGAAACGGGCCTGTCGGGCGTCGACTTCGCCTGGGCGCTGTTCCGCGAAACCGGGGTCTCGGTGCTCGATGCGCAAGCCTTCGGCGCCAGCTGCGCGGGCTTCGTGCGGGTGTCGTTCACCGTCGCCGACAAGGACCTGCTGGACGCCTGCCAGCGGATCCGTCAGTTCATCGAGAAGCTGCAGGCCAGCCGCTGAGCCTCACCTTCGTTCGAGGTGCTTGAAGACCCAGCGCTCGCAAGAGGCTGGGTCTTCAACTTTCATGTCGCTACGTCCTCGTGCGCTGCAGGCACTGCAGGGCCGTTGACGCTCGTGGAGTCAATACGATGTTCCATCCTGAATGTTCATCCGAGGTCGTCGCGGGTGTGCTGGTCGGCAATCAATGGCTGGCGGGCGGACCTACGCTCGAAGTCTTCAACCCTAGCACCGAGGACCGTTTGGCCACGGTCAGTACCGGGGACAGTCAAACCGTGGATCTGGCCGTGCAAAGTGCCGCGCAGGCCTTTGCGGCATGGTCGAGCAGCGCGGGCGCGTTGCGTGGCGAGCTGCTCGCAAGGATCGCCGAAGGCGTGCGGCAGAACAGACAGCACCTGATGACGCTGCAATCGCGCAACAACGGCAAGCCGCTGGCTGAGGCCGGGCTCGATGTGGATGACGTGATCGCCACCTTCGAGTACTACGCCGACCTGGCCCGGGACCTTGATGCAACGCAGGACCGCGGCGTGGCACTGCCCAGCAGCGATTTCGCCGCTCGTCTGCGGCGTGAGCCCTGTGGCGTGGTGGCGCTCATCGTGCCCTGGAACTTCCCCATGGTCACCACCGCCTGGAAGCTGGCACCGGCCCTGGCAGCAGGGTGCACGGTGGTGCTCAAGCCCTCCGAGGTCACGCCGTTGCCGGAGCTTGCACTGGCGCGGATCATGCTCGACGCCGGCCTGCCGCCCGGCGTGCTGAACGTGGTATGCGGCACGGGCATCGCAGTGGGCGCGCCGTTGTCGAGCCACCCGCAGGTGGCCAAGATTTCCTTCACCGGCAGCAATGCAGTGGGCGTCCAGGTGATGCAGCGGGCGGCTGAGACGGTGAAGGGCGTGAGCCTGGAGCTTGGCGGCAAGTCTTCGCTCATCGTGCTGGAGGATGCCGATCTTGACCTGGCGGTGGAGCTGACCTGCGCCGGCGGGTTCTACAACGCGGGCCAGATGTGTTCGGCCACCAGCCGGGTGCTGGTCGCCGAGCAACTGGCCGAGGTATTCGTGGAGAAGGTGAAGGCGCGCGCCCAGGCGATCTGCGTGGGCGACCCCTTTGACGAAGGCGTGCAGATGGGCCCGCTGGTCAACCGGGCGCAGTATGAGCGGGTGTTGACTCACATTGCCCGCGGGCTGGCCGCTGGAGCTCGGCTCGAATGCGGGGGGCGGCGGCCCGAGGGACTGGGTCGCGGGTTCTACATTGCGCCGACGGTCTTCACCGAGGTCGCCCTGGATAGCAGCGTGTGGAACGAGGAGATCTTCGGCCCGGTGATCTGTATTCGCCGATTCAGCTCGCCGGCAGAAGCCATCGCGCTCGCCAATCAAAGCGACTTTGGTCTGGTGGCGACGGTGGTCAGCAGAAACCCTGATGCGGCCAATCACGTGGCCGACGCCCTGCAGGCGGGCATGGTGTGGATCAACGCCCCGCAGGTGATCTTCCCGCAGACGGCGTGGGGTGGGTACAAGCAGAGCAGCATCGGGCGCGAACTCGGTCCCTGGGGGCTGGCCGCGTTCCAGGAGCTCAAGCACGTGGTCCGGGCGGTTTGACCACCCCCCTGGGCCCCAGGTATGCCTGGGGCTTTTGGGGTGCGGGCTCGCTGCCTGCATCGACGCTACAGACGCTACACTTGCATCGTCGAGATAGGCGGGTACGACCGAACCGAGGGCGCCCTATGCGCAAGCTTTGTCGACCGATGCTCTTGTCACTGGCCTGTTCCCTGCTTGCGTCGGCGGCTGCCTGGGCGGTGCAGCCGTGCAAGCACCTGGTGGCAACGGGCAATCCCGAGTATCCGCCTTACCTGTGGCGCGACCCGCAGAACCCGCAACGCCTGATCGGCGCCAATGCCGATCTGCTCCAGCGCCTTGGCACCGAACTGGGGCTTGAGATCGACGTGGTCTATGGCGGGCCATGGTCGCGTGCCCAGGAGGAGGTCAAGAGCGGGCGAATCGACTTGATTGCTGGCGCCTTTCGTACCGCATCGCGTGAAGTCACCATGGATTTCATCCCACCGCCGTTCCTGAACACGCCCAGCGTGGTCTGGGTGCGTCACGACGACCCGTTTTCCTACACCGGTTGGGCCGACCTGCAAGGACGCAGCGGCGGCACCCTGGTCAACAACAGCTACGGCCAGCAATTTGACGACTACGCCAGCGCCCACCTGAACCTCGAAGCGGTTCCCAGCGCGGACCAGGCGTTCCGCAAGCTGTTGTTCAAACGCAACGACTACGTCATCTACGAACTTTACCCAGGCCTGGCGCTGGCCCGGACCCTGGGTATCACCCAGCAGGTCCAGGCCCTGGCCCCTCCGGTTTCCAGCGAGGGGCTGTACCTGACGGTCTCGCATCAATCGCCCTGCAACCAGCCTGAGCTTCGGACGCAACTGGCACAGAAGCTGACCGAGTTGCTCGACCACGCCGTGCCCAGGCAACTGCTGGAGCAAAACCTCAAGCGCTGGCAGGACCAGCAGGCTCGATCGGGCGCTACGGGCAAGCCTTGACGGCGCCCTCACGTGAACCAGTTCAGCGCCCGAGGCTCGCAGTTGAGCAGCACATGCTTGAGTTCGCTGAATTCCTCCAGCCCCGCCGCCGACAGCTCGCGGCCAATGCCGCTGGCCTTGAAACCGCCCCAGGGCGCCTGGGGAAAGGCCACGTTGTAGTCGTTCACCCAGAGCGTGCCCACCCGTAGCCGCCGCGCCAGACGATAGGCACGGCCCAGGTCGCCGGTCCACACGCCCGCCGCCAGGCCATAGGGCGTATCGTTGGCAAGCTGCACGGCATGGTCTTCGCTGGTGAAGCGCTCGACGGTGATCACCGGCCCGAAGATTTCCTCGCGGGCGATGCCCATGTCGGCCTGTACCTCGGTGAGCAGGGTAGGGCGCAGCCAGAACCCCTTGCCCAAGTGCGCATCCCTGGGAATATGGCCACCCGCGCCCAGGCGGGCGCCTTCGCTTTGTGCCGAATGGACCAGTGCCAGTACGCGGTCCCGGTGGGCCGCCGAGATCAGCGGGCCCATGCGGGTACGGCTGTCGAAGCCATCGCCCAGGACGATGGCTTCGATGCGTTCGGCCAGGCGCTGGACGAAGCGGTCATGGATGCTCGCCTCCAGCAGCAGGCGCGAGCCGGCCGAACACACTTGCCCGGCATTGAAGAACACCGCGTTGAGCGCTTGGTCCAGGGCCACGTCCAGGTCGGCGTCGGCGAACACGATGTTCGGGTTCTTGCCGCCGAGTTCCAGCGCCAGGCGCTTGAAGTTGCCACTGGCGGCCTGCATGACCTTGGCGCCGGCATTGGCGCCACCGGTGAAAGACAGCATGTCCACCCGCTCGCTGAGCGCCAGGCGATGGCCCACGGCGCCATCACCGCAAACCAGGTTGAACACGCCAGGCGGCAGCGCGAGGGCGGCCAGCAGCGATGCCAGGTGCAAGGCGCTCAGCGGCGTCAGTTCGCTGGGTTTGAGAATCACCGTGTTCCCTGCGGCCAGGGCGGGCGCGAGTTTCCAGGCGGTCTGTAGTAGCGGGTAGTTCCACGGCACGATCAGTGCGCAGACGCCCACCGGCTCATGGCGTGTGACGCTGATGACATGGGCGGGCGCCTGGGGGTGGGCGATGTCGGTGCGCGCTTCGAGCAGTCCCGCGTAGTAGCGGAAGGTGGCCACCACGCAGGCCAGGTCGGCCTCGCTTTCGCCGAGGGTCTTGCCAGTGTTGAGGGTTTCCAGGCGCGCCAGATGGGCGGCATCGGTTTCGATGGCCGCCGCGATGCGCAGTAGCACGGCGCTGCGCTCACTCGGCGGCAGCTGGGGCCAGGGGCCGTGGTCGAAGGCGTGGCGGGCGGCGTCGATCGCGGCGTCGATATCGTCGGCGCTTGCCTCTGGCGCCAGGGCGAGCAGGGTTTCGTCGGCGGGGTTGATGATTTCCCGATAGCGCTTGCTGTGCGGTTCACGCCACTGTCCTGCAATGAAGAGCTGATGATGCGCCATGCTGCGTTTCCTCGTGTGCATTGGAAATGACCGCACCATAGTCAGGCCGCTGGGCGCGAACTTGACCGAATGCGACAGCCATCGCCGCGGCGTGCATTCGCGACAAGGCAGGTCGCATCGCATCAAGTCCTCGTTGGCGCGCTCCCTAGACTCGGGAATGTGAATGCGTGCCCGGGGGGCGCGCTCGACGCCCGAGGAACTGCCATGCACAACCCATCCATCGCCGTGTTAGACGCCCATGCCCAGGCCCGCGTCGAGCTCGCTTGCGCGTTTCGCTGGACTGCCCGCCTGGGCATGCACGAGGCCATCGCCAACCATTTCAGCCTGGCCGTGTCCGAGGATGGCCGGCGCTTTCTGATCAACCCCTATGGGCGGCATTTTTCCAGGATCCGCGCCAGCGACTTGTTGCTGCTCGATGCCGATGACCCTTCGGCCCTGCAGCGCCCCGGGGCGCCGGATATCACCGCCTGGGCCTTGCACGGTGCCTTGCATCGCCAGCACCCGCACGCGCGCTGCATCCTGCATGTGCATTCCAAGTACGCCACGGCCTTGGCCTGCCTGGCCGATTCACGCCTGCCGCCGATCGAGCAGAACGCCATGCGTTTCTTCGAGCGCGTGGCCATCGACGAGGGCTTCGATGGCATGGGCCTGGGGGATGAAGCGGAGCGGGTGAGTCGTCAGCTGGGCGACAAGCCGATCCTGCTGATGGGCAACCACGGCGTACTGGTGGCGGCGCCCAGCGTGGCCCAGGCCTTCGACGATCTCTACTACTTCGAGCGCGCCTGCGAGCTCTACCTCACCGCCCTGGCCACCGGCCGCCCGCTGCGTATCGCCAGCGACGCCGTGGCGCGCAAGACGGCCCGGCAGTGGCTGGACTACCCGGACTTCGCCAGCCGCCATTTTGCCGCGCTGCAGGAAATCCTCGATGAACAGGAGCCGGACTACCGCGCCTGACGTCCCAACCTATTGCCACGCCCACCCTCAACCGTTCTGGAGTCGCTCGCATGCCGAAGAAAACAGCCGTATCCATGCTCGCCGCATCGCTGTTCGCCGCAGCCTTTGCCACCGCCCAGGCGGGGGACCCCGTCGCCTGCCAGACCGTGCATTTCGCCGAGGTCGGCTGGGCCGACATCGCTGCCACCACAGGCCTTGCCACCACTGTGCTGCAGGGCCTGGGCTACAAGACCAAGACGCAGATGCTGTCGATCCCGATGGCCTACCAGGCCATGGAGATGAAGACGATCGATGTCTATCTCGGCGCGTGGATGCCATCGATGGCGGCGATCTCTACACCGTTTCTGGAAAAAGGCAGCGTCGAGCGGGTACGCACCAACCTGACCGGCGCCAAGTACACCCTGGCAGTGCCGGACTACGCCTACGAGGCTGGGCTCAAGGATTTCAAGGACATCGCCCGGCTCAAGGACTCGTTGCAGGGGCGCATCTATGGCATCGAGGCAGGCAACGATGGCAACCAGATCATCCAGGGCCTGATCGACAAGGACCGCTACGGCCTCAAGGATTTTCGCCTGGTCGAGTCGAGCGAGGCCGGCATGCTGGTGGAGGTGCGCCGGGCCGTGCGCTCGAAAAAACCGATCGTGTTCCTGGGCTGGGAGCCGCACCCGATGAACACCCAGCTGTCGATGCGTTACCTCAGTGGCGGCGATGACGACTTCGGGCCCAACTATGGCGCTGCGGTGGTCGATACCCACACCCGCAAAGGCTTCGGCCGGGAGTGCCCGAACGTTGGGGTGCTGTTATCGCGGATGGAGTTCCAGCTGGGGATGGAGAGTCAGATCATGGGCGCGATCCTCAACGACAAGCAAAAGCCTGCGCTGGCGTCGCGTGAGTGGCTCAAGCGCAATCCGCAGGTGCTGGACAGCTGGTTGGCGGGGGTGACGACCTTCGATGGCCAGCCCGGTGTGTCGGCCGTGCGCAGTTACCTGGGGCTCTAGCGCAAGGCCCCCGGGGCCGCGTTGCGGCCCCAAAGATTCGCGCAGCGCTTAGAACGCCAACGGCTGCCGATCATGCCCCAACGGTTGGCGCATGACCGGCGCGTTCAAGCTCTGCGAACGGTCATTGCTCGGTGCACAGCCAAACTTGGCGCGGTAGGCGCGGGAGAAGTGCTCCAGTGAGCCGAACCCCGCGCTGGCCGCCACCTGGGCGACGCTCATGCGGGTCTGCTGCAAGAGGTTGTGCGCACGCGCCAGGCGCAGGCTGAGGTAGTACTTCAAAGGCGTCAGGCCGGTGTGCTGCATGAACTGTCGCTCCAGTTGCCGTCGCGACAGCGCCACCCGCTCGGCGATGGCCTCGCAGCTCAGTGGCTCTTCCAGGTGCTGCTCCATCAGTTCGATGGCTCGGCCCATCTTGCCGGCCTGGGCATGCAGGCTGCGGCGATAGCCCTCGGCTTGCTGGACCTGTGGCTCGCGCACCTGCTCGATGAGCATGTGCATGGCCACCTCCCGCGCCAGGTTGCCGCCGGCCAGGTTGTCCAGCCAGTTGAGGACCATGTCCAGCACGGCGGTGGCGCCCGCGCAGGTCAGGCGTTTGCGCCCCAGCGAGTAGAGCTGCGCACAAGCCTGGACCTTGGGGTAGCTTTCCTGGAAGCCTTGCAGGTTGTCCCAGTGCACCGCCGCCGGATGGCCATCGAGCACACCGGCTGCGGCGAGCAGTTCGGTGCCGGTCTCGATGCCGAGCATGATTGCGCCGAATGCGGCCTGGCGCTTGATCCAGGCCTTCAGCGCCGGGTTGCGTGCGTGGCGGTGTACGTCGAAGCTGGCAATCACCGCGCAGGCGTCGAACTCGGTGTGTTCGCCGATGCCGGCCTGGGCGCTGGCCAGCAGGCCGTTGCTGGCGGGCACGGGCTGGCCGTCCACCGAGAGCAGGGTCCATTGGAACAGGCTGCGTTGGGCCAGCCAGTTGGCGATCGACAACGGCTCGATCAGCGAGGCCAGGCCGAAATTGGAAAACGACGGCAACAACAGGATGCCGATGCGCAGGGGAGGGCTGGCAGGGCCCTGCCACTGAAGGCCAAGGGTTTCGGATCGGTTCATGGTTGCACCAGGCTCGACAATGGGCGTCGGCTGCATGGGCCGGCGCCTCGTTCACGGAAAAGGCCCGCTGCGCCTATCCAAGCGCAGCGGGCCGGCTTTGGCAAGCGCGCTTCAACGCTGGCATTCGCGCCAGTGTGGGTGGATCCACACCGGGGCATCGTTGGCCGGCAACGGGTCATGGCCCCGGATCAGGTCACTGGCCTTCTCGGCGATCATCACCGTGGGCGCATTGGTGTTGCCGCTGACGATCTGCGGCATGATCGAGGCATCGACCACCCGCAACCCACGCAGGCCATGCACGCGCAACTGCGGATCGACCACCGCCTCCGGGTCGCCGACCGGGCCCATCTTGCATGTGCCGCTGGCGTGGTAGCCGGTCTCGGTGACACGCCGCGCCCAGGCGTCGAGCTGCGCATCGCTCACCTGGTCGGCACCGGGGACCAACTCGTCGCCCGCATAGGCACGCATTGCCGGTTGCGCGAGGATCTCGCGCACCAGGCGGGCACCGGCGCGCATGTCGGCGCGGTCGCGTTCGCTGGTGAGGTAGTTGAACAGGATGCGTGGCGCCTGGTGCGGGTCGGTGCTGGTCAGGCTGACACTGCCCAGGCTGGTGGGGCGCATCAGGTCGATGTGCACCTGGAAGGCGTGCTCCGGCACCAGATCGACGCTGCCCGGTTGCACCGCCAGGGGCATGAAGGTCAGTTGCAGGTCGGGAAACTCCACGCCCGCCCGCGAACGGATGAAGGCGCCGGCCTCGAAATGATTGCTCGCCGCCAGGCCATCGTGGCTGGCGAACCAGCGCGCGCCGATCAGCCATTTGCCTGGCGCCCGCGTCCAGGGATAGATCGACACTGGCTGCTTGCAGCGGTACTGCACCACGGTGTCGGGATGGTCGTTGAGCCGCTGGCCAACCCCTGGCAGATCCCGCACCACGGGAATGCCCAGGCGCTGCAGATCCTCGGCAGGGCCGACGCCGGAGAGCATCAGCAGTTGGGGCGAGTTGATGGCGCCTGCGCTGAGCAGCACTTCGTGGCGCACGCGCACCTGGTGCACGGCACCGTCCATTTCGAATTCCACCCCGTAGGCCTGGTCGCCGTCGAACAGAATCCGTCGGCTCAGCGCCGAGGTGGCGACCGTGACGTTGCCGCCTTGGAGCGCTTCGGCCAAGTAGCCGCGAGCAGTGCTCCAACGCTTGCCGCCGCGGGTGGTGCGGTCGACCGGGCCGAAGGCTTCCTGGCGGTAGCCATTGAGGTCGCTGCTCGCGCCGTAGCCGGCTTGCTGGCCCGCTTCAATGAAGGCCTGGCACAGCGGTGGCGAGGTGTCGCCTGGGGTCACGTGCAGCAGCCCGGCCCCGCCCCGGTAGCGGTCGGCGCCGTCCCGGTGGTTTTGTGCACGGATGAAGTACGGCAGCACCTCGCGGTAGCTCCAGCCCTCGCAGCCGTGCTCGGCCCAGCCGTCATAGTCGCGGGCATGGCCACGGATGTAGACCATGCCGTTGATCGACGAGGAACCGCCCAGGGTGCGCCCGCGCGGCGTGCCGATGCGCCGGCCGTCCAGGCCCGGCTCCGGTTCGCTGCTGTAGCGCCAGTTGAAACGCGTGCCGCCCACCACGATGCCCACGGCCGAGGGCATGTCGATGGTCCAGCTGGCGTCCGGCGGGCCGGACTCCAGCACCAGGATGCGCAGCGCCGGGTTCTCGCCCAGACGCTTGGCCAGCACGCAGCCGGCCGAGCCTGCGCCGATGATCACGTAGTCGTATTCATGCCCGAGCATAAGGCTCTCCCTCAGCGGTCAGCGGCCTGTGCCGATCCCGTCGAATACCAGCTTGTGGAAGTGATGCACCAGGTGCTCGCTTTCGTTGCTGCGTTCGGCATCGATCATGTAGCGGCCCTGGTCGTAGCCCAGCGAGTGCAGGCCTTTTTGCACACTGATGTTCAGCTCGATGTCTTCCGGGCCCAGGTCCTCGTTCATCCATTTCATGCAGGCGTGGGAAACTGCCGGCACCTGTTCGTGCGGGCTGTAGTAGCCAAAGCGCAGCAGCGAGCGTTCGGCGTCCAGCGGAATCATGATGAAGGTGCCGAGGAACTCGGAGAACGGGAAGGTATAGAAGGTGTTGTTCGGCCACAGGCCAATGTTGAAGAAGCGCTCGTCGGGGTTGCGTGGCCCGCTGAGCTTCACGCCGTAGGCTTCTTCGGCCAGCAGGTTGGCTGGGGCGATGTAGGTCCACCAGTTGTCACGTTTGGTCAGGCGGTAGCCTTTGAAGTCGATCAGCTTGGCCAGGTCGATATGGCAAGGGCCGGACAGCTTGAAGTGATACCCCTCGATGGAGTTGTCCATGATCACCTTCCAGTTGGCCGGCACGATCACGTCCTGCTCCTCGATCAGGCGCATCTTGCCAAGATCGGGAAACACCGCACGCATCTCTTCGTCGGCGCCGGGGAACAGTTCGGCCAGCGAGGGGGCTTGGGCGTCGAAGTTGAAGTAGACGAAGCCGCCGAGTTCTTCGACGCGGACCTTGGGAATATTGAACTGCTGCTTGTCGAAGGCGATCAGCCGTTCGCTACGTGGTGCGCTGCGCAGGCTGCCGTCCATTTCGTAGCACCAGGAGTGGTAGGCGCAGCGCAGAACCCGGGTGTCGCTGCCTCGGCGCACGTCCAGCAAGCGATTGCCGCGGTGCTGGCAGACGTTGTGAAAGGCATTGATCTTGCCATCGTTGCCGCAGGCCACCACCACGCTCTGGTCAAAGATGTCGCAAACCACGAATTGCCCGGGCTCTGCGAATTCGTTGCGATGGCCGGCCAGGTGCCAGGCGCTCATGAAGATGCGGTCGCGTTCGGCGGCGAAAATCTGTTCATCGAAGAAGTACCGCGAGGGCAGGGTGAACGCCTGTTCCGGGCGCTGATCGGCCCAATCTGCAACGCAAGTGCTGTGCTTGAACTGTTCGACGGATTGCATGGCTGGTCTCCTCCAGACACTGCCCCTTGGATTCGGTCAGGGGCTTGCTCGGGAGTTAATCTAGGGGAGGGTCAAAGGCGGCTCTTGATGGAAAACGACAACATTCGCCGGTGTTGGCGGGAGTGCTACGGCGATAGGCGGGTGGCCTCGGGGCGCCGTCTTCGCCCCTGGTCTGGCACTGTTGGCAAAGTTTTTGATTTTTTTGAAAAAAGCGCTTTACAGGTGGGTGCCGCCCCCTTAATATGCGCGCCACACGACAGGCACATAGCTCAGTTGGTTAGAGCACCACCTTGACATGGTGGGGGTCGTTGGTTCGAGTCCAATTGTGCCTACCAAACAAAAGTCCCGGTTTTCCGGGCACGAAAAGGGCGATCCGAAAGGGTCGCCCTTTTTCGTTTGTAAAATTTTTGCAAAACCCTCGCCCAGGAAGGCCTTCAAGCTGACGGGGCGGGGGGTGAGACGTGCGCTTATCTCGACGTCAACCTGGACCTGTCCCATAACAACAGACAGGTCCAATGAACGTGTTTAGTGCACCACTTCAGGCGCCCGGTTGCAGGAGGCGGTGTGGCGAGGTTGGGTCTGTAACCACTCGATCAACGCCCCCAGTGGCAAGGGGCGGGCGAGCCAGAAGCCTTGGCCTTGTTCGCAGCCTTTGTCGCGAAGCCACTCAAGTTGAGCCTGCGTTTCGATACCCTCGGCCACTACCTGCATATCCAGCGCTTGGGCGATCCCCAGAATCGCTCGGACGATGGCCTGATCGGACGTATTGTCAGAAAGTTCTTTCACAAAAGAGCGATCAATTTTCAACTTATGGAATTGCAGGCCGCGCAGACGGCTCAAGGACGAGTAGCCGGTTCCGAAGTCGTCCATGGACAGTGAAATACCAGCGTGATTCAGTGCACGTGCGTGCTCGGTGACCAGCTCCAGATTGTGCATGGCGACATCTTCGGTGATTTCGATTTCCAGCCGGGTGGGCGGCAGGCGGGCTGCATCGCAATGGCTGATCACGGTTTGCACGAAGTCGTAACTGCAAAATGAACTGGCGTTGATATTCACCGCGACGGGGACGTCCAATAAGCCCTGCTCGATCAGTCCGGCGTTGTCTTGGCAGGCTTGACTCAGTGCCCAGCGCGTCAGCTCTGGCATCAGCCCATAGGTTTGCGCGATGGGTAGGAACTCATTCGGGGCAATGAGCGTGCCGCTGTGATCACGCCATCGTATCAAGGCTTCCAGTCCGCAAGGGGCTCGGCTTTGCAGGTCGAACTGCAATTGGTAATGCAACTCGAATTCTTCTTTCTGGATGGCCTCGCGCAACCGCGTCGATAGTTGGAAAACATGCTCTGATTTTTTTCGCATCTCCTGGTCGAACAGGCATGTCTGCATGCGATCACTGGACTTTGCCTGGTACATGGCAATGTCCGCAGCGCTGACCAACGCATCGCTGGTCTCCCCATGTTGGGGATACAAACTAATGCCGATACTGGCGCAGACCCTTAGTGGCATGTCATTGATGACGAAGGGGGCTTCCAAGCTATGCAGCAGGCGATGGGAGACCGCTTGCAGCGTGATTTCGTCGCTTGAGGTGATGAGGGCGATGAACTCATCGCCGCCAATTCGCCCCAAACTGTCGTTTTCGCGAAGGCTGGCACGAAAGCGCTCTGCGACTTGTGTCAGCACTTTATCGCCGATGGTATGGCTGTAGTTGTCGTTGATCTGCTTGAAGCCATCCAGATCGATATACAGCACGGCAAGTTGCTCGTGTTGGGTCTGGCATTGCAACAGTGCGTTGTCCAGGGTTTTGATCAGTTGATGGCGATTGAGGCAACCGGTGAGGCTGTCATGCGCAGCCAGTTGGATGATGCGCTCCGATAGCCGGCGCCGCTCGCTGATGTCATAGCAGATGCCGACAAAAGCCTTACGCCCATCGAACTGGAATTCGCTGACATTCAGGTACATGGGGAACTGGGAGCCGTCCTTGCGTTGCCCCACAACTTCTCGACCTACGCCAATTATTGTTCGATTCCCGGTTTTGGAATAATTGGCCAGATAACCGTCATGGGCGTTTGCATACGCCGTTGGCATCAAGCACGACACGTTTCGCCCGATGAGTTCTTCTTGCCCATAGCCAAAGTCTTGTTGGACCGAGCGGCTGACCGCTTGGACGATACCCCATTCATTAATGATTACCACGGTATGCATCGACGCATCGGTGAACACTTCAAACATGGAGAGGTCAATGTTGCACAGATCAGTTTTCAAGCGTTGCATTGCGCTTCAAATTCCTTTCGGTCCATGGTCAGGACGCTGCAATCTTGGTGTTGCGCAGTAGGGGGTTGTGCACTGAAAAAGTGTTTCAGTAATGGCTAAAACCACATGATTATTAAGTTTTTTAGAGGGTGGGTTTTGGCTGAAGAGAGGAAATCTTTCGCTGGCGGGTAATATTTTTATCAATGGTGGCCGTGCAGGTGCGGCAGGCACCTCTGGCCGAAGTCGCATGCGATAGGCTGCTTGGATAAAGGCCAATGGCCTTCCTTGCCTTATGGGTAGGGCGTTGGGGTGATCGATACGAAATCGGCTCCGCCGGGCAACACCCGGCAGGTCGCACCTGGGCAAAAAAATGACGTAAACAGATTACGTACCTTTTAAACCCAGCACGTACATTGACCCTCTAGAAAGTAAGAATAAGGCGTCGAACACTGCATGACCCATCCGGCCAATACGGCGAATTCAGTGATAGCCAAATCGTGTCGCTTCCAAAGCGAAAGCTTCTTTCACGTTGACGGTTCGCACCATGTTGGGGCTAAAAATAAGTTAGCGTGCTAAGCGGTATTGTTGAACAAGGGTTCAAAAAAAATCAACACGGCGTCTTTGCGACCGCAGGATTAACGTTGCTGTTTTCAAATAACTAAAAAAACAAATTTTAATATCTCGATTAACTCGAGAATTATTAAAAGTAGCCCGTCATGGGTGCTCGCCTGCCTGTCGAAGAGGTATCTGTATGTCGTCGCAAAAGGACGGAAAGCCTACTCAAAACGGCTTTCCTCCCCAGTCCATCGGCTTTCTTCTGCTGGACAGTTTTACGCTGATCTCCCTGGCATCCGCTGTCGAGCCGCTGCGCATGGCGAACCAGCTTTCTGGCCGTGAGCTCTACCGTTGGCACACCCTGACCGTCGATGGTGGCCAAGTCTGGGCCAGTGACGGCCTGCAGATCATCCCCGATGCCGCCATGCACAGCGCCCCCCCGATGGATACCGTGATTGTCTGCGGTGGCGTCGGCATCCAACGCACCGTCACCCGTGAACATATCGCTTGGCTACAGGCCCAGGCGCGCAAGTCGCGGCGCTTGGGCGGGGTATGCACCGGCAGTTGGGCGCTTGCCTGCGCCGGGCTGCTCGACGGTTTCGATTGCAGCGTGCATTGGGAGTGCCTGGGCGCGATGCAGGAGGCCTTTCCGCGGGTCAACATGAGTACCCGCTTGTTCAGCCTGGATCGCAACCGCTTCACCAGTTCGGGAGGCACAGCCCCCTTGGACATGATGCTGCACCTGATCAGTCGTGAACACGGTCGTGAACTCTCGGCGGCCATTTCCGAGATGTTCGTGTACGAGCGTATTCGTAATGAGCAGGATCATCAGCGTGTGCCGCTCAAGCATATGCTCGGCACCAATCAGCCGAAGTTGCAGGAAATTGTCGCGTTGATGGAGGCCAATCTGGAGGAGTTGATTGATCTGGATGAGCTGGCCAAGTATGTGAATATCTCACGGCGCCAACTTGAACGATTGTTTCAGAAAAACCTGAACTGCACCCCCTCCCGTTATTATCTGCGGTTGCGTCTTGTTCGGGCGCGTCAATTACTCAAGCAAACGCACATGTCAATCATCGAGGTGGCCTCCGTGGTGGGCTTTGTCTCCACGCCGCACTTTTCCAAGTGCTATCGGGAATACTTCGGGGCGCCACCGAAAAACGAAAGAGCCACCTCCAATACTTCGCAAAAGCTGCTGGATGACGACGAGGCACAGGTGCCAGACGACACCACTAAAAGTTCGCTCGACCACGCACAAAGCGAGTCGACTTTCGCGAGCGTGAAGTTAAAACTTTAACCCTGCGCACAGCGGGTAGGGGGAGCAAGCGGCCCGACCCGCCAGTGACCCTTCAGTTTGCGTGGGTGTGCTCTTTTCCATCACGGTGGACATGCGTCTTTGGCGTAGACGTGGCGGGGTGGCCATCGCCCGTTCCGCCTTCGCCATGCCCATCGTGGTGACCTGATTTGGCGGAGTCTGGGGTCGGATGGTGCGCCTTCGATTGCTCTGCACCGTGACCGTGGTGGCCACCGTGCTGGTCTGCAGCGCTGTGCATCGCGCTCTCACCACCGCCGTGCTGGTGGCCGCCACTGTTCGCCACCATCGCCTGGTACTGCTGAGCGTCCATCTGGGGCAGTTGATCGAGGAAGGCGACGATTCCCCAGATGTACTGATCCCCCATGCTCTTGCCCCACGCCGGCATGCCTGTGGCCTTGATGCCATGCTTGATGGTCCAGAACGCCACGGCGGGATTATCACCGGCCCCGATGTTGGTCAGGTTCGGAGGCGGGGGGTAGAGCGCTTGGCTGAGTTCGGTCTGGTCAACCCCAGGGGCGAGGTGGCACCCGACGCACATGGCGTTGTAGTTGCCCGCTCCCGTGCGGATCAGTGCTTCATCCTTGAGGTTCGGCACCTCGATGTCCCTGGCGCGCACTTCGATGGAGCGCTCCCGGGCCATGACCAGGAAGGCATGCACGGCGGGGAAGTGGGGATCATCGGCCCCCACGTTGACCAGGCCCGAGTAGGCGGCGCCCAACACGGCGGCACTCGCTGCGGCGCCGGCGGCCACGAGGGTTGTCATTGTTCTTTTCATTTAAGGTCTCAGAACCACATCCGAATCCCGGCAACGAAGCGCGCCTCTTCCACATCCCCGTCTTCGTCGCGAATCAGGTCAGCGGTCTTGCCGTAGGAGCGGCTCCAGGTAACGCCGATGTACGGCGCGAATTGACGAACGATTTCATAACGCAGACGCAGGCCGAACTCGGTATTGGCAAGGCCCGAACCGACGCCGCGCGCAGGATCGTTCTTGCCGTAGAAGTTGGCCTCGGCGATGGGCTGTAGGATCAGGCGATTGGTCAACAGAATGTCGTACTCGCCCTCAAGACGCGCGGCTGTCTGACCATTCTCGCCAATAAACGCAGTGGCTTCGGCTTCGAAGTCGTAAAGCGCCATGCCCTGCACACCAAACGCAGCCCAGGTCTGCGGTGATTCGGGCTGGAAATCCTGGCGAACCCCGGCAACCACGTCCCACCAAGGGCTGATGGAGCGGCCATAGAGCAATTGCAACTCGGCATCCTCGGTCACCCCGTTGGTCCGTTCGCCTTCGGAGCGGATCCACAGTCGATTGATATCGCCCCCCACCCATCCCGAGGCATTCCAGGCCAGCGCGCTGCCTTCGTCCGCGTCCTGATATTCCAGCTGATCCAGCAGGAAGAAGCTGTTGATCGCGCTGTCGTGCATCTTGTGTCCGTCCAGCGGTGGAAACGCTGCCTTGCGGTCGGCGTCCGTGAGAACCGGAATGGGGGTTCGACTGGTCGTTCGGGGGGCGTCGTCGGTGCCATGGTCCATCATTGAATGATCCATGGCATCGTGGTCCATCCCCTCCATGCTGCCCTGGCCCATCTTGCCGTGGTCCATGCCTTGCATGGCGCCGTGGTCCATCGAGGAGTGCTCCATTTCTTCAGCCGCGAAGCTCGGTGCCCCGCTCAGTGCGCTGAGGGAGATGGCCAGTGCCATGAGCGAGGGGCGTACCCGCCTATTGGTCATCTTTCCCCGCCTTGGCTTTGTCGCCGCCCTGCGATTCCATCATCTTGCGGTGGTCCATGCCTTTCATAGCGTCATGGTCCATGCCTTTCATCTTGCCGTGATCCATGCCTTTCATCGAGCCATGGTCCATACCCTTCATGGCATCGTGCTTGCCTACAGCCTCGGTGGATTTCTGGACGTGCTGCTCATGTTCATCGCTAGACCAAGAGGATGGGGCGTAGACCGCCAGCAGGCCTGCCAGTGCAGCAGAGAAGACCAAGGCGTTTCGTTTCATGGGTTTGCTCATTTCAGATCTCCAGTTCATTCGTCCACACGAACTTCTCGGAACATGCCCATTTCCATGTGGAACAGCAGGTGGCAGTGGTAGGCCCAACGACCCAAGGCATCCGCCGTCACGCGGTAGGTTCGTTTGGAGCCTGGGGGGATATCGATCGTATGTTTTCGGACCATGAAGTTGCCGTGTTCATCCTCCAGGTCGCTCCACATGCCATGCAGGTGGATGGGGTGAGTCATCATGGTGTCGTTCACCAGCGTGATGCGAAGACGCTCGCCATACCTCAGGCGCAGCGGCTCGGCATCGGAGAACTTGATGCCGTCGAAAGACCAGGCGAACTTTTCCATGTGACCGGTCAGGTGCAGTTCCACGGTCCGCCCCGGCTCACGACCGTCCGGATCAGCGAAGGTGCTTCGCAGGTCCGCGTAGGTCAGCACACGGCGGCCGTTGTTGCGCAGGCCGATTCCGGGATCGTTGAGCTTTGGCGTCGGGGTCATGGTCTGCATGTCGACCAGAGGGTTGTTGGTTTCCGACGCAGGGTGGGTCTGCATGGCACCGTCCATGCCCGCCATACTGCCATGGTCCATTCCGGCCATCTGGCTGTGATCCATGCCCGCCATGCTGCCGTGGTCCATGCCGGCCATCTGGCTGTGATCCATGCCCGCCATGCTGCTGTGGTCCATGCCGGCCATCTGGCTGTGATCCATGCCCGCCATGCTGCCGTGGTCCATACCCATGTCGCTCATCGAGATGAGCGGGCGTGGATCGACTGCGGGGACGGGCGCCTGCAGGCCTTCGCGCACCGCCAAGGTGCCCCTGGAATACCCGGTACGGTCCATGGACTGAGCGAAAATGGTATACGCCTGCGCGTCCTCGGGTTCGACGATGACATCGTAGGTTTCCGCCACGGCGATTCGGAATTCGTCGACCGAGACGGGATCGACGTGCTGACCATCCGCCGCGACGACAGTCATCTTCAAGCCGGGGATCCGCACATCGAAATAGGTCATGGCCGAGCCGTTGATGAAGCGCAGCCGAATTTTCTCGCCGGGTTTGAAAAGGCCGGTCCAGTTTCCGTCAGGGGCCTGGCCGTTCATGAGGTAGGTGTAGGTATAGCCACTGACATCTGCAAGGTCGGTGGGGCTCATCTTCATCTGGGCCCACATCTTGCGATCGGCCATGGCCGCCGACCAGCCCATTTCGCTGACATCGTCGACGAAGTCGCCAACGGTACGCTTGTGGAAGTTGTAGTAGTCGGACTGTTTCTTGAGCTTGGACAGAACCCGGGCAGGATCCTCATCGGTCCAATCGCTGAGCATGACCACGTAATCGCGATCATAGGTAAACGGCTCGGGCTCCTTGGCATCGATGACCAGCGCGCCATACACCCCGACCTGTTCCTGAAGGCCAGAGTGACTGTGGTACCAGTAGGTGCCGTTCTGCTGGACCTTGAACCTGTACTCGTACATGCCGTCGGGGGCGATGCCATGAAAACTCAGCCCTGGCACCCCGTCCATGTTCGCCGGCAGGATGATGCCGTGCCAGTGGATGGAGGTGTCCTGCTTCAAGCGGTTGCGTACACGCAGCGTGACGGTGTCGCCCTCGCGCCAACGGAGAATGGGGCCCGGCAGCGAGCCGTTGATGGCCATGGCCGTACGCGCGGCGCCGGTGATGTTGACCGGCAGGTCTGCGATATACAGGTCGAACTCGGTGCCTGTCAGCACGCTGGGTTGGCCAGGGCTGGCCACGGCCCAGACCGGCGTGCGCCACATGCCCAATCCACCCAGTAGTCCGGTCGCGGCCAGGCCTTTGACGAAGGATCGTCTTGTGGTTTTGCTTTGCATGCCGTTGCGTCCAGTCAGTCAGATGTTGGCTGATGTGCGGGCTATCGGGTCAGCGTCCTTGGTCCCGATAGCACTCACACTTTCTAAGCTTTACGTTAGACAGGCAGCGCTGTCAGAAAGCTGAGCTCAACATTACAGATCTGTCAGGTATTGGCGGACGGTATCAGGCCCTTGCTCAAGGTCGAGCTGAGCGCCCCGGCTTTCCACTCAGAGCATCAACGCCAACAATGCAGCAGCCAGCGCTGGCGGCATCACCAGCAGACCCAGACGCAGGAAGCGCCAGGCACTGACATGCTCGCCTTCGCGACGGATTGCCACCAGCCACAGCAGGGTCGCCAGGGAGCCTGTGATCGACAGGTTCGGGCCCAGGTCCACACCAATCAGCAGTGCGGCTGTCGTCTGCCTGGGTAGCTCGACCAGATGCCCCATGGCCCCGGCAATCAGCCCGGTGGGCAGGTTGTTCATCAGGTTGCTGGCAAGGGCGACGCCCACGCCTGCGGCCCAGCTGGCCTGGGTGGGTGCGTACTGGGCCCGTGCCGCCAGGGCCTGAGCCAGCCGGTCGATGACGCCGGTCTGGGCCACGGCTTCGACGAGCACGAACAACCCTGCCACCAGCGGCAGCACGCCCCAGGCCACATGCCTGAGCACCGGCACCGGGCTACGTCGCTGACGCAGGTGGATCAGCCCGGTGGTGGCCAGACCTGCGCAAAAGGTGGGCAGCCCCAAGGGCGTGTCCAGTGCCGACGCCGTCAGCAACAGGGTGCCGGTCAGCACAATCCCCACGGCGCTCAGCCTGGCTCCTTGGGACAGGGGCTGCGGGTCGATCTCCAAGGCCAAGGGTTGGCGAATCTGTCGGCGCAGGGTGATCCGCAGGACCGCGTAGGTCAGGCCAATGGCCGCCAGCGACGGCAAGGTGAACTGCCTGAGCCACTCCAGTAGCGGCGGCATCTGGCTGCCGAACACGACCAGGTTGGCGGGGTTGGAAATCGGCAACACGAAGCTGGCGGCGTTGGCGATGAAGGCGCAGATGAACAGGTACGGCAGCGGTTCGGCCTTGGCCGCCCGGCAGGCGGCGTAGACTGCCGGGGTCAGCACCACGGCAGTGGCATCGTTGGAGAGGAACACGGTGACCAGCGTGCCCACCAGAAACACCAAGTCGAACAAGCGCTGCCCGGAGCCACGGGCATGGCCCACCGCGTACCGGGCCAGCCAGTCGAACAAACCTTCCTGTCGTGCCAGTTCGGCCAGCACCATCATGCCGATGAGAAACAGATACACATCACCGCCTTCGGCGATGGCGGCCAGGGCATGGTGCAATGGAATCAGCCCCAGGCCTGTCAGCAGCAGTGCGCCTCCCATGGCCCAGACGTATTCAGGGATGCGCCAGGGGCGCAGGATGACGCCACAGGTGGCCAGGGCGGCCACGGTCCAGATGATGAGTGAGGGGTTGGAGAGTGTCATGCTCGATTCATTGTCCAGCGGGTAGGGAAACGTCGGTCGGCGTGCCGACATGCAGGCGATTGCGGCCCGCCTGCTTGGCGGTATAGAGCGCCTGGTCGGCGCGTTCGAGCAGCGATTGGCTGCTGTCGAGGGAGGTACCGGCCGCGCAGGCGATGCCGATACTGGCGGTCACCTGGCCAAAAGGGCTGCCTTGGTGGGCGATGGACGCCATGGCCAGGCACTCGAGCATCAGCCGTGCCACGATGGCGGCACCGTCGCAGTCGGTGTCGGGCAGGACCACCGTCATTTCTTCGCCCCCATAACGTGCCAGCAGGTCGCACGGGCGACGGATGCAGCTGGCGAGCAGGCCGGCGATTTGCTGCAGGCAGGCATCGCCGGCCGGATGGCCATAGGTGTCGTTGTAGCGTTTGAAATGGTCGATATCGATCATCAGCAAGGACAGCGGCGTCCCATTTCGACGGGCTCTTCGAATCTCCTCGGCCAGCACCTCGTCGAAGCGGCGCCGGTTGGCGAGGCCGGTCAGGGCATCGAGCATCGCCTGGCGTTCGAGCTGTTGATTGCTGTCGAGCAACTGTTGTTGGGTCTCCCTGAGTTCGCTTTCTACGGCGGTCCGTCGGCCCATGGCACGAATCAGCAGCCAGCCGATGGCGCCGGTGAGGGCGAGCAGTCCGCAGACCACCAACGCCGACAGCTGCGCCTCGAAGCGCCAGGCCGCGAGCGCCTCGCGCTTGCCCAGGGCGACCGTTGTCACCAGGGGGAGGGTGTCGCTCTTGCGAAACGCATACAGGCGCTCCACGCCGTCCAGGCTGGAGGTGAACGAGGCCGTGCCCACTGACTGGTCGACGAGGTACTTGGCATAGATGGGCGATTTGGAGAAGTTGCGGCCCATGTCCTGTTCGCGAAACGGGTAGCGCACCAGTATTGCCCCATCGGTGTACGAAAGCCCGATGGCGCCGTCATGGCCCACGTCCAGCTGGCCGAACAGGTGCAGGAAGTTCTCCACGCCCAGCGTCACGGCAACGACGCCGGCGAAATCGCCATGGGCATCGTTGAAGCGTCGGCTGATGGTGATGACCCATTCCTGGTTGGTGCGACTGCGGATGGGAAGGCCAATGAACGGCTCGCGGGAAGGATCGTCGCGGTGATGGATGAAATAGGCGCGGTCGCTGCTGTTGGCACCGACGGGCATGGGGCTATTGGAGGACATGAGCCAGCGTCCATCCTTGTCATAGATGGCGATGCCGCTCAATTGCGGCATCAACGGGTGCTGGCGGCTCACCAGCTGGCTCAGGCGTTCGATCTGCGAAGGCCCGCTGCCTTCGGTTTCCAGCCGCTCGACGAGGCCGAGCAACAGCAGCGAGCTCTGGCGCACGATGCCTTCGGAATAGGTGGATAGTGCCTGGGTGAGGTTCAGTCCGTGGGTATTGATGTCTTCCAGTGCCTGCTCGCGAGAGGCCATGACCTTCCACAGTGTCAACGATGCAAGCGAACAACCGATGATCGACAGCAGCAGAACAACGAGGTGGATGTCACGCTTCACGTGGATACCTGATGGGAATTCCGATTTCTCTTGCGGGTTGCGAATGCCCCGGGTAGTCGCAAAGGGCGCTCCGGCCCTGTGCCGCACATCAAGCAGTACCTCGACAAAGCTGCTTGACGCCTGACACTGCCACGCGTGGCTAACCTAGCGGTCAAGAAGTAACCAGCTGGTCCAATTTGCGAAATATAACACTGCTTATGTCGGAGTGTCTGACAGATATTATGAAGAATACGTCAGATGACTGCCTGCTGGATCATTGCTTCCAGCAGGCAGTCCGGCGGGGATCAAAGCATGAAAACGGCGAGCAGCAGAATGGCCAGGGCAAGCAGTTCCAGTCGGTGGCCCTGGGTCAGTCTTGCCAGCCAGAGGAAGGTCGAACGACCTTCCGGACGCAACAGTCTGTGTTCAGACGGCTTGGGCCTGAAGTGCCGGCACGGACGTTTTCTTGAATTCATCGCCGACGATTTCCTGGACCTTGGACACGATGTAGGCCCCGATCGGAATGGCTGAGGTGGCCGCTGGGGAAGGCGCGTTGCAGACGTTGACGCTCCGGGCGGTGTTGACGAACAGGAAGTCATCGATGAGCTTCCCGTCATTGGATACCGCCTGGGCGCGCACGCCGGCCGGGTAGGGCTTGAGGTGTTTCTTCTCAAGGCTCGGGCAATACTTTTGCACGGTCTTGAGGTAGGCCCCCTTGAGCAGCGAGTTCTTCATCTCGATCAGCCCCGGACGGAGATTGTCCTTGAGCACTTTGCGGATACCACGGTGCCCCAGCATGCTGCCCAAGTCGCTCAGGGAGACATCGGATTTGCGATAGCCTTCGCGCTTCATGGCCAGCACCGCATTCGGGCCGACGGTGACGGTGCCATCGATCATCCGGGTCAGGTGTACACCCAGGAACGGCATGGACGGGTCCGGGATCGGGTAGATCAAGTGATTGACGATCCGGTTGTGCTCCGGTGGCAGTAGGTAGTACTCGCCTCGGAACGGGCAGATGGTAAAACCTGGCTCCACACCGAGCATGCGTACGACCCGGTCAGCCATCAGGCCCGAGCACGACACCAGGTAGCGGGTCGTGTAAGTGCCCCGGTCGGTCTTGACGACGATCGAGTCCGCCTGTTCGACCAGTCCGGTGACTTCGGTATCGAACTGCAGGGTGCCGCCTTTTTTCTCGAACTGCCTGGCCATCTGAGCCGTCACCGCGGCGTAGTTCACGATGGCGCTGGAGGGCACGAAGATACCGCCCAGGCCAACGATGTTCGGCTCGCGTTCGCGAAGCTCGCCGGCCGACAGCCAGTGACGCTCCAGGCCATTGGCCGCAGTGCGCTCCCACAGGGCGCGCATGCGCTGTATCTCCAGCTCGTTGGTGGCCACGAGCAGTTTTCCGCAGTTGTCGTAGGGAATGGCATGCTCATCGCAGAAGCGTTTGGTGGCCTTGTTGCCTTCCAGGCAGAACTTCGCTTTCAGGCTACCGGGCGTGTAGTAGACGCCCGCATGAATCACACCACTGTTATGGCCGGTCTGGTGCTGGGCTGGGCTGCTCTCTTTCTCGAGCAGCAGCAGGCGCGCCTCGGGGTACTGGTCGGCCAGCTGCATCGCGGTCGACATGCCGACGATACCGCCGCCGATGATCACGAAATCGTACATGAGTCTGTTCCTTGCAGATGACCTCGGGCCGTAGGCGCCGAGGCCACACTGAGCATCAGTTGGAGGTCTGGCCCCGGTGGTGTTCCATTTTCGGGAAGCTGAAGTAGCCACGCTGGCGCATCAACTCGCGACGCAGGCCAGGGTGAGCGACGAAGCGGTCACGGCCGTGCAGCCAGAACAGATTGTTGATCAGCAGGAACGAGCCGACTGGGACCGGAATCGACACCTTGTGCGCACTGCCTTCGAGCGACTCGCCCAACTGGAACAGCCAGGTGCCTTCCTCGTAGTTTTCAGGCTGCACGAACTGGTCGATGTAGCGCATGGTCGGGCGACCCACCGAGTCGGTATCGAACACGGCATGGAATACATCCTCGCGGGTGTTCTTGCTCGGTGGCGCGGTCCAGCGCATCACTCGACGGGCCAGCGGGTGCTTGTAGAAGCGGTCCAGGTCAGCCCAGTCGTCCAGGTGCAGCAACAGGGAGTTGCCGCCTTCCATGTTCTGCTCGTCGATTTTCATCATCAGCACATAGTCGGTGATCTGGTTCACGAAGGTGCCGTCGTTGTGCAGTTCCATCACCCGGTGTGGCTGGCGCAGGTAGCTGTCGGAGTTGTCGACGTTCTCGACCACGAAGCGCGCGTAGAACTGGCCGCTCATGGCATCGAAGTTCGAACGGCCCAGCAGATGTGCCACAGCGGTGGAGAGTTTCACCATGTCTTCAGCCTGGGTGACGTTGTCCAGGCCCTCAGGGGTGACCAGCAGGCCGCCGGTGCTGCGATCGAGCAGAGTGTTGACGATGACCGGGCGCAAGGTGCCCTGGCACAGGTCGTCGAGGATCTTGCCGAACTGGAAGCGCAGGAACGATTTGTACTCCAAGGCCTGGACCGGCCATTGGGCGACGGCGGCGACGAAGGCGTCGACGGTTTCCTTGGCAAAGCGCAGTTCCAGCAGGCGTTCGGACTGGGAGGTCGACTGCAAGGTGAAACCGTGCAGCAGGGCAGGTTGCTCGAGGACAGGCATATCGATGTGGGTAAGGGCGTTCATGGCGACTCCTTGTTAACCGGGCGGTTGAGAGGACGGGTCAGGTCGTGGAGCAAAAATATCGCCGAAATTCAAAAATGTCTACATTTTTAAAAATCATCTTAATTTTAGGATTTTGTACACGATCTGCGTGTCAGGACGGAGTCCGGTATGATAGGCGCGCCTAGCAAGAGAGCCCTCTGGATGGACCACACAGACCTCGCTGAAACCGCATCAGACGCCGCTTATTCGCGCTTGAAATCCGACATCCTCCGTGGCGTCTTCCGCCCCGGGGAAAAACTCTTGATGAGCGCCTTGAAAGACCGTTATGCCGTCGGTGTGGGGCCGATGCGCGAGGTGCTGGCGCGGTTGGTGGCAGAGCGGTTGGTCAGTGCGATCAATCAGAAGGGCTATCGGGTGGCACCGATGTCGTTGGACGAGATGCTCGATGTCTACACCGCCCGGGCTCACCTGGAGGCCTTGATCGTGGGGCTGGCGGTAGAGAAGGGCGATGAAGCCTGGGAGGCGTCCATCGTGGCGTGCTCGCACACGCTTTCGAAGGTGGTCGAGTTGCACAGTCCGCAGGAAATGGTCGATATCTGGGATGCCCGGCACAAGGCCTTCCACAATGCCATTGCCAGTGGTTGCGGCTCCAAGAGCCTGCTGCAGGCGCGTGCCTTCCTGCAGGATCAGGCCGAACGCTACCGGCAGATCTGGCTCAAGCGCACGGTGCTGTCCGAAGAGGCGTTGCGGCTCAAGCGCGAAGAGCACGCCGAGCTGGTCAGTACCATCCTGGGGCGCGATGCCGCCAAGGCCAGCAAGATGATGTTGGAGCATTTGATGACGCCGGTGCCGATCATCACGCAGATCATCGAACGCGAATCCGACATCTTGTAGCGAAAACAGCAGGCGAGTGCTTCACACTCGATCGCAGGGTTCGCCAGCTCCCGCGAACCCTGCCGCTGCGTCTTCGGTGTAGAACCGACCTCACCTCGGGAGCTGGCCTCAGCCTCTCCAGCGAAATCCTGGCCTTGTCGCGTAGGGGCTGGCGAAGCCTGCGATGGGCGCGCAACGCGGCCCCAGTTCCCTCAGGATGGCCGCGCGCCTGACGCCCCGACCTCATCTGAACATGCCTGCACCCTTGCTCGCGGTGGCAGTCGTTTGCTGCGCCTGGCTTGACGCGTGAAATTTTTCATGTATTTTTTCATGAAAAATAAATCCAATAATTTCACGGCTGCCTCTGAGCGATGAAGATGGACGAAGAAGTTGAAGCCTTGGCGATCCTCATTCATGACCTGCGCAAGTTCAAGAATCTGACGCTGGGCGAGCTGGCTGAACGCATCGACCGTTCGGTTGGCTTTCTTTCCCAAGTTGAACGGGGTGTTTCGCGCCCGACCGTGGCTGACCTCACCGCCATCAGCGAAACACTCGGCGTCTCGACCGCGTATTTCTACAACCTGAGCAAGCCCCGCGCCGTCAGCTGGGTGACTCGCCCTCATGAGCGGCGCACGTTGTACTTCGGTTCGGGCATCACCGATGTGCTGGCCTCACCGACGATCTCGGGCGCCTTCTCGATGCTCGACAGCCGCCTTGAGCCTGGTGCGAGCAGTGGCGCAGAGCACCTGAGCGATCGCTCGGAGCAAGGCTGCTTTGTGCTCGAGGGCGAACTGACGGTCTGGCTGGACGACGGCGACGCCGTGACGCTGCACGCCAATGACAGCTTCCAGCTGCAACCTCACGCGCGTTTGCGATACGCCAACCTCACGGACAGGCTCACCCGCGTGCTCTGGGTCTTCAACTGAATTCGTTTCACCTCACAAGGACAAGAAGATGAGTGTCATCTTTCCGGATCTGCTGACTGAAGTGCGCGCTTTCCGCGCCCAACACCCAGACGTGCGTTACGTCGACCTGATTGCGCTGGATATTCCCGGGCATTTCTATGGCAAGCGCTACCCCATGGACATGCTGGAGAAAGTGGCCGCAGGCGCCCCTTTGAAGTTGCCGCAGAACTGTGTGTTGCTGGGCACCCAGGGCGGCCTCTACAAGATTGGTGACTATTGCTTTGCCGATGGTGACCCGGATGCACCGCGGCGCCTGGTGCCTGGCACCCTGAAACCGGTGCGCTGGGAAAACGAGGCGATCGCCCAGATGATGATCACCTCCGATGGCACCGCCAAGCCCATCGAGTTCGAACCCCGTGAGGTGCTGGCCCGGGTGCTGCAGCGTCTGGCCCGTCGTGGCATTCGCCCGGTGGTTGCCTTTGAGCTTGAGTTCTACCTGTTCGACCGCGCGCTCAAGGACGGCCTGCCGCAGTACCCACGCGATGGCGCTACCGACGACCAGGACGACCAGCCGAACATGCACATCGAACGGCTGTCGCGATTCTCGTCCGTGCTGCATGAGATGGTGGATGTCGCCAACGAGCAGGGTGTACCGGCGAACGTCATCACCGCGGAACTTGGCCCTGGCCAGTTCGAGATCAACTTCTCTCACAGTGAGGATGCGCTGAGCGCGGCGGACTGGTCGGCCTTGTTCTGCCGCAGTACGCGCGGTGTCGCCATGAAACATGGCTATCGCGCCAGCTTCATGAGCAAACCCTACCTGGACGCCCCGGGCAGCGGCATGCATGTGCATGTCAGTCTCTACGATGAGGCCGGCAACAACTTGTTGGCCGGCTACGGGCAACGCAACCTGCGCCATGCCGTCGCCGGTTGCCTGGAGCTGCTGCCCCATTGCATGCCGATCTTCGCCCCTAATCACAACGCCTACCGCCGCTACGGTGCCATGGTCAACGCCGCGAGTGTGGCCAGTTGGGGCTTCGAGGACCGCGATGCGTGCATTCGCATTCCCGAGTCCGATCCACGCAACCTGCGCATCGAGCACCGTCTCGCCGGCGCCGATGCCAACCCGTACCTGGTGCTGGCGGCCATCCTCACCGGCATGGAGCATGGCCTTGATCGCGGTGTGGAGCCCATCGCACCGCTCAACGACGACCGCACGAGCGGTATCGATTTCCCCAAGGACGCCCTGAGCGCGGTGGCTGCCATGCGCAACCATCCGGTGGTGAACGAGGGGCTGGGCAGTGAGTTCGTGATGGTCTATTGCGAAAACAAACGCCAGGAACAACTGGATTTCATGAACGCTATCAACGCGCGTGAATATCGCTGGTTCTTGTAAGTATTCGATTCACCCAACTGCGCCGCACTTTCTTAATAAGTTTGAATAACTCGCAATATTGATTTGCCGGAGGATGATATGCCACGCGTGCCCGTTATCGGCATCACTGCATGCACTCGCATGATTGAACAGCATGCGACCCAGACGATCAGTGAGAAGTATGCGCGCGCCGCGGCCAAGGCGGCGTGTGGCTTGCCCATCGTGATTCCCAGTCTCGGTGAATTGATGGATACCGCCGACATCATCGACACAGTGGATGGGCTGATCTTCACCGGCTCGCCGTCCAACATCGAACCGTTCCACTACAACGGCCCGGCCAGTGAGCCGGGCACCCACCACGACCCGTTGCGCGATGCCACGACGCTGCCGCTGATGCGTGCGGCCATCGCCGCTGGTGTGCCGGTGCTCGGCATCTGCCGGGGGTTTCAGGAAATGAACGTGGCGCTGGGGGGCACCCTGCACCAGAAGGTCCATGAGACCGGCTTGTTCATGGATCACCGCGAAGGCAAGGACGAGCCCGTGGACCAGCAGTATGGCCCGCGCCACGCGATGCATATCCAGCCAGGCGGCCTGATGGACCGCATGGGCTTGCCCGCGGTCATCGACGTCAATTCGATTCATGGCCAGGGCATCGATGTGCTGGCGCCGGGGTTGAGGGTGGAGGCGTTGGCACCGGATGGGCTGGTGGAAGCGATCTCGGTTGAAGGCAGCAAGAGCTTTGCCCTGGCCGTTCAATGGCATCCGGAGTTTCGGGTACTTGAAAACCCGCATTACCTGACGATCTTCCAGACCTTTGGAAAAGCCTGCCGGCAACGCTCGGTATTGCGTCAGTTGATGTTGAAAACCGCCTGAGCCGTGAGCGTTATTGAAACGTTGAATGTTTTTCCGCAGCCCGGCTGCGCCTCGTTAAGGAGAGTAATAAATGAGTGAAAAGAATTCCCAGACGCTTGCCTGGCAAGCCATGAGCCGAGACCATCATCTGGCGCCGTTCAGCGACGTCAAGCAACTGGCCGAAAAGGGCCCGCGCATCATCACCTCGGCCAAGGGCGTTTATCTCTGGGACAGCGAAGGCCACAAGATCCTCGACGGCATGGCGGGTCTGTGGTGCGTGGCCGTCGGCTACGGTCGTGACGAGCTGGCCGACGTGGCTGCCCGGCAGATGAAAGAACTGCCGTACTACAACCTGTTCTTCCAGACCGCGCACCCGCCGGCGCTGGAGTTGGCCAAGGCAATCGCCGATGTGGCCCCGCAGGGCATGAACCATGTGTTCTTCACCGGCTCCGGCTCCGAGGGCAACGACACCGTGCTGCGCATGGTTCGCCATTACTGGGCGATCAAGGGCAAGAAGGACAAGAAAGTCATCATCGGCCGCATCAACGGCTACCACGGCTCCACCGTGGCGGGCGCCGGCCTGGGCGGCATGAGTGGCATGCACCAGCAGGGCGGTTTGCTGCCGGATATCGTGCATATCCCTCAGCCGTACTGGTTTGGTGAAGGCGGCGACATGACCGAGGCCGAGTTCGGCGTGTGGGCGGCAGAACAGCTGGAGAAGAAAATCCTGGAAGTGGGCGAGGACAATATCGCCGCCTTCATCGCCGAGCCGATCCAGGGCGCAGGCGGCGTGATCATTCCGCCGCAGACCTACTGGCCGAAGATCAAGCAGATCCTGGCCAAGTACGACATCCTGTTCGTGGCTGACGAAGTGATCTGCGGCTTTGGCCGTACCGGTCAGTGGTTCGGCACCGACTACTACGACCTCAAGCCCGACCTGATGACGATTGCCAAGGGTCTGACGTCCGGCTACATCCCCATGGGCGGTGTGATCGTGCGGGACGAAGTGGCCAAGGTGATCAGCGAAGGTGGCGACTTCAACCATGGCTTTACCTATTCCGGCCACCCGGTGGCGGCGGCGGTGGGCCTGGAAAACCTGCGCATCCTGCGCGACGAGAAGATCATCGAGCAGGTGCGTGACATCACTGCGCCGTACTTGCAAAAACGTCTGCGTGAGCTGGCTGATCACCCGCTGGTGGGCGAAGTGCGTGGCCTGGGCATGCTCGGCGCGATCGAGCTGGTCAAGGACAAGGCCACACGGGCCCGCTACGAAGGCAAGGGCATCGGCATGATCTGCCGCCAGCACTGCTTCGACAACGGCCTGATCATGCGCGCCGTGGGCGACACCATGATCATTGCACCACCCCTGGTGATCAGCACCGAAGAGATCGACGAGCTGGTGGAAAAGGCCCGCAAGTGCCTGGACCTGACTCACCAGGCTGTCCAGTAAGCCTGCGGCACCTCGGCAGGCTCCCTGCCGAGGTGCTCTTTGTGCATCGCGCCAGCCCAGTCCGTCCCCGTCGATCCTTGATCTTGCCTTGCACGGCCCACTCCAATACCCTCCGTCGACACCATCGCTTCCACCTCCAAGACCACACGATGAAAGTGCACGAAGAAATTGAAGGGCTCGCCATACTCATTCGCGATCTGCGCAAGTTCAAGGGCTTGACCCTTGGCGAACTCGCGCAACGCATCGGTCGTTCGGTGGGCTTTCTATCGCAGGTCGAGCGGGGTGTGTCACGCCCAACCGTGGCGGACCTGACGGCGATCAGCGAGACGCTGGGGGTCTCGACGGCCTACTTCTATAGCCTGGAAAAACCCCGCGCGCTCGACTGGGTCACGCGGCCGGATGAGCGCCGTACGCTTCATCTGGGAGGGGGGATTACCGATGTGCTCGTGTCGCCCACCATCGCCGGTGGTTTCTCGATGCTCGACAGTCACCTCGAACCCGGGGCTTCGAGCGGGGAAGAGTATCTGGACGACAGTTCGGAGCAGGGCTGTTTCGTACTCGAAGGCGAACTGACTGTCTGGCTGGATGACGGCGATCCGGTGACGCTCCACCCCAATGACAGTTTCCAGCTCCAGCCCCACGCCCGTTTCCGTTATGCCAATCTGACGGGCAAGCCAACCCGCGTGCTCTGGGTGTTCAACTAAGTTCTCGTCCAGCGCCTAGAACTTCCCTCCCAACGGATATTCCACCGCCAGGCGTATCTGGTCGGCATCCAGTTCTGCCTGTGCGGCATTGCCCCGATGCACGTTGTGCCGCAGCGAAAACACCGTCCCCTTGGCGTTGCCGCTCTGCACCACATACCGTACCTGCAGGTCCCGCTCCCAATGCTTGCCACCTTTGCCGTAGCCGAGATAGGCATAGCCGCCGCCGGGGTCGGCATGGGTGCCGTCGATATCGAACCCGCGCACATACAGCGCCGTCAGGTCCAGGCCTGGCACGCCATAGGGGCCCATGTCCAGGTCATACCGCGCCTGCCAGGATTTTTCGTTCGGTGCATTGAAGTCGGACAACTGCACCGCGTTGCCGAGGTAGATCGCACCCCGCGTCACGTAGTCGAACGGGGTGTTCCCATCGACCTGCTGCCAGCCGAGGCTGAACGTGTGCGGGCCGTCGCGGTAGCGGGAGACCAGGCTCCAGGTGGTGTTGTCGATGTGGCCGGACAAGGCGTCTGCGGTATCGGTGGTGCGGTACAGGTTCAGGTCCAGGCCCAGGCTGCGTCGATCATCCAGGGCGTGGCTCAAGGTGCTGCCGAAGTAGTGCTGGTTCCAGGTGTCTTCGTAGCGCGAGGTATAGAGACTGGCGCTGACCAGGGCATTGGGAGCCCACACCATGCCGGCCAGGTCGAACGTGTTGCCTTGACGGCCATTGGTGTAGTTCACCACGAAGCCTTGGTCGTGGCTCGACGCATTGCGGTCGGTGCTTTCGTTGAAATGCCCCGCGACCAGCCTGAGCGTGGGGATCTCTTTGCTGTCGAGAAACCACCCGGTGGCGGTCTCAGGCAGCAGGCGGCTGTCGGATGAACTGAACACGGGCGTCTTGACCCGCTGTTCGCCATACGACAACACAGTGTTGGAAAAACGCAGTTTCATCGCCGCACCGGTGCGGCCGTACTGCGTTTTCGGATGGCCGTCGTTGTCCAGCGCGAGCAAGCGCGCCTTGCCGGCGCGGCCGCCACCGCTGTCGAGTTGCACGCCGAGGTAGGCGTGCGCGTCCAGGCCCACACCGACCCGCCCTGGGGTGAACCCGGACTGAAGACTACCCATCAGGCCATAGGCCCATTCTCCGGCCTGGTCGCTGCGTTCGCGGCGCGGCTTGAAGGCGTTGCGGGCACTGCTGTTGCGTGAGCCATGGCGATAGTCGCGCTGGTCGAGCACGCTGCGGTTGAGCACGCTCCAGGTGCTGGCGTCGAGGACCCCTTCGGAGTGCGATTGCGCGGCGTCGGCCATTGCCGCAGACGAGGCGCCTGCCAGCGGCAGCAGCAGGGCGAGGCGATTGAACAGGCTCATCGCTGTGACTTCTACAAATACTTCAGCCAGGCAATGTCACGTCGCCGCGCCTTGAGGCGGGCGAAGCTGCGCACCGGCAGGTACAGCGCAATGGCCAACAGCAGGGCGACCAGCCAAACCGCGCCGATGCCGTCGAAGCCGAAGTAGTCACCCTGGTTCAGCCCGAACAGCGCGACGCAGGCGAGGTACAGCAGCTTCAACACATACAGGTGAAGCAGGTAGAAGAACATCGGCGCAGCGCCGAACACCGCCAACGTACTGATCCAACGGGCGCTGCCCGCGCGCTCCAAGCCACGCAGCACCAGCAGGCCGATGCCCAGGGTCAATGCCAGGAACAGCAGCGATGGGGGGTACTTGGTGATGTTGAAGACGCTCATCAGCGTCTGCGTGGCGGTGGGGTAGCCACTCCAGGGCGCCTCGCCGTAGCCATTGATCATACGCAGCACGGCGAAGCCGAGCAGGGCAGCGGCACCTGCGATCAGCAGTCGCTGCTGGCGCTCACGGGCATCGCTGCCATGGTCGAACCACGGGCCCAAGCCATAGCCTAGGGCGATCACGCCGATCCATGGCAGCACGGGATACGAGGTGCGCAGGCGCAAGTCCTCGCAAACCACCAGCCAGCCACGGTCATGCAGGATCGCCCACGGCACGTGCAGGGCCGACTCCGGTCCGAAGTGCAGGCCATCGAGCAGGTTGTGCCCGGCGATGATCACCAGGCCCAGCGCCACCAGCGCAGGCCGCGGCAGCCACACCAGCAATGACAGGGCGATCATGCTCAGGCCAATGGTCCAGATGACTTGCAGGTAGATCACGCTTGGCGGCAGCTGGAAGGTCCAGGCGAAATTGACCAGGGTGAACTCGAGCACCACCAGGAACAGCCCTCGCTTGAACAAGAACACCGCCGCAGCGCCTTGGCCCTGGTGCTTTTCGCCGTAGAGCCAGGCCGAAAGCCCCGTGAGCAGCACGAACACCGGGGCGCACAGATGGGCCAGGGTACGGCTGGCGAACAGGCCGGGTTCGGTGGTGTCGATGTTCATCGGATCGCCGACCTGGTGATGCAGGAAGAACGTCTCGCGCACGTGATCGAGCAGCATGAACAGGATCACCAGGCCGCGCAGGGCATCGATGCTCTGCAGGCGCTGGGTGGTTTGGGTAAGGGCGGGAGTGGCACTGGTCATGGGCGAGGAGATAATCAGCATGAATGAAACGTTATCTTATAACGTAAATTCGTGCTGTGGCTATCGCCCGGTAATCTTGAGCCTAGGCAAACCCGCACGAAGCGGGCTTGCTGGGTGGTGGCCGTTTGAATTCACTGCCCTTGCGGCACCTCTCCCTTCGCCAGGCGTGCATTGATGTCGGCGATGACTTCAGGCAGTTCGGCGATGGTGTCGATCAGATAATGCGGGCGCGAGCCTTCGAACAATTGACCGATGCGCAGGCGCTCCTGCTCCAGCCGGTCCGCCGGCAGGGCTTTGTACTGCGCGTAGGTCAAGCCGAGGGCATTGCCCGAGCAGGTGAGGGCGACAGTCCACATGCCGGCGCGCCGGCCTTCGAGAATGCCCGGCCAGGTGTCGTCGACCTTGACGCACGCCGCGACGTCCTCGATGCCCAGGGCAATCACGTTGGCCAATGCCTGGGCCGGGTGAGGGCGGCCATTGGGGACTTCATCGGTGGCCACCACATGGTCGGCTTCATAGCCGTTGGTCTTGGCCAGGGCAACGACCTTTTCCATCACCACCGCCGGGTAACCGGAGCACGAGCCGATCTTCAGGCCTTGCGCACGCAGCTTCATGATGGCTTCCAAGGCGCCCGGAATCAGCGCCGAATGCTCGGCGATCTTCTCGATCTGCAACGGCATGAAGCGGTTGTAGATCGCCGTCACGTCCTGGTCGGTGGGGTAGCGGCCAAAGGTCGCGTGATAGCGCGCGGCGATCTGCGGCAGGTCGCACAGCGTGCGGATGTGGTCCCACTTGCCCATGCCCATGGGGCCACGGGCTTCTTCCAGGCTGACCTCGACGCCGAATTCGGCGAACGCCTCGACGAAGATCTGGGTCGGCGCGAAGGAGCCGAAATCGACGACGGTGCCGGCCCAGTCGAGCACGACAGCCTGCAGTTTGCGGGGGGTGTGATAGTTCATGGTGTTCTCCGGTGAGTGAAATTCAGGACGTGCGAAGCCAGCCCGCACGCGGCGGGTGGCAGGCAAGACGAAGCATCAGTGCGGGGCGGTGGCGGCGGTGCAGGCGTCGAACAGCTCGCAGATGATCGGCCGGTTGCGACGAATGCCTAGACAGCACAGGTAGTAGCTGATGTGGAACGGGTCTTCGACGAAAGCGATCGAGCGCGTGCCTGGGCGATCGGCATACTCCACCGCAGAGACAAAGCCAATCCCGATGCCATGGACCACTGCATGCACGATCGCCTCGCGGCTGTTGAGCTGCATCGCGCAGTCGAGTGTCACGCCGTGCGCCTGGCAACCTTCCTCCACCAGCTGGCGTGTGCGCGATGCCGGCTCGCGCAACACCACACGCTGATCGGCGATCTCCTGGACGCTGATCCGCTCGCGCTGGGCCCACGGATGGTCGTCGCGCACTACCGCGAGGATCGGGCAGGTGCGATACAGCTGGGTGCTCAGGCGATGGTCGAACTCCGACAGAGCGAGAATCGCCACGTCGATATCGAAGTTGTACAGCCGCTCCAGCGTGCCGGCTTCGCTGGTGAACGAGGTTTCCAGCTCGATGTCCGGATACTGCTGCATCAGCGAATAGGTCAGGCTCATGGCGATCGGCGGCGAGACGGCGCCGATGCGCAACATGCCCTGCTTGCGTTGGGCAAAGCTCTGCAGCAACTGCAGGGCTTCGTCCTCCTGGCCGAACAGCCCTTGCGTGATCTCGTACAACTGCTGTCCGGCAGGGCTGAGCTCGATGAAGCGACCGCGACGATGAAACAGCTCCACCGAGAAGCGTTTTTCCAGGCCGCTGACCTGCTCGCTGATGGTCGGCTGGCCGATGTTGAGCAGCGTAGCGGCCTGGGTGAAGCTCCCGCTCCGCGCAACGGCATGAAACGAACGCAACCACTTGTGGTACTGGTACATGGAGCCTCTCGGTCAGGGGCGCGCGGGCAATGACGGGCATCTTCACACCCTCAGCGCCGGACGAACAGGGCGACCAGGGCACTGCAGGCGCAGGCCGTGGTGACGACGATGAAGATCAGCGACGTGTTGCCGGTCGTGTCCAGCATACGTCCAATCAAGGGTTCGGCCAGGCCCGCAAACAGATAGGACGAGAAATTCATGATGCCGGTGGCGGTGCCGGCCCGGCGTGCGCCGACAAGGTCCGGGCACAGCGCCCAGAAGCTCGACGCCGGCCCGTAGACGAAGAACCCGCACAGGAACAGCGCCAACAACCCCATCGCGCTGTGCGCCGGCAGGCTCCACATCCACAGGCTGGTCAGGGCGCCCAGTACCATGTAGAGCATGATCGCCAGGTAGCGCTTGCTGCCGAACAGCCGGTCCGAGACCCAGCCGTTGCTCAAGGCCCCGACAGCCATGCCTACCGGCAGAGCGACGGTGATCCACTTCGGATCGATGAAACTGTCACCTTTCTGCCAGTTGGCGCCCAAGAAGTGCACGGGCACCCAGACGATCAGCCCGTAGCGCGCAGCGTTCTGGAAGCCCAGCGAAACAGCGGCCACCAACAGGCGCGGGTTTTTCAGCACGGCCAGGTAGCGTTGCCGGGAGGTTTCCTGGTCGGCGTGGTCGGCTTCGTTCGCACGGTCCGCCGCATTGGCCACACCCGTGTCTGACAAGGGCTCGAAGCCCATGTCCTGTGGCCGTTCCCGTGCCACCAGGTAGAACACGATGCCACCGGCCAGCATCAGCAGCACCGGCAGGCGGAAGATCCAACGCCACTCCAGGTGCAGCACATCGATGACCACCACCGAGGTTACATACGACAGCACCGAGGCACAGCCTGCGGCGAATACATAGAAGCCGTAGACCTTGCCGCGCTCTCCGGCGCCCCACCAATTCGACAGCAGACGGCTTCCCGGCGCCCAGCCCAGGGCCTGGAAGTAGCCATTGACGCCCCAGGGCAGGACCAGGCTGAGGAAGCCTCCGGCAAAGCTGGTGACCCAGTTCGCACCGCAAGACAGCACGGCCCCCAGGCTCATGATGCGGCGCCCGCCGAACTTGTCGGCGAGGTTGCCATTGATGGCTTGGCCGATGGCGTACATCCACAGCATGGCGCTGGAGGCCCAGCCGAGGGTTTCCTTGCTCAGGCCGAACTCGGCCTGGATGCCGGGGATGGCGAAGCCGAAGGTCTGGCGGCCGGTGTAGAAGAACAGGTAGCAGAACATCGCGGCCAACAGCATGCGCCATTGGGCGACGCGAAAAGGCGTGGTAGCGGTCAGCGGGCCAGACAGGGTTTGCGTACGGTTCATGACGGTTTCCTTCTTGTTCGTAGGCGCCGCCGTGAGGCACGGCGGGTCGGCACTCTTGTTCGGTGCAACAGGAAAGGGCGGCGGCGCTGGCCACCGCGGTCTGGACGCGTATCAGGCGGCGTGCGAGCCGATGAAGTTACGGCCGCGTGCGCCCTGCATGGCGAAGTCGATCATCGCTTCGGCCTCGGCATCCGTCACGCCGTAGTCCTCGAACTCGGTCTTGACCCCCAGCCGGTGAAGAAACCCACGCAGCTGATGCTGCGCATCGGCCAGGTCATTGCCGAACACTTTCTTTAGGGTTTGGTCACGTCCGGCGTCGCGCCCCCAGGCAAGGCCCAGCACCATGGGCAGGGTGAAGGAGCAGGCGATGCCGTGGGGCAGACCGTGACGCAGAGTCATTTCGTAGGAGATGGAATGGGCCAGGGCAGTCTTGGTGTTGGAGAAGGCCATGCCGGCCTTGAGCGCAGCCAACGCCATGCGCGCACGCAGTTCGCGGTTGCCCAGATCCTGCTGAAGACGCGGCAGGCACTCGAGGATGTCTTCGATGGCCGAGATGGCGAAGGTGTCGGAAATCGGATTGGCGTTGTGGTTCCAGATCGATTCCAGTGCGTGGGACAGCGCATCCAGTCCGGTGGAAACCGTCACCGAGGCGGGCACGCTGAGCATCAGGTCAGGGTCGATCAGCGCCACTTTGGGCCAGGTACACGCCAGGTGCAGGGAGTATTTCTTCTGCTGCGCGGCATCCCACAAAGTCGCCCAAGGGGTCACTTCGCTTCCGGTACCGGCGGTGGTGGGCGCTGCCACCAGGGTCTTGCAGCGCGCCGGGGTGAACGGTTTGCCGCTGGCCAGCAGCGCCAAGAGTTCGTCGAAACGCCCCGAGGCGGTTCCCACGATCAGGGCTTTGGCAGTGTCGATCGCGCTGCCGCCACCCAAGGCAAGCACGGTGTCGTACTCGGCGTTGTCCTGCCAGAAGCGCTCATGGACCGTGCGCAGCCAGGCGACATCGGGGTTGGGCTGGACGTCGTCGATCACGCACACCAGCCGCTCGCCGAGCAGACCGCGCACGCGTTCGACCAGGCCTAGTTGCGCAGCCTCTGGAAATGTCACCAGCGCGACCTTGCCTGGGCAGAGCGTTGGCAGGCGTTCCAGGCTGCCACTGCCGAACACGATGGCGACGGGGTTGTGGAAGAGAGCGGGCATGGGCGGTTCCTTGTTTTTGTTGTTGAACGGTGCGCCCATGCTCGGCGGCTTTCGGTTTTCGTTCCAATCGATTGATCGCAGGTAGCCATCGGGTGGACCGATAGTGCGTGCGTCTGAATGTTCGCCACCCTTACCGACCTCCAAATGCCTGCGCCATATTTTCCGCCATCATATGAACCAACAGTGCGTTCTCCCAGGACACCCGCTCGGTGATTGGGCGCTGCAGCCAGGCCTGGGCGGTATGCCCGGTCAGTTCGGCGAAGAGCGCCGAGAGGTAGGTTAGGGCGCAGGTGCGCGTCGGTTTCCCAGAACCAGTCCGAGCACGGCATTGCATCGCTCTTTGCTGCTCTGCAGGGCGTGCTTGGAGGCCGCGAGCTCGCGATAGCTGTGGTCGATGCCGGCGCTGGCCCGCATCACTACGGAGCGACAAGTCATTGTTTTCAAACATGTCCATTCGTTCACCATCGCTGCCAGGGGAATGCAAGGTTGACCGGCCGCAGGCCTGGGGAGGTCGAGAGGGTTGACGACCTGGTTCATCCAGGCAGCGACCGCCGCTTTGCCAGCGCCGACAAAGTGTTTGCAGGCGTCGTTGGCAGCTACGAGATGTTCGTCGTCAGGCCGAGCAGGCTCCACGCACCACTTGATAATCCCGAAATTCACTCAGGAGACGGTCGTGAAGCTGGAAACGCGAAGTATCGAGTTTGTCCCTCACGCTGAACGCTATGGCACACCCAGGCGGTTGTTCACCATCTGGTTCAGCTCCAATTTCCAGGTGACCGCCCTGATGGTCGGCACGTTGGGCATCGCCGCGGGCTTGAGCTTTGCCTGGACGCTGCTCGGCCTGCTGATCGGCAATCTCATCGGCACCATCTTCATGGCCGCGCATTCTGCCCAAGGGCCACACCTGGGCGTTCCGCAGATGATCCAGAGCCGGGCACAGTTCGGTGTCTACGGTGCGGCGATTCCGTTGCTGGTGATGGTGGTGGCCGCAGTGCTGTTCCTGGCCGCCAGCGGCGTGCTGATGCGCGATGCCTTGAAAGCACTGCTACCGATCAGCGACGACCAGGCCATCGTCCTGGTCGGTGTGTTGACCTTCGTCATCGGCTTCGTCGGCTATGAGCTGATCCACCGCCTGGGCGCCTGGATGAGCTTGCTGTCCACGCTGGTGTTCGGTGGCGCCCTGGTGCTGATCTTGCTGCACCCCGGCCAGGCGTCGGCGAGTGCCTCGGCCTCTGGCGCGTTCTCGTGGACCGCCTTCAACCTGGTGGTGGCGCAGGCCGCGTCCTGGACGCTGGGGTATGGCCCCTACGTGGCTGACTACTCGCGCTATCTACCGGCCAACGTGAACACCCGCGCCACATTCTGGACAACCTATTCGGGCTGCGCGCTGGGTTCCTTCGCCATGATGGCCCTGGGCGCGTTGCTGGCCGTCGCGATTCCGGCAGCGCTTGGCCTGAACCCGGCCACCGCGATCGCCACCTTGTTCGGGCCTTGGGCGCCGGTGGCGCTGGGCGTGATAGCGCTCGGCGTCATCCAGTACAACGTGCTCTGCCTGTACAGCGCCTACATGTCGTCGGTGACGATTTTCGGCGCCTTCGGTGAGCTGCGATATGTCACCCCCACTGCCAAGGCAGTGGTGATGGCGGTGCTGACCCTCGCCGCCACGCTGATCGCCATCGCCACCCAGTACCATTTCGACACTTTCTTTGCCGACATCCTGATCGGGCAGCTCTACCTGTTGATCCCCTGGAGTGCGATCAACCTGGCCGACTACTACTGGGTGTGCCGCGGTCACTACGACGTCGCTGAGCTGTACAACGCCAAGGGCCGCTATGGACGCTTCAATCGCCGGACCCTGGTGGTGTATGCCGTCTCGATCATCGGTACCATTCCGTTCATGAAGCTGTCGTTCTACACAGGCTTCGTCGCGAGCTGGCTGGACGCGGACATCAGCTGGGTGGTGGGCCTGGTACTGGCGGGCGTGCTGTATTGCATGGTCAACAGCCCATCCTCGACCAGGCAAGCTCACCTGCAGTCTCCTGTCGCGGACTGATGCCACACGGCAAACCCTAGGGATTCAATCGCCAAGGACGGCAGGCATATTCCAGGCCATCGACGAGCCCCAGGCTCAACCCCTGCCTCGATCAGCCTTGCTGGGCAGTTGCCCGCAGCTGATCCCTGCACACGCAGTACTTCCACACGCTCGCCACACACGCCAACGCCGCAAAGGCAACGCCGGCCCACAGCGCCAGAAAAGCGCCCTGGGCGGAGTACACCTGGAAGAACCCCGCCACCAACGCCGCCCCCAATACCTGCCCGAGCATTCGCATCGTGCTCGACAGGCCGCCCGCACCGCCGCTGCGCTGCGGGGCAATCGACGAAATCATGTCGCGCATGTTCGGCGACTGGAAGAACCCGAATCCCGCACCGCACACGGCCATGCGCAAGGCGATGTCCCATGGCGCGGGCGAAGACGGCAGGGTGCAGAGCAGCACCAGGCCGATCCCCAGGATGCCCATGCCCACGGCGGTGAGGGTGCCGGTCGCGTAGCGGTCCGAGAGCCTCCCGGCGATGGGGGCCATGAGCGCGGCCATGGCAGGCCAAGGCGTGATCAGAAATCCGGTCTCGACCTGGGAGAGCCCCCACTGGTGCTGCAACATGAAGGGCAGGGCGACGAACGCCAGGCTCTGCGCCGTGAGCGACGCCGCAGCGCTGGCGGCAGATAGCGCGTAGAGCGGCTGGCGCAGCAGGTCCAGGGCAAGGATCGGCGCGGGGTGACCGGCCTGACGCTGCAACAAAAGGCACAAGCAAAGCCCGGCGAGCATCGCGCTGCCCAGCGTGACGCCCCACGGCGCGCCTTGGGCCAGGCCATTCACGGCGTACACCAACGCGGCAAGAAACAGCGAGCAGAGCCCCGCGGCCACGGCATCGAACGCCCGCGCGCTGGTAGGGGTGGGCGGCAGCGAACGCAGGCCGAGAAACACGCCGACCAAGCCCACCGGGACATTGATCAGGAACAGCCAGTGCCAGCTGGCAAGGCTCAGGATCAGTGAGGCCACGCTCGGCCCCGCGGCCAGCGACGCGCCTACAACCAGTGCATTGACCCCCATGCCACGGCCCAGCATGTGCTCGGGAAAGACGAAGCGCGTCATCGCCACCCCCACACCGAGGATCCCGGCCGCGCTCAAACCTTGTACCAGGCGACCGACCAGCAGCCACTCGAACGACGGGGCCAAGCCACACAACAGCGATGCCAGGATGAACAGCACCAGGCCCGCCATGGAGATGCGCCGGTAGCCGACGATGTCTCCCAGCGAAGCCAGTGGCAGCAGGGCGGCGATCATCGCCAGGTGATAGATGCTCACCACCCAGATCGACTGGGCATCGGTGGTGCCCAGGTCGGCGGCGATGGTCGGCAAGGCCGTGTTGGCGATCGCCGTTTCCAGGTTGGCCATGGCGATGTTGAGCATGATCGCGATGACGGCGATGAGCCTTTGAGGTTTGGGCACCCCTTCGCCGGGCGGCGACAAGGTGGTCTGCTTGAAGGCGAACACGGCGAAACTCATGGCAGGAGCTGAACGAGGGAGGCGACAGGGCGCCTGGCACATACTAGGAAATGTCACCCGGCGCTTGAAATTAAATATCGGCATCATTCGCAGTGGAATTTCGAATCCCCGGGCCTGCAACTTCGGAAGTCGTGCCCCTTCGGGCTAGCACTCGAGAGGAGTGCCGGGTGTCATTCCAGCGAGCTAATGTCTCTCTTTACCCGTTTCAAGTGACCTTCTACATAGAACGCGGCGGCCTGCTCGTCGCCGGTCACGATGGCTTCGTAAATCAGCCGATGCTCGGCGGCATACAGCTGGATGCGCTCGGCATCGTAGATCCCGTCGTCACGCAATCGATTCCAGAGGGGTTGGGCCATGGTCTGCTCGATTTCATCAGCCATTTTGGCGATCAGGGCATCGCCGGTCATCAGCGCAAGGCGGTGATGAAACTTGCGGTCGCACTCGCTCCAGAGCGCTTGCTGGTGCACATCGGTGATGTCTTTCACTTCTGCCATTTGCGCCAGATAACGTTCTGCCAGCGGATCCCGCATGGCTTTGCGCGCCGCCAGCCGAGCAATCGCAGGCTCCAGCAAGAGCCTGACTTCCAGAGCACTGATGGGGCTGTAGTCGGCTTCTGGCGCAGGCGAGGGCAGATGGGGTGGGGTGCCATCCTGAGCGAGTACATAGGTTCCCGAGCCATGCCGGGTAATGACCAAGCCTTCGTTCTGCAGGGCGCCAATAGCTTCGCGTACTGCGGGCCTGCTGACCTTGAGCCGAGTGGCCAGGTCTCGCTCGGAGGGCAGTCTGGAGCCGGCCGCATAGGTGCTGTCGGCGATGCTCTGTCTGATCTGGTCGGCGACCTGTTCATAGATCTGCTTGGGGCGGAATGCTGGCTGGGTGAGGTTTTGGTCTGTCGACATGACCACTGACCTTTGAAGAGAAAGACGTGCGGAGTATACGTCCGGTCTGGCGTTGAGGCTAACCACTTATGGGGCTTGTGCAGATAAGTGGTTTTTGTTTTTTACCTGTTCTTACATTTTTCGTCGAAAAGCCCGTTGCCAGTAGGGTGGTGTGGGCATAGGATCCAGCCGGAATTGGGCAGTTTTAAGACCGGTTGTTGCACTGCATGACGGTCTGTTCCAGCCGGATACTATCGCTGTACTCATAGTGGTAAGTTTTGTTATCCACGTGATTCCAGCTAAACCCCATGCCAACGCAGAGTCATCCTCTGCGCCCACGTCATTGCCCCAGGGAGTCAGACTCGTGCGTGATGCTTCCACCCCCCTGCAGACCATCATGGTTTGCGATCAAGCCCAAACCGCGGCATTGCTGGACTTCACCGAACTGATCGATGCCATCGCCCGAGCGGCCCGAGAGCTGGACACCGGTACGCTTCTGAGTCCAGAACGCATGGTCGTGCCGCTCGGGGAGGGCGGTGTATTGCTCAGCATGCCTGCCACCGCGCAGGACATCGCTATCCACAAGCTGGTCAATGTGTTGCCGGGCAACGCCCAGCGCAATCTGCCAACCATCAATGGTGTCGTCACGGTTTGCGATGCCGCCACCGGCAAGGTTGTCTGCCTGCTGGACGGCCCGGAAGTGACTGGGCGCCGCACTGCCGCCGTAACGATGCTGGCCATTCGTACCTTTCTTGAGCATGCGCCGCGTGACATCCTGCTGGTGGGTACTGGCGCTCAGTCGCGCTACCACGTCCAGGCCATTCATGCGCTGTATCCGGATGCGAAAATCTGGGTGCGTGGTCGCGACCTGTCGTCAGCCGTCACATTTTGTGATCGCAACCGCGAGCTTCATCGACACCTCGAAGGGGTCGGCAGCAGCGCGCCAGAGGTCGATGTTGTCATTACCGCCACTACCAGCACCGAGCCTGTCTATGACGAGCCGGGCAGGGTCGGGTGCTTGGTCGTCGGGGTGGGCGCCTTCAAGCCAGAGATGGCTGAGATCGGCAAGGTGACCCTGGACTCCAGCGCCATCTACGTCGACGAACCCGAGGGCGCCCGACACGAGGCAGGTGATCTGCTGCGTGCGGGTGCCGACGGCTCCAAGGTCACGTCGCTGGCCAGTGCACTCAAGGACGGCGTCGACAGGTCTCGGCCTGCCGTGTTCAAGAGTGTAGGGACCGCCGCCTGGGATTTGGCCGCCGCCCGCGTGGTCCTCGCTGCCCTGGCCAACAATCCTGTGTGATCGCATTCAAGGAGACGCATCCATGCAAATCACCCGCAGCATCAGCACCGTCGAAGTCCACACCGGTGGCGAGCCGTTCCGTATCGTGACGTCCGGCCTGCCGCGCATGCCGGGCAAAACCATCGTCGAGCGCCGCGCCTGGTTGCTGGAAAACGCCGATGACATCCGCCAGGCCTTGATGTTCGAGCCTCGCGGTCACGCTGACATGTACGGTGGCTACCTCACCGAGCCGGTTTCGCCCACGGCGGACTTCGGCATCATCTTTCTGCACAACGAGGGTTACAGCGACCACTGTGGTCACGGGACCATCGCACTGGCGACGGCAGCGGTCGAGCTGGGCTGGGTGGAGCGTACCGAACCGGAAACGCGTGTCGGCATCGATGCCCCCTGTGGCTTCATAGAAGCGTTCGTGAAGTGGGATGGCAAGCACGCCAACGGCGTACGCTTCATCAACGTGCCGTCGTTCATCTACAAGCGCGATGTGACCGTCACGACCCCAAGCTTCGGTGAGGTCACAGGGGACATCGCCTACGGTGGCGCCTTCTACTTCTACACCAGCGGCGCGCCGCATGGCCTGGAGATCCGCGAGTCCTCGGTGGAGACGCTCAAGCAGTTCGGCGCGCAAGTGAAGCAGGCGGCCAACGCTGCATTCGCTGTGGTGCATCCGGACATCCCGGAAATCAACCATATCTACGGCACCATCATCGATGGCGCACCGCGTTTCGCTGAGTCCACCCAGGCCAACTGCTGCATCTTCGCCGACCGCGAAGTGGACCGTTCGCCGACCGGTTCAGGCACCAGTGGCCGGGTCGCGCAGCTCTATCTGCGCGGGCTGCTGGGCAAGGACGAGGTATTGATCAACGAGTCGGTGATCGGTTCGGTATTCACCGCCAAGGTCATCAGGGAAACCACTGTGGGCGACATTCCAGCGGTGATTCCTGAAGTATCGGGCAACGCTTACATCTGTGGTTTCTGCAACTGGATCATCGATGATCGCGATCCGCAGAAGCACGGCTTCCTTGTTCGGTAATCAAAGGGGCAGAGGAGGTCGCTTTACTGGGCACCTCTTAGCCTCCACCTGGTTGATGCATTAGCGGTCTAAAGTCTGTCTAATTATGACTTGGACGGTCTTGATGGGTGAGACATAGGATGACGGCCACTGGAGTTCACAACTGACTCCCCTCATCAGGAAAAGCATCAATGAACCTCAAATCGCTTATCGCCAATCCACTGGGCTTCGGCACCGCGCCGCTGGGCAACATGTTCCGTAACGTACCGCAGGACGAGGTGCATGCCACTGTCGATGCCGCCTGGAACAACGGCGTGCGTTACTTCGATACCGCGCCGTTCTACGGCGCCGGTCTCTCCGAATCGCGTCTGGGCGATGCCTTGGCCGGTCGTCCACGTGACGAGTACGTGCTCAGCAGCAAGGTCGGCCGGATCATCCTCGATGAACTGGAAGACCCCACCAGCCGCGAGCTGGGCGAGAAGAGCGGCCTGTTCGAACACGGCAATCGCAACCGCATCGTCAACGACTACAGTGCCGATGCCACCCTGCGCTCGGTCGAAGACAGCCTGCGCCGCCTGAAGACCGACCGCCTGGACATCGTCTGGATTCACGACATCGCCCAGGACTTCTACGGTGATGAGTGGCTGGAGCGTTTCGAGACGGCCCGCAAAGGCGCCTTCCGCGTCCTCACCCGTCTGCGTGAAGAGGGCGTGATCAAGGCCTGGGGCTTGGGTGTGAATCGCGTCGAACCGATCGAGCTGACCCTCGATCTGGACGAGCCGCAACCCGATGGCTTCCTGCTCGCCGGCCGTTACTCGCTGCTCGATCATGACCGCGCTCTGCAACGTGTCATGCTGCAGGCGGTCGAGCAGGGTGTTGGCATCGTCGTCGGCGGTCCCTACAGCTCTGGCGTGACCGCCGGTGGCGAGCACTTCGAGTACCAGAAAGCCACTCCAGCGGTACTGGCCAAGCTCGAGCGTATCCGTGCAGTGGCGCGTGCCCATGGCGTCGACGTCAAGGCCGCCGCCCTGCAGTTCGCCCTGGCTCACCCGGCTGTGGTCGCGGTCATCCCCGGCTCCACCCGCGTGGCGCATGCAAACGAAGACCATGCCGCGCTGAGCGCCGTGATTCCGGCGGCGTTCTGGAACGACTTGCGTCAACAAGGCCTGATCAACGCCCTGGCACCGGTTCCGGCCGCCTGAGCATGACGGGGCAGGGCTGCGCCGCAGCCCTGCCTGCATCCGCGCCGCGCTTGGCCGATGGGGCACGCGCGGCGTTTTCATGCGTTGAGCTTGCCGCGCGTTGTAACTCGTCGTCCTCTCGGGGGCTGGCTTGGAGCGTTGTAATGCCAGGATGGCCCGTGCAGGCGCTGCTTTCATAGGGGGAAGCGTGCTTGCGCGCGTGGTAATGTCCAACGCATCAATCAACGAGGAGCCAACATGGATCTAGGTATCAAGGGCCGCTGGGCCATCGTCTGCGCCGCCAGCCAAGGGTTGGGCAAAGGCTGCGCCGAGGCCCTGGGTGGCGAGGGCGTCAACCTGGTGATCAACGCCCGCACCGCCACCACCCTGGAGCAGACGGCCGCTGAACTGCGCAGCCGCTTCCCGGGCATCGAAGTCCGCACGGTCGCTGGCGATGTGGCCGAGCCTGCGGTGCGCGAAGCCCTGCTCAGCGCTTGCCCGCAGGTCGATATCCTGGTCAACAACGCCGGTGGCCCACCACCAGGCGATTTCCGGAACTGGGATCGGGAAGACTGGCTCAAGGCCCTGGACGCCAACATGCTCACGCCCATCGAGCTGATCAAGGCCGTGGTCGATGGCATGGCCGAGCGCGGCTTTGGCCGGGTGGTGAACATCACCTCGGGCGCGGTGAAAGCGCCGATCGATATCCTGGGGCTGTCCAATGGTGCGCGCAGCGGCCTGACCGGTTTCATCGCAGGGCTCGCCCGTCAGCAGCGTCTGGCCGGGCGCAACGTGACCCTGAACAACCTGCTGCCAGGCGCCTTCGATACTGCCCGTCTGCAAAAGACGCTGCATGCGGCGAGCCAGGCCAGCGGCGACTTGCAGGCAACCACCCAGGCACGTCGCCAGGCAATACCGGCGGCGCGGTTCGGCGATGCCAAGGAGTTCGGGGCGTACTGCGCCTTCCTGTGCAGTGTCCACGGTGGCTACATCACCGGGCAGAACCTGCTGATCGACGGCGGGGCCTACCCGGGCACTTTCTGACCTTGCACGCCTGGGCGAGGCGGCTGGATCACCCCAGCCGCGTCACCCACTTGCCCGATGCATGGCCTTCCTTGAGTTGACGCAATGCACTCGGCAGCGCATCAAAGGCAAAGTCCAGGCGCTGCGGCATCACCAGCCGGCCCTCGGCGACCATTTGCAGCAAACGCTCCCCTTCGACCTTCAACGCCTGGCGATCGAGCAGTCGACCGTGGGCGTGGATGCTGTTGAGCGCGACTTCATGCAACGAGATCGCCGTGCTGAAGGCGGGTAGGGGGGCGGTTTCCTGGCGGTCCTGGATGCACACCAGATGGCCATTGTAGCCAAGCAGGTAGGCCAGGCTCGCCGCATGCGCGCCGCTGACGGTATCGAACAGTGCATGCAGCGGGCGTTCGCCCAAGGCGGCTTGCAGGTGTGTCTGCCAGTCACGGGCGCGGTAGTCGAATACACCGACCACGCCCAGTTGCTTGAGGCGGTCGTGGTGTTTCTCGCCGGCGCTGGCCCATACGCGCAGACCGCGCTGCACGGCGAGTTGAACAAGGTAGAAACCCACCGCACCACCCGCGCCCACCACCAGCACATCACGTGAGGCGCCATCGGCGACTTTGGCCAAGGCTTGCCAGGCCGTGAGGGCCGGGCAGGGGATGGCGGCTGCGGCGGCATCGTCGAGGTTGGCGGGGATGTGCATCACCAGCGTTGCGTCGAGCAGGCAGTACTGGGCAAAGCTGCCATCACGGGACAGCGACTGGTGATAGGCGACACGGGTGCCCAAGGGCAGGTCGACACCTTCGCCGACGGCGGCAACGAGGCCGGCACCGTCGACGCCGGGCACGGTGCCCTGGCGCCAATCGGCATGGCCCCATTCGCAGATCTTCCAGTCCACCGGGTTCAGGGCGATGGCACGGTTGGCCACCAGCACTTGACCGGGGCCGGGTTGGGGGAGGGGTTTGTCGATGAGCTCAAGGCCGTCCAGGCCGGCGCCCGGGGTCCAACCCCAGGCTCGATGCGTGGTGGACATGGGGAGTCCTCTTGGGGGAAGAAGGGGGAGGGTAGCGAGGTGTTGCGAGGGGAAACAGCTGTGCTGGCGCAAAGGCCTGTTGACCTGCGGTCAACAATGACGAAGGGCCGCTGCGTGGCGGCCCCTTGTGTTCATCTCAGCCCAGGGTCTTGGCCAGGGCTTGCAGGCCACCTTCGTAGATGCCGGTGAACAGTGCGATGGCTTCTTCGTCGCTCACCCCAACCGGGGTGAACTCGCCGAGCCATTCCACCAGGCTGCCCTGGCCGTCGGCCTTGACCCGCAGGGTCGACAGGTAGCCGGTTACCGGGAACGGGCTGGTGAGGATCGAGTAGCTGTAGCTGCGCTGTCGTTCATCGAAGGCCATCAGACGCTCGATGATGGTATTGCCATCCGGGTCTTTCAGCGAGCGCACGCGGCCGCCTTCGCTGGAGAGGCTTTCAGGGATGAATGGCAGCCAGTCGGGCAGGCTGTCGAAGCCGCCGATCAGGGCCCAGACGTGGTCAGGGCTGTGGTGGGTTTTCAAGGATGCGTAGGCGTTGGCCATGGATTCTCCGGTTGAATTCAGATCGCGAGGCTGTCGACCACACCGCCGTCGACCCGCAGGGCCGCGCCGGTGGTGGCGGAGGAGTAGGGGGATGCGAGGTACACCACCAGGTGAGCGACTTCGTCCACCTCGGCGGCGCGTTGAATGATCGAGCTCGGGCGAGCGGTGCGCACGAAGTTGTCTGCTTCTTCACGAATGCTGCGGCCGGACACCTTGGCTGCTTCAGCCACCAGGGCGGCAACGCCGTCGGTGAGCGTCGGGCCGGGCAATACCGCGTTGACGGTGACGCCCGTGCCGGCCAGGCGTTTGGCCAGGCCGTGGGAGACGGCGAGGTTGGCGGCCTTGGTCACGCCGTAGTTGATCATGTCGGCCGGGATGGCAATGCCGGACTCCGAGGAGATGAACAAGATCCGCCCCCAGCCTTTGTGGACCATGCCCGGTGCGTAGTGTCGAGCCAGGCGCACGCCGGACAGTACGTTGGTGTCGTAGAAGCGGTTCCACTCGCTGTCGGGGACATCGAAGAAGTCGACGTCATCGTAGATGCCCAGGTTGTTGACCAGGATGTCGGCGCTAGGGTGGGCGTCGAACAGGGCTTGGGCGCCTTCGGCGGTGCCCAGGTCGGCCACCACGCCGTGGACCTGGCCCCGGCCACCTTGGGCGTGCAGTTCAGCCAGGGCGGCGTCGACCGACTTCTGGCTACGGCCGGCGATGACCACGTCGGCATGGGCGCGGGCCAAGCCGCGGGCGATGGCCAGACCAATACCGCCGGTCGAGCCGCTGATGATGGCGGTGCGTCCGCCGAGGTCGATGTTCATGGAATGGCTCCTGTGGATGAGTGGCATCGATGGGAGCCATGCTAGTGCTGCCTGGTTAGACTGTAAAAGACGTAATTCGACTTAGTTAAGACCTATTAGGTCTCTTCTGCCAGCGCCAGCACCCGCTCCCGGAACACGCTCACGATAGGCCGCAGGTCTACGCGGTGCCAGGCTGCCCACAACTGCACGCAGGGGCTGAACCATGGCAGCTTGCGCAGCACAACGGTGGAGCCTGCGCTGGTGGACAGGCTGCTCTGGACCATCGCCAGGCCCAGCCCGGCGGACACCAGCCCGAGCACGCTCAGCGGGTCGTTGGCCTCCAGCGACAAGCGCGGGGTGAAGCCTGCGTCGGCGCAGCGGGCGATGAAATCGTCGCGTTTGTTGATCTGGTCAGGCTGGCCGCCAGTGATGATCCATTCCTGCTCATGCAGGTCGGCGGGCGTGAGTTCGGCCTTGATGGCCAAGGGGTGCTCGGCGGGAATGGCCAGCAGCAGAGGGTCGTCCAGCACGGGGTGGCCACGCAGGTCGGGGTCGGAGCTGGGCGGGGGCTCGCAGACCAGGGCGATGTCCAGGCTGCGCTGGCGCAGGCCTTCGAACTGCTCGCGCGGGGTCATGTTGTAGAGGGCGATATGGATGTTCGGGCGTTCGCTGCGGATGGCCCGCACCGCGCCGGGCAGCACGCCGGCGTGGATGGCGTGGTTGACGTAGCCGATGCACAGGCCGCCTTCCTCGCCCCGGCCCAGTCGCTTGCCCAGCGACTCCAGGCGTTCGGCGTGCTTGAGCAGGCCGCGGGCTTCGGACAGGAAGGTGCGGCCGTCGGCGGTCAGGTACAGGCGCTGATTGCGCCGCTCGAACAGGGCAAGGCCCAGGTTGTCTTCGAGCTGGGCGATCTGCCGGCTCAGGGGGGATTGTGAAATGTGTAGCTGCTCGGCTGCGCGTCCAACGTTCTCGCATTCGGCGACAGCGACGAAGTAGCGCAACTGACGTAGATCTTGCATGAGACCTCCAAGGGAACTGCCCAAAGTTTTACGCGGACAGCTCGGCCTTGGCTAGCCTTCCTGGCGGGCGCACTACACCGTCTCGCCCACGGCCCTGGCGGCGACCTTGCCGCGTCCGCCCAGCCAGACCAGCAGCAGGCCGCCTGCCGCCAGCATGCCGCCGGCGACCGGTACCGCGGCGTAGCCCAGGTCCAGGCTGATGACCGCGCCACCCAGTGCTGCACCCAGTGCGTTGCCGAGGTTGAAGGCGCCCACGTTGATCGACGAAGCCAGGCCCGGGGCCTCGCTGGCGGCGATCATCACGCGCATTTGCAGCGGCGGTACCACGGCGAAGGTGAACACGCCCCAGACCAGCAAGGCCAGCGCCGCGCCGACGTGGGTCCCCAGTACGAACGGCATCAGCACCATGATCAGCGCCAGCACACCGAGGAAGAGACGTGCCGAGCCGTCCAGAGACCAGTCGGCCAGGCGACCGCCCAGGCTGTTGCCCAGGGTGAAGCCCACACCGATCAGCACCAGGCCCAGGGTGACGAAACGGTCCGAGGCGCCGGTCAGTTCCGCCAGCACCGGGGCGACGTAGGTGTACAGGGTAAACATCGCGCCAGCACCGAGCACTGTGGTGGCCATGGCCAGCAGCACGTTCGGCCGGGCGATCACCGCGAGCTCCCGGCGTACATCGGGCACGCTGCCGCGCTCGCCCTTGGGCAGGGCCCACCACAGGGCGGTCATGGCAAGGATGCCGAGCAGCGCGGTGCCGGCGAAGGCCAGGCGCCAGCCGACCTGCTGGCCGATCCAGGTGGCGGCGGGGACGCCGCCGATGTTGGCGATGGTCAGGCCCATGAACATGGTGGCGATGGCGCTGGCCTGCTTCTCGCGCGGCACGACGCTGGCGGCCACCACCGCACCCAGGCCGAAGAAGGCGCCGTGGTTGAGGCTGGTGACCAGGCGCGAGGCGAGCAGCGTTCCGTAGCCCGGCGCCAGGGCCGACAGCAGGTTGCCCACGGTGAAAATGGCCATCAGCGCGATCAGTGCACCGCGCTTGCCAAAGCGGCTGAACAGCAAAGTCATGATCGGTGCGCCGACCATCACGCCGACGGCGTAGGCGGTCACCAGCATGCCGGCGCTGGGGATGCTGACATCGATGCCTTCGGCGATCACCGGCAGCAGGCCCATGGGGGTGAATTCGGTGGTGCCGATACCAAAGGCCCCGATGGCCAGGGCGAACAGGACGTGTCCGGGTTTCATTGCAAATGCTCCTGGGGGGGCGAAGTGTGTGAAGGTGAGGCGCAGTATGGCCATGGCCGGCAGGCCGATTAAGTCACGACTGCGCCAAGGACTTTTGATTTGAAAACAACGATCGCCTGGGCGGCGATCAGTGGATGGCCACCGGATTGACGTTGACCTGGGTCGAACCCTTGTACAGCGGCTGGCCCAACACGAAGAGGAACTCGAAGGCCTTGTCACGCACCAAGGCGCGGGTGTCGATCAACTCCAGGTTGTAGATGCCGCGTTTGGCCAGCATGAACTGGTTGACCGGGAACTCTTCGCCCGTGGGGTTGGGGTAGACCTCCGAGGCCCAAGTGTCACCGCCAAAGGCGACGATGCCCTGGTCGGCGAGCCACTGGGCTGCTGGCAGGTCGATGCCGGGCTCGGTGGCGAGGAACTGCTGGTTGTCCTTGCCGATCAGCTCCAGCCAGCCGGTGTTGAACAGCACCACATCGCCCGTGCGCAGGGTGATGTCTTGTTTCTTCAGCACGGCCTTGATGTCGTTCACGGTGAACGATGTGCCACCGGGCACGACGGCCTTGCCGTAGTAGGCGGTCATGTCCAGCACCACGCCGCGGGTCACCATGGGCGGTACTTTCTCCACACCGAGCTTGGTCACACCCTCGACGGTGACGAAGTCCGCTGCCTTGTTGCCGTTGTAGTAGACGTTGTCGATACCGATATGGCCGATGCCGTTGAGCTGGGTGCCGACCCCGGTCCAGCCGTTGACCAGTTCATCGTTGAAGCTGAACTTGTTCTTGCCCAGTGTCTGGCCGGCTTGTTCGCCGGGCTGGATGTTGTAGAGGTGGAAGCTGCGATGGCGGAAGGCGGGCAGGTCCTTGCTCACGGGCACGGCCAGGGAGTAGGTCTTGCCGGTCTTGACCAGGCCCACGGCCTGCTGGACCACCTCGGGGGTGAGCAGGTTGGCGGCGCCGATTTCATCCTGCTTGCCGTAAGGCGAATCCTGCCAGTCGGCGGCCAGGGTAGCTTGGGCGGTGGCGGCCAGGGCGGCGGCGAGCAGCAGGGGTTTGAAGTCGTTCATCCGGGTTCTCCTGAACGGGAAGTGAGTCAGGCCCGGATTCTGGGCGGGGACAAGGGCGAGAAAAAGCGGCGGGCGGGACAATGACTTTTGCGTGCGGGTCAAGGGAACGGTGGCCTAGGGGAGTACAGTACCGTCGACTCCACCGCCGAGCAGATGCACGCCAGCGTGAAGGGCGCGCAGCAGTCAGCCAGCCGCATTGGCCTGGCGCGAACACATTTCAAATAGCCCCTAATAACCGCCATATCAGCCAGATCCACGGCGATGGGGCGGGCGGGGTGACTCGCCCTGTCGGGGGATAGCTGCGAGACAGCATCCCTGGTGAAATATGGGGCGAGCCCTCAATGGCTGTCACAGTTGGGTCCGTACCAGAAGGTTGACCAGTTCTGCCTGGCGCTCGGTATTCGTCTTGCGAAACAGTGCACGCAATTGGGTACGCACCGTATTGATGGAGAGGTTGAGAACGCTCGCGCAGTGTTCAGGCGCAAGCCCCTGGCCGAGCAGCTCGGCAAGCCGTCGCTCAGCAGGGCTCAATTGAAAAATCTCCGCTAGCAGATGACTTTGCAAGGTATTGTCCAGGTAGGCGATCAGTACAAGCGGCTGTTGCATCTGATGGTTGAAGGGGGCATCGGCGCTCACCGGTACGATCAAGATCTCTTTGTCCGTGCCTGAGAGGCGCAGCCGGCTGGCGTGCCGGGCCCCGGTCTTGCCCGAAGCTTTCAGCCTGTGATGAACCAGGCGGGCGTCATCCCGGTGGGCATGCAGACGGCCACCCCGCTCATAGAGTTCGAAGGCGCTCCTGCGCATCACTCGTTCGGCAGCAGCATTGCTGTACACCACCCGCCCATCCTCATCCAGCAGCCAAAGTGGCGTCGGGTGGCGGTCGAGCAAAAGGTTGCGCTTGTTCAGTTCAAACTCAAGCGCGCTGAACTTGAAGTGAATACTCGTCGCCCGCAGCAGGTGGGGTGTTACACGGTCCAGCAGGAGGACCTGCTGCTGGGTGGGCATACGAGCATCTTTGTTGATCACCAGCGAGAGAAAGGCTTCGGCGCTCTGATGTTTATGTATTTTCATGGCCGAGACGTTTTTCATGCCATACGGCAATTTGTATTCCTGGTAATAAGGATCTCGCCGGATGTCGTCCGCCCCACGTTCCTGGAAGTCGTGGTACCACGATCCCGTCGCTCTATGTTTCATCACGAAACGTGTGGGGTCCATGTTGCAGTAATAGGTGTTGTAATCGTCAGCGGCACGGGGATCAAGTTGGTAGAAACTGGAGACCTGGCCGCCGTCATGCTTTTGATCCCAGAGCAGCAATGCCCCTTGTTGGCGCCCCGTCGCCTGCGCGAGCCTGCCGAGCAGTTTCGACCAAGCCTGCTCATCCAGGGCGGCCTCATAGCACAGGTTTACCAGTTCATCGTAGAGCTGCTCCAAACCGCGCATTCAGCCTCCGGATGCCGCTGAACAATAGGGCGTGATAGACGCAGTATGGCAGAACGCCGCTGGGCCACCCTCGGCGTGTTTCATTCATTTGAATGATGACGCTTCGACAGGGCCTGACTAACACTGATCTCGAGATCAGCCAACGCCCGAGAATAATATGAACATTGCAAAGAACGTATCCGGTGTATTGATGCTTCCACTATTGGCGAGCGTGTCGGGGTGCATGACGGGAGAAATGCTGAAGTCCTCTGGGAAACTGTATGAAGATGGGCATTATGTAACGGGTACGACAATGGGGCTGATGGCGGTGGTTGTCGGTCCGATCATTGATGTGGTGACCTTGGGGGGGACACTGAATTCGCCCGAGAAAGCGACATCCGCCTACTCCTATGCCTTGCCGGTTGCCGTCGCTGCAGCCAATAGCAGCGGTACCAGCAGTCAACCTACGACGGCCACCTATCAAACGTCGCCTGCCCCGTCTTACACCTCCCAGGCCACGGCCAATACTCAGTCACACACCTTTGAACCTTCGACGCAAAGGGGTGAGCAAGACCATGTCCAGGCGAAACAAGATCCCTTTGTCTATGCCGAGTCCGTGAATAGCTGTCTGGTCGTGGAAAAAAATCCTGCGGGTCCCACACGTCGCAGGGTTCGTAATGCCTGCACGTTCACGATCGATGTGACCTACTGTGATATCACCGATGCGGGGAATGAGTGCCAACGGCGTCTTTGGAAACGGGTGATTCTGCGTTCGGGGGCGACGGACTTTTTGTTCGCCACCAACAAGGAGATGAAGTATGTCGCTTGTAGAGAGCCTTTCTCTGCAGGCGGAACGATGCGCTATGCGTCAGGGCAGGTCAGTGGCACCTGCAGAGACGTGCGGTGAGGTGGGGGCTGTCACGATCTGGCAGCACGGAGGAGGTTTCGACAGGCTTTGGCACAGGCTGCATAGGCGTTGCTCTTTACGAAATGCAGCCCCTCGGCCTCCCATCAAACACAGCGGTGTCGCATGGTCACAGCCCATTCATGCAATGCCGATGATCGCAGCCATTCGGGGGGAGAAGTGAATTATGTATACAAGAATTAAAAGTTCTGTTTACATTGCCCGACGCCTACGACATCGGTAATCGCCGGTGCGTATTGCGACGGTCTCAAACCATGCAGCACCCACAACGGCTCGCTCCCCTCGAGCGTCACCCACGAATGTCGTTCAACGTTGACAGTGGCTTCAGCGGCCCCCTGAGCGACGCATTCGTCTTTGCTCCATTCGCCCTGCACACCCTCCAGAACATGCCCGACCCCTTGGTGGTGGCAGGGGCGGTGTCGACTTCAATGCCCCTGAACGTGCGCCGTTGCGCAGGCAGGTCGAGGCCATCCGCCCGGACCGCCGCTGGACGCGCGCGCCGGTAGCCGTCAGACAGCCGTTCTGCGCATGTCGTCCCTTGTCAGGACTTCACCGGCATTGACGCCGGGTGCCTATGAAAACCAAGTTGAATGCAACTCCAAGCGGGAGAGGAACACGTATGCCCAAGACATTGTTGGTCAAGAACGCCGAACTTCTGGTGACGATGGATGGTGAGCGCCGGGAGATCAGACGCGGTGGCCTGTACATCGAAGACAATGTGATCAAGCAGGTCGGCCCCAGCGAAACGCTGCCGCAAACTGCTGACGAGATTCTGGACATGACCGGAAAAGTGGTCATCCCAGGTTTGGTCAATACCCATCACCACATGTATCAAAGCCTCACCCGCGTGGTTCCGGCGGCGCAGGATGGCGAGCTGTTCAACTGGTTGACCAACCTGTATCCGATCTGGGCGCGGCTGACGCCTGAAATGATTTCGGTGTCGACCCAGACCGCGATGGCGGAGTTGATACTGTCTGGCTGCACCACCTCCAGCGACCACCTCTATATCTATCCCAACGGCTGCAAGCTCGACGACAGCATTCATGCCGCCAAGGAAATCGGCATGCGTTTCCATGCGGCACGCGGCAGCATGAGCGTGGGTCGCAGCCAGGGGGGCTTGCCGCCCGATTCGGTGGTGGAAAAGGAAAGCGACATCCTCAAGGAGTCCCAGCGCCTGATCGAGGACTACCATGACGCCAGCCATGGTTCGATGCTGCGTGTTGTCGTTGCGCCGTGCTCGCCGTTCTCGGTGAGCCGCGACTTGATGCGCGAGGCTGCGGTGCTTGCGCGTGAGTACGGTGTCTCGTTGCACACGCATCTGGCCGAAAACGTCAACGACATCGCCTACAGCCGTGAGAAGTTCGGCATGACCCCCGCCGAGTACGCCGAAGACCTGGGTTGGGTCGGCCACGATGTGTGGCACGCCCACTGCGTCCAGCTCGACCAGCACGGCATAGAACTGTTCGCCCGCACCGGAACGGGGGTGGCCCACTGCCCTTGTTCGAACATGCGCCTGGCTTCGGGCATCGCGCCGATCCGCAAGATGCGTGATCACGGTGTGCCGGTGGGCCTGGGTGTGGATGGTTCGGCATCCAACGATGGCGCCAGCATGATTGGCGAGGTCCGTCAGGCGCTGCTGTTGCAGCGTGTCGGTTTCGGTCCCGATGCGATGACCGCTCGCGAGGCATTGGAAATCGCCACCCTGGGCGGCGCCAAGGTGCTCAACCGTGACGACATCGGTGCCCTGGCGCCCGGGATGTCTGCCGACTTCGTCGCCTTCGACCTCGGCCATGTGGCCTACGCCGGCGCCCTGCACGATCCGCTGGCGGCGTTGGTGTTCTGCACCCCAACCCACGTCGACACCAGCGTGATCAATGGCAAGGTGGTGGTCAAAGGTGGCCGTATCACGACCGTCGATCTGCCGCGGGTACTGGAGCGTCACAACCAGTTGGCCCGTCAATTGGTCATCGGCGAATGAGGGTGATTGATCGCCTTGGCCGTTGAACTGTATGTCAAGAAAGCCCGCAGGATGCGGGCTTTTTCATGCCTCTGTACTCAGCCCCAGAACGCCTGCCCGCCATCGAGCGGCAGGGTGGCGCCGGTCAAATACCCCGCGTCGTCGCTGACCAGCCATGCCACGGTTCGGCCTATATCGTTTTCGCAATCCCCGACCCGGCGCAGCGGGATGCCCTGCAAGAAGGCCTGGGCTTCTTCCGGGTTTGCCTGCATCCAGCCCTTGAGGCCTGGGGACAAGGCGTGGGGCGCGATCACGTTGACGCGGATACCATCAGGCCCCCATTCGCACGCCGCCGCGCGGCTGAGGCAACGGATGGCTTCCTTGGCCGCCGCGTAGGCGCCGTAGCCGGAGGCGTCCCAGCGCACCGCGGCGGAGGAGGCCAGGTTGACCACCACGCCATCACCGCGCAGGTACGGGTAGCTGGCGCGCATCAGGCGCAGCGTGGCCAGGGGGCCTGAGTCCATGCCCTGCGCGAAGTCCTCGTCACTGACGTCCAGCAACCGACCCAAGGGCACGATCTGGGCGTTGTTGACCAGGATGTCGAGCCCGCCGAAGGCCTCCACCACGTGGGCCACGCAGCGCTCGATGTCCTGCTTCTGGGTGACGTCGCAGACCACCGCCAGCGCCTCGCCACCGCGCGCGCGGATCTGCGCGCAGGTCGCTTCCAAGGGGGCCAGCGTGCGTCCTGCGACGGCCACCCGCGCGCCTTCGGCGCACAACGCCAGGGCAATACCTTGGCCTACACCCTGGCCGCCGCCGGTGACCAGGGCTGTCTTGCCGGTAAGACGTTTCATGCGAGGAACTCCAGTGACAGGGGGTATTGGCTGGTGGGCAGTACGCCCAACTGGTCGAAATCGATGAAGCGCTGGCAGCTGTCCATCATCAGCGCCAGGTTGTGCTGGAACTTCGCCTCATCGCCCGGCGCATCGAAGAACGCCTGCGGATCGTCCATGGCAGCCGGTGGGAAGCATTCCTCGACGATGGCTGCCAGCGGCGTGGAGCCAGGGGTGAGCACCTGCACCACCAGGTTTTGCACGTACTGGAAGTTGTCCTGGGTATCGATGGCTATCCGTGTGTGGTGGTTTTGCCAGACCTCGAGCCAGGCCTCGTGGCTCAAGCGCGCCGGCCGTTGCAGGAAGGCCAGTTGCGAAAAGCCGTGGGTGCGCTGGCCGGGGCTGGCGGGGAATCGCGTGTTGCGGATGGGCACCGACTCGCAGACCAGGTACCCCGCAATGCGCGAACAAATCGCCTGCAAGGCCTCGTCGAATGGGCGGCGGAATTCACCGACGGCGCTGTCCAGCCAGAAGCTGAGCACGGCCTGGGGCAGGAGGGGGCCTGCCTGTGTCTGGCGCAAGCCGTTGGCGGCGCTCACGTCGGCGTCGGCCAGGTTCAGCTGCAGGTGCCGGGCGCCAAGGGTTTGCAGGCGGTCGGCGAGGGGGCCGCTCAATTGCTGTGAGAACGAATCGAACGTGTCGTGCTCGGGTTGCCAAAGCAGGTAGATGACTTTCTGCACGGAGCGCTCCTTGACACAAGGCGTGGGTGTGAGATGACCGTGGCCATGGTTGATCGGCGCCGCTGCAGAGGAATCCTCCAAACGGACTATCCCGCGATAATGAACAGGCTCGCCTTACTTGTTGCCGGGCGATCTTTGCCTATGCTGCGTAGCGAGGGTCTGTATGAAATGTATTCGCGCAGAGGCCAGACAAGGCGAAACCAACACGTCACGAGGGTCTATACCATGTATTACGTGCAACGCGATGCCGCAGGCCAACTGTTGCGGGTCGAAGCCGCTCCCTACGCCGGCTACACGGAAATACTCCCCGCCGACCATGGCGAAATCCAGGCCTGGCTCGCGGACGATGTGGTGGAAAACAGCCTTCGCCAGCTCAAGCAGAGCGACCTGGACATGATCCGTGTGCTTGAAGACCTGATCGATGTGCTGACCACCAAGGGCGTGATCAGCATCACCGACCTGCCGCCGGACGCTCAGTCCAAACTGCTCAACCGCTCCTCGGCGCGCAAGGCGCTCGGCAGCCTGAACAACCTGATCGAGGAAGACGAGGGCGGTGGCCTGATCTGACCCCGCCCGGCCCGCGGCGGCGCTAATGTCAGCGCCAGGGCGTAGGCTCGCCTACCAGCCGCCCTTGTACCCCCTGCACGCCCATTTCGCGCAGTACGTTCAATTCCCCTTCGGACTCGACCCGCTCGGCAATCAGCGGCAGGTCGATGCTGTGCGCCGCCCGTTGAATGGCCTCGATGAACAGGCGTTTATGCTGCTCCTGATCGATGTGGCGAATATGGCTACCGTCGATCTTCAGGTAGGCAAGTCCGAGGTTTTCCAGGTTGCCGATCATGCTGAAGCGTCCGCCGAAGCGCTGCAGCGCCAGGCCAACGCCCAACTCGCGCAGGCGTCGGGTCAAGTGCTCGAGCGAGGCCTGCTGGGGCAGTTGTTCTTCGCCGATTTCCAGGGTCAGCCGCGCGGCCAATGCGCGATGGTGGCCGAGTTGTTCGTAGACCTGGCGCATCGCGCCGTCATCGGCCAGGGTGGCGGCCGAGAGGTTCAGTGCCAGGGAGGCATCGTGGCCTTCGAGATGCTCGAGGACCTTCTCCAGCATCAACAGGTCCAGCCGCGGCATCCAGCCGAAACGCTCGAGCCAGGGCAGGAAGCGACCCGCCGCCAACGGCTCGCCCTGATCATCGTGCAGGCGGGAAATGACTTTGTAATGCAGGATCCGGCTCGGCACCTGACAATCGACCACCGGCTGGAAGAACAGCTCGAACAGCCCCCGGTCCAGGGCCAGGTCGAGCCGCGAGTGCCAGGCATTCTGGCTGTCGGGTGCCTGCGTCGCGGCGCTGCGTTCCAGGCACACCCAGCTCGGTGCGCCCTGGTGCTCGGCGCGCGCCAGGGCTTCATCGGCCAGCTTGAGCAGTGCGTCGGGCTCATCGCCTGGCGTATAGGGGGCAAGGCCCATGCGGGCCACCGGACTGACATCGCTGGCCTCGGTCTGGTGCAGGCTGTGCAAGGCTCGCTCCAATGCCTGGGCCAGGTGCACGGATTGCTCGAAGTCCAGGCCCGGCGCCAGTACGGCGAACTCGCCGCCACGGCTGCGCGCGATCAGGTCGCGGGTCTGGGGATGGGAGGCGCAGGCGCGGCGCAGCTGTTCGGCCACCGCCTGGATCAACTGATCGGTACGTTGCCCGCCCAGGCGCGCGTTGAGGCCGGCCAGGTCCTGGAGGCGCAGCAGCAACAGGTAGCCGGCTCGGGCGTCCTCGACGTTGCTGACCTGGTCGTTGAGCTGCATCTCGAAGTAACGCCGGTTGGCCAGGCCAGTGAGGCTGTCCTGATACGACTCGGCACGCAGCTGCTCGCTGCGCTCGGCCTGCTCGTGGAACAGCGCCTTGAGCTTCTCGACCATCTGGTTCATGGCCTGCACCACGCGGCGCAGTTCGGGCGTGCGGGGCAGATCCGGCAGGCTGAGAAACTCCCGGCGGGCGATGGCATGGGATTGGGCAACCATGTAATCGAGCGGACGCAATTGGCGGCGCAGCAGCAGGGCGCCCAACACGGCGCTCAAGGCCCCACACAGCAGCAGCCAGCCCAGGCTGCCCAGGGCGCCTTGCCAGAGCTTGGCCAGGGCGAACATCGGGTGGCTGACCACCTCGACCCGTGCCGCCTGCTGCCAACCACGGCTGACGATAGCGTCCGCGCCGGCGGCCTGCAGTCCCGCCAGGCGAATGAACCAGGCGGGCACGCCGTTGCTGTCGGGTTCGGCGTGGCGCTCCACGAGCACGGCGTTGGACGCCAGGTCGATGACCTTGATGCTGGCGTAGTACCCGCTGTCAAACAGCGAGCTCACCATCAGCTCGACCATGGCCGGGTCGTCGATGTTCGGCGTCAGCGACAGGGCCAATGCAGTGGCACCGTCCTGGGCATGAGAGCGCAGCTGGTTCACGTACTGGCTACGCGAGCTTTCCAGGCTGACCATGAAGCTGCCGGTGAAGGCAACCACCAGGAACAGGCAAATGGCGAACAGCAATTGTTTGAACAGTGACATCTGCGCTCCTTAGTAGACCGGTTCGGCCGGGAAGCCTTCGGCCTGCATCTTTTTCAGCACGTCCTGCCAGCGCGACAGCCGTTTGGTATCGCCGACTTTCTTGTTCCCCGAGGCGCCGGTCAGCCAGAGGCCTTCACCGTTGAAGGCGTAGACCGGCAACAGGTCGGTGCGCTCGCCCGCCGGCTTGATCGCGTCCATCAGGCTGTCGAGCACCAGCGGTTGGGCCTGTGGGGTCGAATAATAGGTCAGGACCATGTGCGCCCTGTTCTGGCGCAGGGCTTTGACGTAGGTGATGCGCAGCTTCTCGCTGGGTATGCCCATGCGCCGCAGGCTGAAGTACTTGGCGATAGCGTAGTCCTCGCAATCGCCTGCGCCCTTGATCAGTGACTGGATCGGGGTAGCCCAGTAATCGACGTCGCGCCACAGGTCGATGTCTTCGACGTAGCGCAACTGCTGGTTGAAGAAGAGATTGACCTGCCGCAGCCGTTCCAGCTCGCTGCCTTGTTGCTGGGTGGCGAGCAACTGCTGCCAGGCATCGATGCGCGCCTGGCCTGGGCCTAGAGGGCCATAGAGGGCCTGGGCCCGTCGGCTGATCTGCGAGAAATCCCAATCGGCGCGTAGGCTGCCCAGCAGCACAAGCGCCAGCAGGACGGCGAGGCCGAGACGCCACACGACGGTTTCGAGCATCCTGGGTTTCGCCACTGCTAAGGCCTATTGAGTACCGATCCTTGACAACCGTGGTGCTGTCGTCCGGGAAAAGCGCAGGGCAAGTCACTGCCCGGCGACAACGAGCAGTGTAGATGATCGGCGCCCAGGTATGGCCACGCGCCAGCTATGCAATGAAGTCCGATTCGGCGGGCGGCTCTGCCCGTGCATCCTGCTGAATCGTGCCATGCACGGCAATGCCACACACACCGCACAAGCCAACGCTGGCAAGCACGATGTCGCCCAGGATCATGCCGACGATCAAGAGCAGCAGGCTGGCGCGAAAGAGGGTGGTCATGACTGCCTCCATGGCAATTGACGTGGGGATGGTGCTAACCATAACGCCTTTGGATCCCAGGATGCAGCCAGGTTGTTGGCAGACGGCAGGCTTTCCATCGGAATTGGCCGATTGGTCCTGTCCGGGGGCAGGGGCCTGAGGGCCGATGTCCGATGTTGGACTGGACAATGCGCCGAAAGAAATGGTCAGCGCACTGTTGTACCTCAGCATGGCTGAGGCGAGCCTTGGGATGAGGCGAAGGCGGCGAATCGGACCGGGCAACGCGGAACTTCAAGCGGCGGGCCCGGTCGATAGCATCCCTGCCTTTCGAGCAAGGGCCCAGCCAACCTGGACGGCTGCAAACCTGCCCATCGCGTGGCAGTCCACCTGGTCTTGTCGAGTTCGTTTCCGATGCCAAGCACGCCTGTATGGTTGGCTTTATGCCTGTGTCTGACGGTGATCGTATCCCAGTGTGCCATGGCTGGCGGCCGTGCCACTCAAGCCCGTAGCAACAACGCCTCCACCGCGTTGATCGAAGCCGCCTCGCAGCAATATGCAGACGGTCATCTGGACCAGGCGGCGGCGACATTGGAGCGCGCGCTGCACATTCAGCCGAACAATCCCGCCACCTTGCATTACCTGGGTGTGTTGCGCCTGCAGCAGGGGCAATACCAGCAGGCCGAGACGCTGGCGGCCCGCTCCAACGTTCGTGTGGGCGCCAATCGTGCGCTGTACGCTCGCAATCTTCAGCTGATAACGGCGGCCCGCAACGCTCAGCGCTCAGGCGCAATGCCTGCAGCGATCAAGGACTCCGAGCGGGCCAGCGGCATGATCACCGCCGAACAACTCATCCGCTACTGACCCCGGCAGGGCGCCTAGGCCTCTCGGGTAAAGCACAGCACTTTGCTCGTCATGCGCTGCAAGGTTTCGCCCCGCTGGTTGGACGTGATGCATTCGACCACCACCATGCCGCGGTCGCGCCGGGTGCGCGAGGGGGTGATGCTCACGATCGTGCTCTGTACACGCAGCCGGTCGCCCGCTCGGGTCGGCTGTGGCCAGGAAACCTCGGCAGTGGCACCGATCACGCCGCGGGCCAGGGGCAGGCTGCTCACCAACAGCTTCATGGTCAGCGCACTGGTCTGCCAGCCGCTGGCGGCCAACCCTTCGAAGAACGTGTCCTTGGCGAGGCTTTCGTCCAGGTGAAACGGCTGCGGATCGTACTCACGGGCAAAGCGGATGATCTGTTCGGCATCCAGGCAGTGCTCGCCGCTGGTGAAGGTATCACCTACGGCCAGGTCCTCCAGATAGATCGGGTCGGTCATGTCAGGCTCCTCGCGGGGCAGAGGCCGGGAGCGGCACGCTGCGCTCGGCTCATCAAACTCGATCGTGTGGCCTTGTTCAAGTAGGCCGACGCCAGATGTAGCGGCGCCGGAAACCGCCAAGCAAAACCTTGACCTGACTCGAGCTTCACTCCCGCTATCGACCACCCCCCATGCGGCCTTGCGTCGTGAAAGCACTGCGAGGCCTTCGGCAGGGCCGATACTGCTGGTATCGGCGGCGTCTGGCTGGTGGCGCAGGCCGCGAGGAGGTGTGAGGTGAACAAATTATCCATAGTGGGTGCCGGTATGGTGGGTGAGGCGGCGGCGCAGATCATCGCCCGGGAGGAGTTCTGCCGTGAATTGACGTTGATCGATGTGCAGGGGGACATGGCGCAGGGCAAGGCACTGGATGTCTGGCAGGCAGCCGTCGAGTCCGGTTCCGATACCCGGGTCTACGGAGGGGGCGATGCCCAGTTACTGCAGGGTTCCGACCTGGTGGTGATCACCGCGGGCGTGCCGCGCAAGCCGGGCCAGTCGCGTCAGGATGTACTGAGCATCAACCTGCCGATACTCGACGGCATCATGCGGGACATCAACCGGCATGCCCCGTCGGCGATCGTACTGGTGGTGTCGAACCCGGTCGATGTGCTCACCTACCGGGCCTGGAGCCTCAGTGAGCTGGGCCGCGACAAGGTGTTCGGGCAGGCCGGGGTGCTGGATACCGCGCGGATGAAGTGCTTCATTGCCGAGCAGACAGGCTTTTCTGCCCGGGATATCGCGGCGCTGGTGCTGGGAGGGCATGGCGATAGCATGGTGCCGCTGATGCGCTACTGCACCGTCGGCTCGGTGCCGCTTTCGCACTTCTTGTCCACTGAGCAGATCGAGCGGATCGTGCAGCGCACGCGTCAGGGGGGCGGCGAGATCCTGGGCCTGAAGAAGGTGGGGAGCGCCTGCGACGCACCGGGCGTGGCAATCGCCCAGATGGTGGATGCGATTGCCAACAGGCGAAACCGCATTCTGCCGGCGGTCGCGATCCTCGAAGGCGAGTACGGGCGCAGGGACATTGCCATGGGGGTGCCTTGCGTGCTGGGAGAACAAGGGCTGACGCGGGTGATCGAACTGCCCCTGGATGCGCAGGAGCAAACGATGTTCGACCACTCTGCCGACCAGGTGGCGCGTGACATTGGCGAAATGAAAGCGATGTGAGCACGTACCCTGTAGGCGCGCGTTTGCCCGCAACGCCCTCAGGCGTGCCCGCGGGCCAACGCCTGTGCGAGATAGGGCGCGGTGCGGCTGCCCTGAGCCTGGGCAACCTCGGCGGCGGTGCCGGTCGCGACGACCCGGCCCCCGGCCTGGCCCGCCCCAGGTCCAATGTCGATCACCCAGTCGGCCTGGGCCACCATGCGCATGTCGTGCTCGATCATCACCACGCTGTTGCCAGCATCGACCAGCTGTTGCAACTGCGCCATCAGCCGGTCGGCATCGGCCACATGCAGGCCGGTGGTCGGCTCGTCGAGCACGTACAGCGTGCGGCCACGCTGGCTGCGCTGCAGCTCGGTGGCCAGCTTGATGCGCTGCGCCTCGCCGCCGGACAGCTCGGTGGCCGGCTGGCCCAGGCGCAGGTAACCCAGGCCGATCTCGCGCAGCACCTGCAGCGAGCGCGATACTGCTTGCTCGTCGGCGAAGAAGTCGCAGGCTTCTTCTACGGTCATGCGCAGCACGTCGGCGATGTTGCGGCCATTCCAGTGCACCGCGAGGGTGTCCGCGTTGTAGCGGGCGCCGTGACAGGCGGGGCAAGGGGCATAGACGCTGGGCATGAACAGCAGCTCGACGCTGACAAAGCCTTCGCCTTCGCAGGTGTCGCAACGCCCCTTGGCCACGTTGAACGAGAAACGCCCCGCGTCGTAGCGGCGCTTGCGGGCTTCGGCGGTCGCGGCGAACAGTTTGCGCACGGGGTCGAACAGCCCGGTATAGGTCGCCAGGTTGGAGCGAGGCGTGCGGCCGATCGGCTTTTGGTCCACCTGTACGACCCGTTGCACGGCCTGCACATCGCCGCCCAGGTGACCGCCGGTGCGCTCGATGATCGTCGGGCCTTCGGCGCTGGCGTCGCTGTCTTGCTCCTCAGGTTCGTGCCCCAGGTGCAGCAGCATCAGCTCGGGCAGGGCCTGGGCGATCAGGCTCGACTTGCCGGAGCCGGAGATACCGGTGACCGCCGTGAGCACACCCAGCGGCACGCGCGCGTCCACGCCGTGCAGGTTGTGGCGTCGAATGGCGTTCAGCTCCAGCCAGCCGGAGGGTGTGCGGGCGCGACTGCGGGGGGCGGGCAGTTGGTCGAACAGGTAGCGGGCGGTGTGCGACTCGGCCACCTCGCGCAGGCCCTCCGGGGCACCGCTGTAGAGCACGCGGCCGCCGCGTTCGCCGGCATCGGGACCGACATCCACCAGCCATTGGGCGCGGCGCATCAGTTCCAGGTCATGCTCGACCACGAACACTGAGTTGCCGGCGTCGCGCAGGCGGTCGAGGGCGTCGTAAAGCGCCTGGCTGTCGGAAGGGTGCAGGCCGGCCGAAGGCTCGTCGAGCACATAGACTACGCCGAACAACAGGGCGCTCAGTTGCGTGGCCAGGCGCAGTCGCTGAAGCTCGCCGGTCGACAGTGTCGGCGTGGCGCGCTCCAGGGTGAGGTAGCCAAGGCCCAGCTGTTGCAGGGTGTGCAGGCGCGCCAGCACCCCTTCGGCCAAGCGCTGCGCGGCCAGCTGTTTTTCGCTCGAGCGGGTGTCCTGGGCATCGACCTGGCCTCGGCTGACCGGTTCGAGCAAGGCCACGACCTGGTCCAGCGGCATCTGTGCGAGGGTGCCGATGTCCACCCCGCAGAACGTCACCGACAATGCCTCTGGCTTCAGGCGCTTGCCGTTACATGCTGGGCAGAGGCGACCTTCCATGAAGCGCGACACACGCTTGCGCATCAACGCGCTCTGAGTGTTGGCGAACGTGTGCAGCACATAACGCCGGGCACCGGTGAACGTGCCCATGTAGCTGGGCTCGAGCTTGCGTTTGAGGGCGGTGCGGGTTTCGGCGGGCGTGAGGCCTGCATAGACCGGCACCGTGGGCGCCTCCTCGGTGAACAGGATCCAGTCGCGGTCTTCCTGCGGCAGGTCCTTCCAAGGCCTGTCGACGTCGTAGCCCAGGGTGACCAGGATGTCGCGCAGGTTCTGCCCATGCCAGGCCGGAGGCCAGGCGGCGATGGCCCGGTCGCGGATGCTCAAGGTTGGGTCGGGGACCAGGCTCGCCTCGCTGACTTCATAGACATGCCCCAGGCCATGGCACGCCGGGCAGGCCCCTTGCGGTGTATTGGCCGAGAAGTCCTCGGCATACAGCATCGGCTGGCCGCTGGGGTAGGTGCCAGCGCGCGAGTACAGCATGCGCACCAGGCTGGACAGGTTGGTCACGCTGCCGACCGAGGAGCGGGCGTTGCTCGCGCCGCGCTGTTGTTGCAGCGCCACGGCCGGGGGCAATCCGTCGATCGCGTCGACATCCGGCACGCCCACCTGGTCGATCAGTCGCCGGGCGTAAGGCGCCACGGACTCGAAGTAGCGGCGCTGCGCTTCGGCATACAGGGTGCCGAAGGCCAGCGATGACTTGCCGGAGCCGGAAACGCCGGAAAACACCACCAGCGCATCGCGGGGTATGGCAACCTCCACGTCCTTGAGGTTGTGTTCGCGCGCGCCGCGCACCACCACATAGCCGTCTTCGGTCTCGAGGTGGGCGCGGTCGGTCGGGGAGGGGGTGCGTGTCATGGGTGGGCGGCTCGATGGCTGGCAAAAGGCTTACGGTAGCCGTTGTCGGGCCTCGGCGCCTACCCCTGGGCGTCTTGAGGGCTTTGGGTGGGGAGTATCGTGTTCATGTTCTTTCGCGTGCCCTCGTCCTTCGCCGAGGGGCGCTTCGCCAGAAGCTTGCGGGCTGTCTCTGTAAAGGGCGTGACCACCAGGCTATACACCGTCAGGTAACGCTGGTGGTCTTGTTCTCCGGTACCGAAGCGGATGTCTTCAGGCTTTGACGTGGTGACATAGAGCGTGCCGAACATCCAGTCCCAGAGGGACAGGTTGGTGCCGAAGTTCCGGTTGAAATGGCGGGGGGCGTCACTGTGATGGATCTGGTGCTGGGCCGGACTGTTCAATACATGCTCAAGCTGCGGACCGAACGACAGCCAGACATGGCTATGGCGCAGGTTGGCCGCCAGGCCATTGAAGATGAACACCAGGTAGGTCACGCCGAACAGGGTGTAGCGGCTGATCTCGCCGCCGCAGGCGTACCAGAAGCAACCGGCGTAGAGGCCGATGAATAGGCTGGTGCTCAGTTTTTCGACGATCTTCTCCACGAAATGTACCCGGCTCGCCGTCACGGGTACCAGCACGGGCGCCGAATGATGAACCTTGTGAAAAGCCCAGAGCCAGCGGGAATGAAACGCCCGATGCGCCCAGTAATGAATGAAGTCTTTGACCAGGAACACCCCCAACCCGTAGAGCAGGGAGAGCCCGAGGTTCTCACCCACGCGCGGGCGCTCGCCCCAGAGGTTGATGAAAAAGGCCAGGTAGTCGCCTGAGTGCAGGATGTAGGGATCAACCCAATTGACGATAGGCAGCACCAGCGCGACTTTGAGGACGGCTCGCACGAAGTAGTAGCGGTAATCCAGCAGCGCCGAGGGATGCAGATGTACTCGGCCAGCGCCGATGAATTGCCAGAACGAAGGGGCGTCGGTCAGGCCGTGCTGCTTTCTGAAGCGGAACAGGCCATAGGCGACGCCATAGGAGATGCAAAGGAACAGGACCCCGAATCGGCCGTTCATGTTGAATATGCCGAGAAACTGCTCGGTGACGGGCGCGATCACCCACTCGGTCAGGTGTTTAAAGGCAAGCGACAGCGCATCCACGAAACGAGAGCCTCGGCCAAAGGAATAGCATTGTAAATCAGATTGATTTACTTAAGCGTCTTTGTATGTGGAATCAACCCTGGGGGCATTGGGAAGCCGCGGAGCGATCGCGCGAGGTCGCCCTGCAAACAATACAAGCGGTCAATGAAGCGGGGGGCTTGCGGGACGTACCTCCTGGAGATCTGCCAGGCACGGGCGATCGCACGACGGCGGCCTACACATTCGATATTCAGGTTCAGTGATCGGCGCTACGCCACGGTATGATAGGCGCAACGCGACCCCGCCAGAGTGAACCATGAACCGTCAGAAAAAAATCAAGCAGTTGCTCAAGGCCCATGCCAAGAAAGCCAGCGCCAAGCTCGCGCCGCGCAGCAACAAGCCCAGGTACATCAGCAAGGCCGAGCGGGAGAAGCTGGCCGCGCAAGCGGCGAGTGAATCAAGCGCAGAGATTGAGCTAGGCGCGCACTGATCACCGCCGGCGCTTCCTATGTTCGGAACTGTGCCATCAGCCCCTGCTGGTGACTGGCCAGGTGGTTCAAGGCCTGGCTGATCCGAGCGGACTCCTCTGCCTGACCGGAGAGCGACTCGGTCACATCGCGAATCACCGCTACATTGCGGTTGACCTCTTCGGCCACCGCGCTCTGCTGCTCGGCAGCCGATGCGATCTGCAGATTCATGTCGGTGATCACGTTGACTGCTTGGCCGATACGCCGCAATGCAGTCACCGCCTGTTCCACTTGCTCCACGCTGCCCTGCGCCTGGCGATGGCTGCTGTGCATCGACCCGACCACGTCTCGGGTGCCGTGCTGCAGGCCGTCGATCACTTCACGGACTTGCTCTACCGAGTCCCGGGTCCTCTTGGCCAGGTTGCGCACCTCGTCAGCCACCACGGCGAAGCCACGCCCGGCCTCGCCGGCACGTGCCGCCTCGATGGCGGCGTTGAGCGCAAGCAGGTTGGTCTGTTCGGCGATGGCGCGAATCACGTCCAGCACCGAACCGATTTGCTCGCTGCTGCTCGCCAAGGCCTGCACCTCGCCCATGGCCGTGTCCATCTCGCGGGCCAGTTGCTCGATGGTCTGGGTCGCCCTCCCGATCACACCTAGGCCCTCGTGGGTCGCCTGGTCGGCACCACGGGCTGCATCGGCCGCCTGGGCGGCGCTGCGGGCGACCTCCTGCGCGCTGGCACTCATCTCGTTGGACGCGGCGGCCACCTGGTCCACTTCGCGATACTGATGCTGCATGCCGGTGCTGGTCTGGCGGGCGACCAAGGCGCATTGGTCTGCCGTGTTGCGGGCGTCCTGCACCGAGCGTTTCACCTCGGCAATGATCGGTTGCAGCTTGTCGAGGAAGCGGTTGAAGCCTCCCGCCAACTCGCCCAGTTCGTCCTGGCGGGTGTAGTCCAGGCGGCGGGTGAGGTCACCTTCGCCGCTGGCGATGTCCATGAGCATGCGCGACACGCCGAGAATCGGTCGTGTCACGCCCCTGGCCGTCAGCCAGATCAGCAGCAGACCGGCAATGGAGGCGGCCAGGCCGAGCAGCAAGCCACTGAGGCTGGCCACCCGATTGTGCTGATCAAGCTTGGCCTCCAGCGCTTGGGCCGGGGCTAGCAGGACCTTTTCGGGAACCTCCAGTATCACGCTCCAAGGGGCGCCCCCAGGGAGCGGCTTGAAGGGCTGCATGACCCGTAGCGTCTCATCGTGTTCAAACGTCATGACCTTGGCGGCCTGAAGGGTGGCAGTCAGCGCGTCCGCCCACGCCGGGAAGGCCGACTGCAGTGGCTTGCCAAGCAGGCTGGCGTCGCGGCTGTGTCCGGCCAGCAGCCCCGAGGCGCTCAGGATGCTGACATGGCCACTGCCGTCAAAGAGTCTGCGATTGCCAGCCAGGCTCAATTGCTGCAAGCGCTCCAGGCTGATGTCCACTCCGAGGACGCCGACCACCTTGTCGTCCCGTTGCAGCGGGAAAACGATACTGGTCATCAGTACCTGGTGGTCGCCGACGTGATCGAAGTAGGGGTCGAGCATGCACACCTGTCCGGTTTTCAGTGGGCAGGTGTACCAGGCATTGTAGGGTGTGCCATTGGACCCAGGGGTGTCCTTGGCGAGCAATGCTTCGGTCATGGATTCAGACTCGAGCCTGCCGGGTGCAGGCTGCGCCCAATACAGCGAAAATCGGCCCTTTTCATTGCTGCCGATCTGCGTCAGTCCCTCGAAACGTTCGTCCTTGCCATCCCAGGCGTTCGGCTCGAACACCACATACAGGCCGAGGATTTTGGGGTTTGATTCCAGGTTCGTGCGCACCTGGCGTGTCAATTCCTCGCGTACCTCGCGCGCATCGAGCGCGTGTTTTTCCATCTGCTCTTGCAGGAGCAGCACTTGTCGAGCGACCCCCTTGCCATACTGGTAGCTGTCCATGAAGTAGCGCTGGATACGGGTGGCCTGCAGTTCGGCCTGGGCATGCAAATGCGAGCGAGCTGCCTGCTCGAGCATCTGACTGCTGTCGTCCTTCACCAGCGCGGCACTGCGCTGGGACTGATACTCAGAGGCGCCCACCAGAAGGGTGACGATAGTAAGCAGACACAAGCCAGCCAGCAGGGTGATTTTCCACTGGATGGACAGGCGATTGAGCAGCATGAGTGCTTCCTTGGGTCTGGACCTGTGCGAAAGGCGAGACGCAGCGTGCCGGAGGCACGAGCCCTGCAAGGCAAAGGGGCATCCATAGCCCCTGTGCCTCAACGCCTGCGGAGTCAATCAGCCGCGATTTGCAGTTCCGGCAGCTTGACACGAAACGCCCGGGTGACCCCCAGCAGGCAAATGAATCCAAGCCCCATCCACCCCAGGCCAATCATGAACGACATGCTCGACAGGCTGGTCCACAGCCAGATCGTGCTCAGGAACCCCAGCCCAGGAAGCATGCCGTACAACAGGTAGTTGCGGGTGCCGCGCAGCTTCTGGCCGACCAGGTAGTGCTTGACCACCGCCAGGTTCACCGCCGAGAAGGCGAACAGTGCACCGAAGCTGATCATGTTGGCGACGGTATCAAGGGTGATGAATAGCGCAATCAGCGACAGAAGGCTCACCACCATGATGGCCGTGGCCGGCACCCGCTTCTTGGACACCAGTTGGCCAAATGCGCGCGGCAGCACGCCGTCCCGGCCCATGGCGAACAGCACCCGTGACACGCTCGCCTGGGACACCATCGCCGAGGCGAAGCAACCTGCCACGTAGGTGGCTGTGAAGGCGCTCACCAGCAGTTCACCGCCCACCCGGCGCATGACGTCCACCGACGCGGAGTCGGGGTCGTGGAAGGTGCTCCATTCCGGAAACACCATCTGTGCGCACCAGGACACCACCAGAAACAGCAGGCCACCGATCATCGTCACCGCCATGATCGCCTGGGGGATGCGACGTTGTGGGTTGGGGGTTTCCTCGGCCATGGTCGACACCGCGTCGAAGCCCAGGAACGACAGGCAAAGTACGGCCGCGCCGGTCATGATCAGCGGCACGCTGAAGCCTTCATGGTGGAAGGGCGCCAGCAGCGAAACAGGCCCGGATTGCTGGTTCAGGTGACTGATCGACAGTGCGATGAAGACAACGATGAACACCAACTGGGCAACGATCAGCACCCAGTTGACGCGGGTGATGGACTCGATGCCGATCAGGTTGAGGAAGGTCACCAAGGCGATGGAGCCGAGCGCCCAGACCCAGGCAGGGATCTCGGGGAAGTACTCGGACATGTAGATGCCGATCAACAGGTAGCTCAGCAGCGGCAGGAAGATGTAGTCAAGCAGCAAGGTCCATCCGGCCATGAAGCCGAAGTAGGTGCCGAAGGCCTTGCGGGTGTAGGTGTACACCGAGCCGGAATAGGGGTGGGCCTGGACCATGCGTCCATAGCTGTAGGCGGTGAACAGCATGGCGACGAGCGTCAGTATGTAGGCAGTGGGCAGATGCCCCTGGGTCATTTGGGTGACCAGTCCGTAGGTGGTGAACACCGCCAGCGGCACCATGTAGGCCAGACCGAACAGCACCAGGGCGGTCAAGCTCATGGACTGGCGGAAGCGACTTGAAGCGGTGCTTTGCGACGGTGAATGGTGAGAGGAGGTATCGGCCGCATTTGTTGTTATATTCATTACTGACTCCTGAAAGTTCAGAGGCAAGGCACTGGCGGTATTTGAGTCGATCGTGACTATGGGGGTACGTTTTTTCTCTTTAAAAAAACCTCGGCGCGGGCACGTGATGACCTGCGTTGAAATAACGCATTCAGCACGTCCAAGAGTCGCTACGTTGAAACTTGCAACTTCACAAGCGTTTACGGCATGAGTGGGGCGGCCTGCGGGCTCGAATGGCGCCAGGCCATAACAGCTATATAAAACCGGGTCTTCGGAACTAGAAGAACCGTAACACTGCAGGTCAATTTCTGTAGTTCATTAAGTAGGTATAACCACTTAATACTTTCAAGGCATTTATATTGCCATCGAACGGATATCGGATTTCGAATGACAACAGCGGCAATATTGCTCGATGAAATCTAAATGCCTTGATCAAGAAAGCACGACAAGACAATCCCTGTTGGCCCAACGACGATCAGGTTTTCGGCTTGGGGATTGAACGAGTCCGTTGTCAATCAGGACTCCAGCTTCAGACGGTTTTGATCCACCTCTCATGGCGTGTCACTCCACCCCTGGAGTGTCAATTCTTCATATCGTCCGTGCTTGGCTATTTTTCCATGGCTGTGCGGGGGCCACCATCACCCTTTTGTGTGAGCTGGCGCTGGGCAGATACGGTCACTGGAGATACAGATTGATCAAGGCCCAGCACCACACCGCAGCGACTATCAATTGCACGGCAAATGCGCCGAACCTGAGCCCTGCAAGCACGATCGCACTGGGATGAGTCAGGGTGGCCATGCCCTCCAAGCGCTCATGCAAGGATAATCCTTGCGTAGGTGAGCCAGGACGCTAAGTCCCAGCCTAGCCCAGTCGCATTGAAGCCTGACGCGCTTTCGCCAATCGGTTGGCAGTAGGGCTAGGGACGATCGTGTCGCGTTGGGTCCATCGCTCTCTGCAGGGTCGTGTCGTCGAGCCTTTCCAAGAAGCGGTCGATCTGCGTCTTGCCGCACAGATGCACGGTTGGAACCTGCGGCGCCACAGTCAGGCGGATGGCTTCAATCTCCGCGCGGTAGCTGCAATCGAACTGCCAGACGAATTTCAAGAACTCCAGAAACGCTTTGTCCAGGCGTTCCTTGCAGCCAACCGGCCGGTCGGCCCGGGGCCTGTCCAGCAGGCTGCGAACGATCACCCGGGCGAGGCAGGTGAGTCGCGGGGTATCAAGCCAGATGACCAGGTCGGCTTGGGGCAGGCGCAGGTCGAAGGTGCGCCGTGCATAGTTGCCTTCGCAGACCCAGGCGGGCGCGGCAACGGCATGGCGTACCCGTTCGCGAAACTGGTCGGCGTCGGGTTCTTCCCAGTTTGGCTCCCAGAACAAGGTATCCAGGTGCACGACGGAAGCGCCGAGGCGTTTGCCCAGCGCCCGGGCCAATGTCGATTTGCCGCTGCCGGCGTTACCGAGTATCACAATCCGTTGCATGGGAAGACTTCCAGTCGCCAAATGAGGGGCGGCGATTTTGCGGATTTTGTGGGTGCTGTCAAGGCGAGAAGGGCCAGGCGCCCACGGCATAACTGGTGCGCGCATCGTTCGAGGCCTCATCGTTCAAGTGGCTGATGGCCGCGCTTTTCGCCTGGGCATCCACGAGCGCGGTCTGTCGATCCGAGAGCTGCTGGTTGGCCGTGAACAGGTTCGCCACCTGTTGCTCCAAGTGATTCAGTGCATCCACAAGTACCTTCTTTTGCTCAAGCTCATCAGCCAGTTGGTGGCCGAGATCGCTCACCCGAGCGATTTGCTGCTCCTGCTCGGGCGTGACGTTCGCTGGCAAGGCAACGGTGAATCCGCTGAACACTGAAGACAGGCTGCAAAGCGCAATGCCAAAGTACTTTTCCATCAGGTATCCAGAGCCTGTCACGGTGATGGGTCATCGATTCGCAATGGGACCATGACAGGGCCAGGCGGCCCATAAGATGAGTCTTAAAAGTGCACTGGTGGGAACGCCGAATGCCGGCGTGTTTGCAGTATCATGCGCGCCCGCTTTCGGAGCAGCCCATGGCCAAAGACATCGACAACCCCTGCGTCTCGCTTTGCCAGCTCAATGGCGAGCTGTGCGTGGGCTGTGGCAGAACCCGCGAAGAGATCCGCAAATGGCGCGGCATGAAGCGGCCGGAGAAGATGGCGACGGTGCAGCGTGCGGCGACGCGGTTGAAGGCCATCGTCAAGAAGGGGGCCAAGCGCCAGGCGCGTGACTGACCGGTGAATAGGCTTGGGGCTGCTCAGAGCAGCCCCAAGGTCCATCGCCAGCGCGCTTGAGCTTTTATCGCAATGCCTTGCCTTTGGTCTCCGGCGCCCAGGCCACCGTCACCAGCAGGCCCAGCAGCGGGAAGCCTGCCATCATGATCAAGGTCGCCGAGAAGCCGAACGCCTGCAGCAACGACGGCAGCAGGTAGGTCACGCCTGCCGCCGATATCCGCGAGAAGGCCGCCGAGAAGCCGATCCCGGTCGCGCGGACATGGGTGTCGAAAATCTCAGGCGGATACACGAACTGGATGTTGTTGATCGCAGGCCCGATGAACATGTAGGTCGCGAACAAGCCTACGACGACCCAGGTCGGCGCATGGGCAAACAGGCCCAGTGCCAGGAAGATCGCCAGCACCGCGACGAAGGTCCAGATGACGAACCCGCGACGGCTCATCCAGTGCACCAGGAACACCCCAAAGATCACCCCGGCGATCTGAATGGCGTTCAGCGACAGGTCGACCCGGTGATCGCCTTGCAGCCCCAGCGTTTCCAGCACCGGCACCATGAAGGTGAAGATGGCGAAGAAGGGGCCGACCTGACAGAACCAGAACAGGCCGGAGAACAAGGTGTGTTTCCAGGTGTCGCGCTTGAACAGTTCGCCCAGCGAGGCGCCTTTGGGGCTGACATCGACATCGGGAATCGCATATTCGGCGCCGAAGTGCCGATCGACGATGGCCCGAGCCTCGGCGTCCCGTCCCTGTGCCTTGAGCCACATCGGTGTTTCCGGCAGCAGCAGGCGAAGCAGGTAGATGATGACCGCTGGAATCACGCTCGAACCCAACAGCATCCGCCAGTTATCACCGTCGTAGAAGGCGCCGATGATGAAGGCGGCGGTAAAGCCGATCTGCCAGGCGATGGTGAAGCAGCCGAGCAAGGCCCCGCGGTTCTTGCGTCGGGAAAACTCGGCCAGGACCGTGGAACCGACGGCGTACTCGACGCCGATCGCCAGCCCCAGGAGCAAGCGGATGACCACCAGTTGCCAGATGTCCTGCACGAAGAACTGGCACACCGACAGGGTAATGAACGCCGCCAGGTTCCAGGAGAACACCGGTCGACGTCCGTAACGGTCGGCGAAGTTGCCGAATACGAGCCCGCCGATGAATACACCGATCAACGCACTGCAGGCGATCAGGCCCTGGCTCATGGCGGTCAGGAGCAGTTCGTTCTTGGCCAGCGCCAGCGCAGGGCCGACGATTCCCAGGATGTAGCCATCCAGCGCAGCGCCGCCCAGACAGGCGAGCGCGGCGATGACATGGATGGGCATCAGGCGCGCCTCATCCAGCGAACGTTGACCGGACGTGCTGCTTGCTTCGCGTGGACCCGAAGCGATTGGCATACCCATAAAAGCCTCCACAATCTCTCGTTGTAATTATTGATGTGCGCAGACGGTCCCCCGCTGTGGCGGGCGCCTGCATGACGCGTGCTGGGTCTATCAGGGGGGCGGTGATGCGATACCGGGGGCCGCGAGGAGCAAAGATCTCAGGCCCCGGCAGTGGGGCTAGGGAATGGCGATCACCGCCTCGATCTCGACCTGAGCGCCTTTGGGCAGGGCCTTGACCTCATAGCAGGCGCGCGCCGGGCACGGTGCCGAGAAGAATTCGGCATAGGCCCCATTGACCAAGGCGAACGCACTCAGGTCGGTGACCAGCAGTGTCGTCTTGACCGTGTTCTTCAAGGAGGTGCCGGCCTCCTGCGCGATGGCGGCAATGTTCTCCAGGCACTGGCGCGTCTGCGCGACGACGTCATCGGAGCAGAACTCGCCGGTGGCCGGCACGATGGGCAGCTGTCCCGAAACGAACAACAAGTTGCCGATCCGGATGGCCTGGGAGTAGGGGCCGATGGCAAGCGGGGCGTGGGTGCTGGAAACCTGGGTGATCATGTCGATATCCGTTGTCGTGGGAAAGGTGCGTTGCAGTGGTGCGATCAGTCGGTGCTCAAGTGATCTGTCGCGCCGTCCAGGAAGGCTTCGATGCGCGCGTACCAGGGCGCGATGTCGAGGTTGTTGCGCGCCAGCCATTGGGCGTTGAAATAGGTGTCCGCGTAGCGATCGCCGCTGTCGCAGATCAAGGTCACCAGCGAGCCCTCTTCGCCCCGGCGTTTCATTTCGCTGGCAATGCACAGCAGCCCGAAGAAGTTCGTGCCGGTCGAGCCGCCGACGCGGCGGAACAGCCGCTCCGACAGCACATGGGCGGCAGCGATCGAAGCGGCGTCCGGCACCTTGAACATGCGGTCGATCACGCCCGGAATGAACGACGGCTCTACCCGCGGGCGACCGATGCCTTCGATCCGCGAAGGGTGTGCACAGGTCGTTGACAGATCCCCGGTCTGCCAGGCTTCGCAGAACGCGGAGTTCTCCACGTCCACGACGCACAGGCGGGTGTCGAAACCGCGATAGCGGATGTAGCGGCCGAGGGTGGCCGAGGTGCCGCCGGTGCCGGCGCTCATCACCACCCACGCTGGGCACGATTGCTCCTCGCACTCCATCTGGTTGAATATGCTTTGTGCGATGTTGTTGTTGCCGCGCCAGTCGGTCGCCCGTTCGGCGTAGGTGAACTGGTCCAGGTAGTAGCCGCCTTTTTGTGCCGCGATCTCGGCGGCCACGCGATAGACCTCGCCGGGGTGATCGACGAACTCGCAGACCCCACCGAAACGCCGGATGGCGCCGATCTTCGCTTCGCTGGTGCTTCTGGGCATCACGGCAATGAATGGCAAGCCCAGCAGGTTGGCGAAGTAGGCTTCCGACACAGCCGTGGAACCGGAGGAGGCTTCGACCAGGGTGGTGCCCTGGTTGATCCGTCCGTTGCAGATCCCATAGAGAAACAGCGAGCGGGCCAAGCGGTGCTTCAGGCTGCCGGTGGGGTGGGTACTCTCGTCCTTGAGGTAGACCGAGAGCTTGCCCAGGCCTGGGAAGGCCGGCTTGATCAGATGGGTGTCGGCCGAGCGATGACCGTCGCCCTCCAGCAACCTGACCGCGTTGCGTGACCAATCGATAGCTACGGATTGCGTGGTATCAGTGCCCATATCAATAGTTCCAAGTTACGCCGATCGTTATGAATTGCGCCCACGACCCAGCGCGGACAGCCTCGAGGGCCATCCGGGGTGCAGTCAATTGCCGTGGGACAGTGCGTCAGTTGCTGGGGGCGTCGGCCGACAGGCGTTCGTCCAGCTCCAGCACTGCATCGAGCAGTACCGTGGCGCCATTGGCGCATTGCTCGGGTGAGGAGTACTCGCGCACGTTGTGCGAGAGCCCCAGGTACGACGGAATGAAGATCATCGCGCTCGGTGCCAGGCCAGCCACGTGCGCGGCGTCGTGACCGGCGCCGGAAACCATGCGCCGTGCCGAAAAGCCCAGGGCCTCGGTGCAGGCGGCCACGACATCGACGATGTGCGCGTCGAACCTGACCGGCGGCTTGAGCCAGACCCTGTGCACCTGCGCCTCGGGGGCGATGCGCCGGACCTCGGCGGTCAGTTCGGTCTCCAGCGCCGTGAGCCCTGCATCGGTGGGGTGGCGCAGGTCCACCTCCAGCGACACCGAGCCCGGTATGACATTGCGTGAATTGGGCCCGGCACTGATGTAGCCGACCGTGCCCACACCCGGGGCATGGCGGGCTGCCACGGCCTCGACCGCCAACACAATCTTGGAGGCCGCGACCAGGGCGTCCTCGCGCATCGTCATGGGACGGCCACCGGCATGGGCTTCGACGCCGGGCACTTTGATGTCCAGCCAGCAAACCCCCTGTACCGCTTCGACGACACCGATCTCCAGGTTCTGCGCTTCCAGTACCGGCCCTTGCTCGATATGCAGTTCCAGGTAGGCGGCAAACGGCATGAAGCCAGGCTCACGGTCACCGGCATAGCCGATGGTGTCCAAGGCTTGTGCCACCGAAACACCAGACTTGTCGCAGGTCGCGGCAACGGTTTCCAGCGAGTGGGCGCCGCAATACACGCCCGAGCCCATCATGGCCGGGGCAAAGCGAGAACCCTCTTCGTTAGTCCAGACGATGACAGTGATCGGGTGGGCAGGGCGCACCCCGGCATCCTGCAATGCGCGCAGCAGCTCGACACCGGCCAGCACCCCGAGGATGCCGTCGAAGCGGCCGCCGGCAGGCTGCGTGTCCAGGTGGCTGCCCATGGCGATGGGGGCCAGGTTCGGGTCACGGCCGGGGTAGGTCGCGAAGAGGTTGCCGATCCGGTCGATGTCGATCGTGCAGCCCAGGGCACGGCACTCGGCCACGAACCAGTCCCGAACCTGACGGTCCTCCTCGCTGAGGGCCAGGCGACGCATGCCGGTTTCACCGAAGGCGCCGAATCTGGCGGTCGACATCATGTCCGCCCAGAGGCGGTCTTGCTGGATGTGCACTTTGCGCACCTTGCGGGTCGATACGCTCATTGCTGGCCGTCCTGTTTTTTCACGTAGCGGTACTTGAAGTCGCAGCAGGGCGCGCCTTCCATCAAGGTCTGGGTGCGTTCGAGTTCGATGTTCGGGTCGTAGCCTTGCGGGAACATGTAGTCGCGGTTGCAGGACAACAGATGCCCGATGTGGCCCAGGCCCATTTCCCGGTACATCTCGGCATAGCGGCAGCGGTGGACGGTGTAGTTGAAGTGCTCGTCGGTGGCCGTGTCGACGGCGATGATCAGTGCATCGTCCTGGGTCCACAGCGACTGCAGCTCCTGGAAGGTACGCAGGCTGGTGCCACCCGGGGTCTTGGCGGCGAAGGCCTGCCCGGCCTCGACGGCGGCCTTGCGGATCGCGGCATCGATGATCGATTGGGCCATGTCTTCGCCCAGGCGGGCGCAGAGTTCCTGGTAGATCGGTGCGATGACACCGGCCTCGATACGGCGTCGGGCGAGGATGCCGATCTCGCCGTCGGTGGCGGATGCCGGACGGTCACCTGGCTTGTCACTCATGCTGCTTCTCCTTTGCTGGAGTTTTTATGGGTATGTGTCGGCACTATACCCAGCAGCACTTATTGGCCGGTAACGGATTTATCTGATAGTTTGATCGCATTTCGCAATGAATTAGCGTGTTGGATTGACCCGACGCCCAACGGCCTCAGGCCTGTAGAGGAAACACTCCAATGGATACCGTCCTGCTGCGCAGTTTCTACAAAGTGGCCTCGGTGGGCAGCTTCAGTGAGGCCGCGCGTCTGCTCAATGCCAGCCAGTCCACGGTCAGCGGGCATATCGCCAAGCTCGAGGACTACCTGCAGACCCAGCTCTTCCGGCGTACAACCCGCAGTTGCCAGTTGACCACGGCCGGTGACGTGCTGCTCACCCATGTCACCACCTTGCTGCAGGTCATCGACCGGATCGAGGAGGAGTTCTGCCCCGCGCGCATGGGCGGCACGATCAAGCTGGGGCTGCCGGATGAATACCACCTGTTCTCGCGCCTGGCGCCGGTGCTGCAAGCCTTCATGGCCATGCGCCCGAAGGTGACCATCAAGGTCACTTCGGGGTTGTCCTATGAACACAGCCGGGCGCTCGCCGACGGCTTCCTCGATGCCGCGCTGATGCGCGAGCCGTTGCAGGAAGGACAGGTGGCAGATCTATGCCCCTCCCAGCTGGTGTGGATCGGCCTGCCGGGTTTTGACCTGGACCAGGCCGAGGTCCTGCCGCTGGCTCATATTTCGGGGCATTGCCTGTACTTTCGCGAGGCCTTCACGGCGCTGGACCAGGCGGGTGTGCCGTGGCGTTCGGTGTATGACTGCAACACGCTCGAAGGCATTCGCACGGCGGTGCGCAGTGGCCTGGCCATCGCCGCCATCCCCGAGGAAGACTGCCCTGATGATCTTGTGAAGCTGCATCATCCACGGTTGCCCAGGCTGCCTATCGTGCATGGGCAGTTCAAGACCGCCCACCGCGAGCCGCCTGTCATCGTGCAGCAGTTGCTCGCGACCCTGCGCGAGGCCTTGCAGGCCGATGGAAACTAGGAAAGCAGCGTGCCGAAGCCGGTCATTGAGGGCGTGCGGCCCATGCAGTGCAGCGCATGCCAGAAGGCTGCCTGGTTCGAGGTGATCACCGGCAGTCCTGTCTGCACCTCCAGCGGTGCGATCAAATCCAGCGTGGCAGCGGTGGTGCAGGAGAGGAAAATTGCATCGGCGGTGGCGATATCCAGCTCAGCGATGGCACGTCGATAATGCGCCAGCCCCGGTGTGGCGATCTGCACGTCGCTGGTCAGGCCAAAGCACAGACGATCGGAAAAACCGATACCGGCGTCGGCGAACACCCCGCTGGTGATCTCGGCGACATCCTCGGTGTAGGGCGCGATGAACGCGATCTTGCTGCATCCCAGGTATTTCAATGCTTCCACGGCGGCGGTCGCTGGATTGGTGATCGTCACGCCGGGACGCAGGGCAGCGATTTGCCTGGCGATTTTCGCAGGGCCGATGATCGCGGAGCCGGAGGTACAGGCGAAGACGATCGCATCGAGCTGTGCCTCAGGCAGCAGCAGACCTACGGCGTCCGGGATGCCGTCTTCGAGCCGTGCGAGCGTGGTGGGGGTCAGTGGCATCGATTGCGCGATCCGCGTGGTCACGATATCGACCCCGGCTGCCAGGCCCATGCGCCAGAAGTCGCGCTCGACCAGCACATCCGACGCCAGCGCGATCAAGCCCAGGCGAGGGCGGTGCTGCGTTGGCTGAGTGAAATCGATACCCGTCTGGTGATGCTTCATGACCTGATCTCCCGGCAGTAAGTGCTATTCGGCGCCCGGTCCGCATCATAGCGGAGGGGCAAACGCAGGACTGACGGTGTGTTTCGGTAGGTTCATCGCAATCTGCGATGAATGAGGGGAAAGGTGGCGCCAGGTACCTGGGCATCGGGCGATGTCCAGGTACCTCGGTGAGCCAGGCGCTCGTCGCGGAGCGAGCCTGATCAGCGATCGTTCTTGGTGGAGGAGTGGACTGCGTTGTCCAAGCCTTTGGTGTTGTGACTACCCGGCGTGGTGTCGGAAATCGCTCGGGCCTTGTCCAGACCGCGGGTTTCCTTGGAGTGTGCGACTCCGGAGGTTACCGAGCCATGCCCTTCGCTGTCATTTCTGTCCTGGCCATAGTGCTTACCGCTCACGCCGTGGTCGCGGGTCGCTTTGCCGGCATGTAGCCCACCATCGTTGGCGCCATTGCTGTTGCTGCCATGGTTGCCGCCCAGCCCGCCCTTGCCGCCGCCACCATGACCGCCTCCATGGCCACCGCCACCACCATGACCGCCGCCACCACCGCCACCACCCTTGGCATAAACCGAACCAATCGGGGAGAGGTCGGCGGGCAGTAATGCTGTAGCACCAAGCGCGAATGCGCACACTGCTGCAACTACCAGGGTTTTCTTCATGATCGAATCGCCTCCAAAGGCGGGTTTGGGATGCCGGTCTGACATCGTCCAGGCCACTGAGTTCGAGGCCTGGCGACGAAATGCAGGCACGCCGGTGCCATGTTTTCGCTGTCGGATTGTGCTGGTGGGCGCTACGCTCAGTTTCGGCATCCCATGCAAGGAGACAGCTGCAATGTCCAGACTCAACACACTGCTCGCCGCCACGCTAGGCCTCGCCTTGCTGGGCGCAGGCCCGGCGCTGGCCGATCCAGGCAAGGGCAATGGCCACGGCAAGAACATGCAGCATGGCAAACAAGGCCATCAAAACCCGGGCGGCGGCAACGACTGGCACGGTGGTCCGCAGATCGACATCGGGGGTATTCGGGTCATCCTCGATGACAACCGCGGCTACTGGAGCCCGGGAGCCGACTTGCCGCCTGGCGTGCGGAAGAATCTGGCACGAGGCAAACCGCTTCCGCCGGGCATCGCCAAGAAGCTCGATGGCCGCCTGATTGGCCGGCTGCCTCACTACGACGGCTATGAGTGGCGCCAGGCCGGCACGGACCTGCTGCTGGTCACGATCGCCACGGGCCTGATCTATGAAGTGCTGAACAACGTGCTGGATTGATCCGTCCTGTAACGTGTCGCCTGTTTCGCAGGTAGCCGGTTCTCCGAGGCTCTCAAGAACACCCCTGTACCTGTGGGAGCGGGTTTACCCGCGAATGGGCAGCAACCCAGCCCCAAAGATTCATCCGCGCGGCTGCTGGAAGGTGCGCGGGGGCAGCCCGAATTCCCTTTTGAACATCGCCGTGAACGCGCTGGGTGTGGAATAGCCGGCATCCAGCGAGACGTCGAGAATGTTGTGGCCTTGGGCAAGCCTGTCCAGCGCGATCAACAGTCGTGCCTGTTTGCGCCATGTACCGAAGCTCATGCCCACATCCTCATGGAACCAGCGCTGCACAGTCTTGATGTTCAAGCCAAGGAAACTGCCGCACTCGGCCAGCCCCCAATCCAGCGTCCTGTTCTGCACAAGGTGCTGGCACAGCGCTTGAAGGCGCTGCCCCTTGGGGCGCGGCAGGTAGATTGCCGAGACCCTGGCGAGCGCCAGTTCATCGAGCAGCAACCCGACCAGGCGGGCATGCCGGCTACCTTTGGCAATCTCCAGGTCCATGCCCGAGGTCTCGATGATCAATTCGCGCACCAGATTGGAGATGGCGTAGACCGCGCACTCGCCAGGCATACCTGGGGTGCGCTGTGGCGCGAAATAAAGCGTGCGGATACAGGTGGCACCGAGGCTGCGTGTCCAGTGGGCGACCTCGGCGGGAATCCACAATCCGTAATTGCAAGGCACCACCCAGCACCCCTGATGGGTGTTGACCATCAACGTGCCCTGGGTGGTATAGAGCAACTGCCCATGGGGGTGTCGATGGGTTTCGATGCAGGTGCCGTCCGCCAGGTCCAGGGCCAGCGTGGCCACTTCCCGGTCAGGTGGCAGGAAATGCTGGGTCGCGATTGGGGTCTTGTTGTCCATTATTCGACGATTTGTGTCCATCAGTCGTTAGACGGGAGCGCGCCAGCTTAGCATCATGGCGCCTCTCCCCTCGACCTATGTGCTATCGCTCATGAACACGCCTTTGCCCGACCCGGCCGATTTCTCCCAGCAGGTCGTTGCGCAGCTCAAGCGCATCGCCGACTCCCTGGAGCGCGCGTTCGCGCCTCCACCCGTGCCCGTCCTCGATCCCGATGCCATCGCCTACCAATGGCAGTACCGGGCCAGCCAGGGCGGCCATCGCGCCACCCTGGTACCGGTCAGGCGGCCCATGCTCATCGGCTTCGATCAACTGCAGAACGTCGACCGGCAAAAGGCGCTGATCCGCCAGAATACCCAGCAGTTTCTCGACGGCAAGCCGGCCAACAATGTGTTGCTGACCGGCTCCAGGGGCACGGGCAAGTCTTCCCTGGTCAAGGCGTGCCTCGACGAGTTCCACTCGCGTGGGCTCAAGCTGGTGGAGATCGACAAGGAAAACATCGGGGACCTGCCCGAAGTCATCGAGATCGTCAGCCACCAGCCAGGGTACTTCATCCTGTTCTGCGATGATTTGTCGTTCGAGGAAGGGGACATCGGTTACAAGCGTCTTAAGACCGCCCTGGACGGTTCGGTGGCCGAGCATTCGTCGAACGTGCTGATCTACGCCACGTCCAACCGCCGGCACCTGATTGCCGAACGCGCTTCGGACAACCTGTCCATGACCCGCGGCGAGAACGGTGCGCTGCACCCGGGGGAAGAGATAGAGGAGAAAGTGTCGCTGTCCGAGCGCTTCGGGCTGTGGATTTCGTTCTACGGCTTCTCGCCGGACGAATACCTGAACGCGGTGAACCAGTGGCTGGCGTTCTACGGTGTGCCTGCGCATGCCATCGAGCAGGCCCATGTGCATGCGGTTCGCTGGGCCACCCAACGCGGCTCGCGCTCCGGGCGCATCGCCGCGCAGTTCGCCCGGGACTACGCCGGACGCTGGAACCAGGACACGCCCTGATACCAGGGCGTGACGTAGCGCTTAACGACGGTAGTAGCGCTGATCATGCCCGTAGTAGCGCCGGTCGTGATCGTAGTAACGATGATCGTATTCGTAGCGGGCGCGATAGTGACGGCGTTCCCACTCGTGACGACGCTCGGCCTCCCGGCGGGCCTGCTCGCGGCGCCATTGGGCACGGCGCCAATCGTCCCGTCGGTCGTGCCAGCGGCCGTCTCGCCAGTAGCGGTCGTCGTGGGCAAGCATCGGGCCTTGTTGCTTGCCTGTCAGGCTGGCCAGGCTCGGCCAGGGGTTTTCGACCACCCGCGTGGCAGTGATCGGGGCGGCGGGCGCTGGGCTTGCCGCCTTCATCGGTGAAGCAGATGCCGAGCCCATCGACGCGAACGCGAACAGGCCAAGGAGCACCATTCGTGGGACGTTGATTTTCATGAGCAAAGACAACCTCTGAATGACATTGGGATCGCGGCCATGGGTCTTGAAAAGCGGTGGGCCGCGTTTATCGAGCTGTGCTCCCTCACATAGACCGATAAATAGCAAAAAGTTCTAGGCGAGGGCTCGAATGATTTTGCCCACGAACCCAGTGAACTCGCGCGGGCACTATTCTGGAACGTTGGGACTTTCTTTCGAGGAGGTGTGCCATGCGTACGTTCACCGGGTGTTGCCTGGGGTTGATGCTGCTCGCAGGGCCTGTCGGTGCCCAGAGCGTCGTGCCGCTCAATGGCCAGAGCAGCCAGCAGATGCAACAGGACATGGACTACTGCAACGGTGTAGCCAGCAACGCGGCCAGCAGCGCCGACACCTCGTCCAAGGCCCATGTCGGGGGCCGCGTGCGTGGCGCGGCCGCCGGGGCGGCGGCAGGGGCGGTGGGGGCCGAGGTCCGTGGCCGGCAGCACGAGGAGCTCTATGACCGGGCCGGTGACGATGCCAAGGCGCAATACCGACAGAACCGCGCCGGCGAAGTGGCCGCAGCGGGGGCGGCGGTCGGTGGAATGCGCCAGCGTCAGGAGCGCCGCCAGGACCGCCGCAGCCAGAACCAAGCCCAGGACTCCGCCCACGCCAGCGCCTACAGCAGCTGCCTGCAGGGGCGTGGCTACCAGGTCAGCCCTTGAGGTCGATGACGCGTCGCAGTAGGCCGTGAGGCCCTACGTTTCGACTGCTCCGAGCAAACGGCGGCGGGGGCGATGTGTGTCTGTAAACCCTGCGCGGAAAATAAAAACCAGCGACAAGCAAACTGCCATTAATCACCCATACTCAGTTCCATCATGGCCGGCGGGACTCAGGCAATCGACTTCGCGCGGGCGGTTGCCTGGCATCCGAGCAAGGGGGAGGGAAATGCCTCATGACGGCAGCCTGTTGCAGGCGACGGTAGTCTTTCTGTTGGCTGTGGTGCTTCTGGTTCCTCTGGTCCAGCGCCTGAAGCTGGGTGCGGTACCCGGTTATCTGCTCGCCGGTATCGTGATCGGCCCTTCGGTGCTGGGCCTGATCGACAATCCCCACAACGTCGCACGGCTTTCGGAGATGGGCGTGGTGATGCTGTTGTTCATCATCGGCCTTGAATTGTCGCCGCGTAAATTGTGGACGATGCGCAAGTCGCTGTTCGGCGTCGGCTCGTTGCAGGTGGGCCTCACTGCGCTGGTGCTGGGAGGGCTCGCCTTGGTGTTGTTCGACCAGTCGCCTGCCGCGGCGGTGGTGCTCGGTGTGGGCCTGGCACTGTCGTCCACCGCGTTCGGCCTTCAGGTACTGGCCGAGCGCAAGGACCTGAACAAGCCACATGGGCGCTTGGCCGTGGGCATCCTGTTGTTCCAGGACATTGCCGCCATCCCGTTGATCGCCGTGGTGCCGTTGCTTGCCGGTGGCGCGACGACCACGTCTGAGGGCACCCGCCCATTGCTGGCGGTGGCGATCGGTATCGGCATCGTGATCATCGGTGGGCGTTACCTGCTGCGACCGGCGTTTCTCTGGGTGGCCAGGTCGGGGCTGCACGAGCTTTCCACCGCCACGGCGCTGCTGGTGGTGTTGGGGACAGCCTGGGTGATGGAGCACGTGGGCGTATCCATGGCGCTGGGTGCATTTTTGGCCGGTGTGCTGATGGCTGAATCGCCGTTTCGCCACGAACTCGAATCCCAGATCGAGCCGCTCAAGGGGCTACTACTGGGGCTGTTCTTCGTCGGCGTCGGCATGACCGCCGATCTGCGATTACTGCTGGGCTTCCCCCTGCAAGTGCTGGGGCTGACCCTGTTGCTGGTGGGCATCAAGTTGCCTGTGCTGTTTGGCCTGGGACGTTGGGCCGGCGGGCTGAGCCGTGCCCAGGCGCTGTGCCTGGCGGTGGTGCTGGCGTCGGGGGGCGAGTTCGCCTTCGTGGTGTTCAAGCTGGCGCTGGATCATCAATTGCTGGCGCAACAGGTGCACGACCTGCTGGTGCTGGCCATCACCTTGTCGATGGCGGTGGTGCCGCTGGTGATGATGGCGCTGGCGCGTCAGCTGCGAGAGGAGCGGCCGGTGTTGGAGACCCCTGACACGCTGCCGGCAGTGGATGAAGCGCCGCAGGTGGTGGTGGCCGGCATGGGCCGCATGGGGCGCGCCATCGCCAGGATGCTGCACGCCGAAGGTGTACGCTTGGTGGCCCTGGATACCTCGGTCGAAGCCTTCGGACGCCAAGCCGACAAGCAGGGCCCGCCGGTGTTCTATGGCGACCCGTCGCGCTCGCAGATCCTGCGCGCGGCCAAGGTCGGCGAGGCCGAACTGGTGATCGTCGCCACCGACGATCCGCAGGTCAATCTCAAGACCGTGGACCTGCTCGCCCAGCAGTACCCGCACACCCCAGTCATCGCCTCCGTGCGCGACCATCAGGATGTCCTGCGCCTGCTCGAGCTTGGCGCGAGCCCGGTCCGCGAGACCTTCCACTCCAGCCTTGAAATGGCGCGCCGCGCATTCATCGCCCTGGGCCAGGACGAAGCCCAGGCTGCCGCCTGGGTGCGGCGCTACCAGCACCAGGAGCAGCGATGGCTGCTGGAGCTGTACCAGCGACGCGCGTCGAGTGAAGGGTTCGAGGACGACGACGGTTCTGCAGGCGACCACCGACCGCAAGTTTGACGACTTACATGGCGCCGACCGGCGCACCGATTGTTCGACCCGCCCACGGCGGCCCGGAGGTGATTCATGCAGCCGAGTTTCAAGCTGGACAGCGCCCTGTCGCGGGGATTGCTGGATGTGCTCATCAAGGCGGGGTTGGTGGCGGGCTTGGTGATTTTCGCCTTCCAGGTGTTCCAGCCATTTCTCGAACTGATGCTCTGGGCAGTGATCCTCGCGGTCACGCTGTACCCGTTGCAGCAACGGATCAAGCGTGCCAGCGGCTTGAAGGACGGTCATGCGGCGACACTGGTGGTGCTGTTGGTCCTGCTGGTGCTCCTGGTGCCGATCTACCTGGTGGTGGTGTCCCTCGGCGATTCGGTCGAAAGCCTGGTGACGCTGCTCAAGAGCGGCGCCTGGAGCGTGCCGGCGCCGCCAGAGTCGGTCGCCACCTGGCCGCTGGTGGGGCCACGGGTGTATGCCCTCTGGCTGTCGGCGTCCGAAAGCCTGAGCGGGGTGCTGAACAACCTGATGCCGTACCTCAAGGATGCCGGCCGGTTGCTGCTCGGGGCCATCGCCAGTGCTGGCGGCGCGTTCCTGCTGTTCATCGCGGCGATCATCATCTCAGGCGTGATCATGGCCTTTGGCGAGCGCGGTGAATGGGCTGCGCAACGCATTGCCATGCGGGTCTCCGGCGAAGCCCAGGGCAAGCCCATCGCCAAGCTGTGCACCGCCACCATCCGCGCGGTGGCCCAGGGCGTGATCGGCATCGCGTTCATCCAGATGCTGCTGATCGGCGTCGGCTTCGTGATCAAGGGGGTGCCAGGCGCAGGCATCCTGGCTATCGCCATCCTCATGCTGGGCATTGCCCAGGCGCCTGCGACGCTGATCACGCTGCCGGTGATCGCCTACGTCTTCAGCACCGAAGGTTTCACGGTCGGCACCATCGTGTTCGCCATCTACACCTTCGTCGCCGGCCTTGCCGACAACGTGCTCAAGCCCTTGCTGCTGGGGCGTGGCGTGGACGTGCCGATGCCGGTGGTGCTGATCGGTGCGCTGGGCGGCATGGTGGTCAAGGGCATCATTGGCCTGTTCATCGGCCCGGTGATCCTGGCTGTGACCTACAACCTGTTCTGGCAGTGGGTCGCGCAGCAAGTGCCCGAAACGCCTGTCGACAAGACGTATTGAACCAGGGCTGGCCATGGTCAAACGTGTCTTTTGCTGTGCACTGAGCCTGGCCGCCTTGGGCGGTTGCACCCAGGTCGGCCCGGACTTCAAACCCGTGCCGACGCCCTGGCTGGACACCTGGCATACCCCCTTGCTGGAGCAGGCCACCCGCTCGGCGGCTTCGCCGGACCTGCGCCAGTGGTGGGCGGTGTTCGCCGACCCGAGGCTCGATGCGCTGATCGCCGAAGCCGATGCACATAACACCGACCTGCGCGTAGCAGGCCTGCGCATCGCCGAGGCGCGCGCGCAGCTGGCCATCGCCCAGACCGGGCGCTACCCCCAGGTGCAGCAGTTGCGCGGCGAGAACCTTTACCTCAAGCAGGACCAGTCCGGTACCCCCACGGCCCGGGACTCGGTGTTCTGGCAATCCAGCCTGGGCTTCGACATCGCCTGGGAGGTGGACTTCTGGGGGCGCTTCAGCCGCGCCATCGAGTCGGCCGATGCGTTGTATTTTGCCTCCGAGGCCAACTACGCCGATGCCATGGTGCTGTTGCGGGCGCAGGTGGCCGATACCTATTTCAGCCTGCGCACCGTCGAGGCCCGCCTGGACATCGCCCATGAGAACGCCCAGCGCCAGGCGCGCAGCCTGCAGATCACCGAACGGCTGTTCCGCCATGGCGAGAACGACGAACTCGACTGGCAGCAGGCCCGCACCCAGTTTCTGGCCACCCAGGCCAGCATTCCGGAGCTCGAGAACCAGCTCAACGCCCTGCGTAACGTGCTGTGCGCACTGCTGGGCCGGCCACCTGGGCCATTGCCTGAATTGGCGAGCGGCCACGGGCAGTTGCCGCTGCCCGACCGGGCGATCCTGCAGGACGTGCCGGCGAGCCTGCTGCAGCGCCGCCCGGACATTCGCGCCGCCGAGCAGGCGGTGGCGGCGCAATCGGCACTGGTGGGCGTGGCCGAGGCCGACCTGTACCCGTCGCTGAGCCTGTTGGGCAGCATTGGCTGGACGTTCGTCTCGGCCAGCCACCTGCCCGACAGCTTCCAGCTCGCCGCCGGCCCCAGCCTGATCTGGAGCCCGTTCGACTATGGCCGGCGCAAGAACGCCGTGCGCGTGGAAGATGCGCGCCTTCAGCAGTTGATCGAGCTGTACCAGCGCGATGTGCGCGAGGCCGCCCGCGAGGCCGACGACGCGGCCAGCGGGCTGGTGCGCTCTCTGCAAAGTGCCGAGGTTCGCCAGCAGGCCTCCCAGGCCGCGCAACGCTCGTTGGACTTGGCCACGTCCCAGTACCGTGAGGGCTTTGCCGATTTCCAGCGGGTGCTCGATGCCCAGCAACTGTTGCTGCAACAGCAGGACAGCTACCTGGTGAGCCGTGGCAATGCGGTCGGCAGCCTGGTGGCCCTATACAAAGCCCTCGGTGGTGGCTGGGATCCGCACCGCGCGCCCATCGCCCCCGACACCCGCCAACACATGCAGCAACGCACCGACTGGGGGGATCTGCTCGACAATCCCGCCCCAGCGCGCAACGACACAGGTGAGCCGAAATGAGCGATGCCCCAGCCCCTTCGCCGACACCCGCCAAGCCCGACCGAGGCATGCGCTGGGTCCTGCTGCTGATCGCCGTGAGCCTGCTCTGGTATTTGCTCGCCGACCGCTTCACACCCTATACCCAGCAGGCGCGGCTGCAGGCCTATGTGGTGCCGGTCAGTGCCGAGGTGGCCGGGCAGGTGAAGCGGGTGGCGGTGGGCAACAACCAGGAAGTGCGCAAGGGCGAGGTGCTGTTCGAGCTGGACCAGGCGCAATACCGCATCGCCCTGGCGCGAGCCGAGGCCGAGCTCGATACGGTGCGCCGGCAGATCGGTGCCCATACCGCCGGCATCGACGCCGCCCAGGCCTCGCTGGCTGCCGCCCAGGCCAACGAGCGCAAGGCCCGCCAGGACGCCGAGCGCCTGGCACGCCTGTATCAGGAGGACCCTGGCACGGTGTCCGTGCGACGCCTGGAGGGCGCCCAGGCCAGCCGCGAGCAGGCCAGCAGCCAAGTGGCTGCGGCCCGCGCCGAAGTCGAGCGCGCCCGCGAGCAGCAGGGCGGACAGGAGGCGGACAACGCCCAGGTGCGCAGCGCGGTGGCCAACGTCGAAAAGGCTCGGTTGGACCTGGCACGCACCGCAGTGCGGGCCGACTCCGATGGATTGATCACCGACCTGCGCACCGATGTCGGCCATTATGTCGGCGCCGGCAGCCCGGTGATGACCTTGATCGCCATCCACGACCTGTGGATCAGCGCCGACATGACCGAGAACAACCTGGGCCACCTGCGCCCGGGCACCCCGGTGCTGGTGGTGCTCGATGCCTTGCCCGGCGAGTTGCTGCACGGACGGGTACGCAGCATCGGCTATGGCGTGAGCGTCGGCCAGAGCCCGCCGCCAGGTTCGCTGCCCCAGGTGCAGAACAGCCGCGAGTGGCTGCGTTCGGCGCAGCGTTTCCCGGTGATCGTCGAGCTGGAGCGCGATGGGCGGCTGAACGTGAGCAACCTGCGGGTCGGTGGCCAGGCCGAGATCATGGCGCTGCCAGGGGAGGGCAATCCACTTAACCTGCTGGGCCGGGTGTTCATGTGGATGATGAGCTGGTTGTCCTATGCCTATTGAACTGCGTCGCCTGCGGGCGCTGCGCCTGGCCTGGGGCACGGCACTGTGCCTGGCGGCGAGCTTCGGCTTGGACATGCCGGTGCCGATCCTGGCGCCGGTGTTCGCCGTGCTGTTGCTGGCCATGCGCAGCCAGGCACTGGGGCTGCGTGCAGCGCCGGTGCTGGCGCTGATGGTGTTGCTCAGCTGTGGCAGCGGCCTGCTGCTGATCCCGCTGCTGCGCCATGCGCCGCTGAGCGGCGTCCTGCTGGTGGGCGTTGGCTTGTTCGCAGTGTTCCGCTACGCCTTGCACGGCGGCAACGGGCTGCTGGCGAACCTGCTGGTGATCGGCTTGACCATGATCGCCGCAGCAGGGACCAGCGATTTCACCCTGGCACTGTCGGTGGTCGAGGCGCTGGCCAAGGGCATGCTGCTGGCGGTCATCGGCTGTGCGGTGGCCCATGTGCTGTTCCCCGAGCCGGCCGACGTCGCGGCTGCGCCAGTGCCGCCGCGCTTGAGCCCCGAGGAGGTGAGCTGGATCGCCCTGCGCGCGACGCTGATTGTCATGCCGGCGTTTGTGCTGGCGCTGATCGCACCGGACCGTTTCATGCCGCTGATCATGAAGGCGGTCAGCCTCGGCCAGCAGGCCGACCAGACCGATGCCCGCCAGGCCGCCCGCGAACTGATTGGCTCGACGTTGCTGGCCGGGTTGCTGGCGATTGTGCTGTGGGGTGCGCTCAGCTTGTTCGTCCACCTGTGGATGTTCTTTCTGTGGGGGCTGCTGTTTGTCCTGTGGCAGGCCCGGCGGCTGTATGCGGTGATCGGCAGCCGGCATGGACCGGCGTTCTGGGTCAGTTGCCTGACGACCATGCTGATCCTGCTCGGGCAGTCGGTGCAGGACAGCGTGGCGGGCCAGGACGTGTACCGTGCGTTCGCGGTGCGCATGGCGTTGTTCCTGGCGGTTTCGCTGTATGCCAGCGCCATGCTGGTGTGGATCGACAGCCGGCGTGCGCGACGTGGTAAATCGCAGGTGCAGCGCTACCCTTAACGCACACTCATCTCAGGCGATGGACCTTTGCGGGAGGTGCAATGCGCGTTCCAATGCTAGGCGTCATGACAATGATGTTGTGCCTGGGCGGCACGGCGAGCCTCGCGCAGACGGCGGCAACGGCGCCTGCCCCGGCTGGCGAGCCGGCGCCGAGTGCGGGCGCCGCCAAGGCGGCCGTGTTCACCCAGGAGCAACTGGACCAGATGCTCGCACCCATCGCGCTGTACCCTGATGCGCTGCTGGCGCAGGTGCTGATGGCGACCACCTACCCGGGGGAGGTCGCCGAGGCGGTGAGCTGGTCCAAGGCCAACAGCACGCTCAAGGGCGACGAGGCGGTCAAGCAGGTGGCCGGGCAGGCCTGGGACCCCAGCGTGCAGGCGCTGGTCGCCTTTTCGCAGGTGCTGGTGACGCTGGGCCAGGACCCGGTCTGGGTGCAACGCCTGGGCGATGCCTTCCTGGCCCAGCCCGACGATGTCATGAACAGCGTGCAGCGCCTGCGTCGCCAGGCTCAGGCAGCCGGCAACCTGCAGAGCAACCAGTACCAGAACGTGATCGTGCAAGCCGCGCCAGCGCCGTCCTCCGCGGGCGCTACCACCCAGAGCGAGCCGGCCGGCAACACCATCATCATCGAGCCGGCCGATCCGCAAGTGGTCTACGTGCCCAGCTACAACCCCAACACCACCTACGGCACCTGGCAGTATCCCGCCTCACCGCCGGTGTACTACCCACCGCCGCCGGCCTATTACGCGGGCTCGGCTCTGGTGGCGGGGCTAGCCTTCGGCACAGGCGTGGCGATCATCAATTCGCTGTGGGGTGATTGCGACTGGGACGATCACGACATCGATATCGACGTCGACCGCTACAACAACATCAACAACATCGATAACCGCATCAACAACAGCCAGAACAAGTGGCAGCACAACGCCGTGCACCGCGATGGCGTGCCCTATCGCGATGCCAGGAGTCGCGAGCAATACGGCCGGCAACTGGACGGCGCCCGCCAGCGCGCTGCGTATCGAGGTGACGATGCCCAGCGCACCGAGGCCCGGGAGCGTGCCCGTGCTTCGATGGACCGGCATGGCATCGAACGTCCGGCCACCACCAACCGTGAGGCCCGTGAACGGGTGCGCGAAGCCCAGGCTGGCAATCGCCTGCAAGGTGCGGCGAACGCACCCCGGGTAGCCGACCGCCGCCAAGGCGATGGCCAGCTCCGCCAGGCCGCGTACAAGCGGCCCACGGCCTCGGCCGGGCGGGCTCGCAACAATGCCTTCGATGGCGTTCGCTCGCCGTCGCGAGCCAATGTGCAGGCCAACCGTGGGCGATTGAGCCAGTCGTTCGCCCAGCGGCCCAGTTCTGCGCGGGCGGCGGGACGTCCGGTGTCAAGACCGGTCAGTGCGCCGATGCGCAGGGGAGGAGGGCGGCGATGAACCTCAAGACGCTTGTGGGACTCTGGGCCACGGGCCTTGCCTGGTCGTGCATCGCCTCGGCCCAGCAGGCCTTTCCGACGCCGGAACAAGCCGTCGATGCCTTCGTCCAGGCCCTGGGCGTGGAGCACCCCGACGAAGCGCGCCTGGCGCAGCTGCTCGGCGATGACTGGCGTACCTACATCCCCCGCGGGGGCGTGCAGCGCAGCGACGTGGATGCGTTCCTGCAGCAGTACCGCGAGCAACATCGCATCGAGGCGGACGGCGAGCGCAAGGCGATTCTGGCAGTGGGCAACGCCCCCTGGACCTTGCCGATCCCGCTGGTCAAAGGCAATGGCGGCTGGCGCTTCGATCTAAAGGCCGGCAGCGCTGAGATCCGTGCGCGGCGCATTGGCCGCAATGAGCTGGCGGCCTTGCAGTCGGTGCTGGCGTATCACGACGCGCAGATGGACTACGCCACCCAGGATCGCAACGGCAACGGTGCGCTCGAGTACGCCCAGAAAATCTTCAGCAGCCCTGGCAAGCACGACGGCCTCTACTGGGCGGACGAAGGCGACGGCCAGATCAGCCCACTGGGCCCGCTGTTCGGTCAGGATGTAGTCGGCGATGACTGGTATGGCTATCACTTTCGCATTCTCGATGGCCAGGGCCCGTCGGCACCCGGCGGCGCCTACAGCTACCTGATCGGCGACCAGATGAGTCGAGGCTTTGCGCTGATCGCCTGGCCTGCCAGGTACAACCAGACGGGGGTCATGAGCTTCATGATCAGCCACGACGGCCAGGTGTTCGACAAGGACCTGGGGCCAGACGGCGAGAAGGTCGCCAAGGCGATGAAGCGCTTCGACCCGGACGACAGCTGGCAGGTGGTGAAGGTCGACCCTGCCGAGTGAGGGCTGGCACAGGCGGCGCAGGCTGAGCCCTGGCCCGAGCTGTGCGCCGATACTTCGGCAATTGCCGAAGTCCACTTCTTGCCTTGGCTATTTTTCCGAAGCGCCGGCGCATCTACAGTCGCAGGCGAGAAGGGGCTCTGGGCGGCCTCGGGTAAACCCGCTCCCGCAGGTATCGCGGACCTGATGGGAGCAACTGTCTTGTAGTGCTTGCACCGGCCTTTTCGCGGGTAAACCCAC